>CAIYZV010000483.1 GCA_903930765.1 uncultured Pirellula sp.
AGTTCCCTCGATTTCGAGACCAAGCCCAAACTGCGGGTCACCATCTCGGTGGATGATCCCACCGTCGGCGCAACTCCCGATCAGTCAATCGATATTGTTCTCAACGTGACCGATGTCAACGAAGCACCAGGCTTGACGCTCACCAACGTCGTGACCTCCGTACCTGAGTCGAATACGACAGGATTGAGCATTGCGGACGTCGCGATCCTCGACGATGCACTCGGAACCAACACGATCACCTTGTCGGGTCCCGACGCTTCGATGTTCGAGGTAGCCGCTGGCAAACTAAAGCTGAAACCGAGTTCCCTCGACTTTGAGACCAAGCCCAAACTACGGGTCACCATCTCGGTGGATGATTCCACCGTCGGCGCAACTCCCGATCAGTCGATCGATATTGTTCTCAACGTGACCGATGTCAACGAAGCACCTACTGAAGTTTTATTCACCGATGTACTTTCAGGAATCCCAGAGGAGAAGACGTTGGTGCAGTCGACGGCAGTAGCTTCAATTTCTATCATTGATGATGCACTTGGTGCACCTAATGTCGCCCTTCAAGGCTCAGACGCTGGCTATTTCGAAATTTCAAATGGAAAACTTTGGTTGAAGGCGGGCACTCGGTTTAATTTCGAATCGCAGTCTTCGTTTCAAGTTCGTGTCGTGGCGAACGATCCGCTTCTACCAAACAGTACGCCCGTGTTCCGTGATTACGTCTTGAACATTAATAATGTCCCTGAGGTTACAGATATAAAAATTCTAGAGGGCGCTGGATGGAGCACGTCAGTCAGGCAAATACGTATCGCATGGGATATGCTTGTGACCTTGCCCGGAACCGCTATACAATGGGCGAAGCAGGATATTGGGGGAGCAGTCGTACCCTACGAAATGGTCACCGCAACACTGAATAACAATACTGTTGCGGATTTGCGATTTCTAGGAGCGTATGTTGACGATGTTGGGCTCTTAGATGGCAACTACCGTTTGCATATTGACGGCACTCAAGTGGTCTCGATTGCCACTACGGTTCAAGGCGTCAACTACACCGAATCATTTCTTGCACAGCGATCTAAGCCCACGGCGACGCTGGACATCTCTATTTCACCGGTGGTTGGAATCCGTACGCCTGTCTCCCTGGATATGCGATTGGTAGGAGCCTCGTCCGGCGGGAATGATATCCGATATGACATTGACATGACGGGTGACGGAATTGCAGACCGTACAGTAGTCGGAGGATCGCTTACGTCATTAAAGGACTTGGTCTTCGAACAAGGCGGAAGTCGGACAATCGCAATCAATGCATCTCGCAACGGGGTCTGGTTGACGCAAGGTGTTGCTGTCGTTGATGTGGTGCCCTATACGCATCAGGTGGCACCATGGGTCTCCACGCTCGATGTTGATTCCGATAACACGATTTCGCCGCTTGATGTCCTAAATGTCATCAATTGGCTTAACAAGAGCAATGCAAATCGTCGCTATGAACTGAATCTGGATGTGGATCGCGATGCATCGATCAGTCCACTAGATGTATTGGTAATCATCAATCACGTTAACTCGAAGTTCGGTTTCGTTCCACCAACGCCATTTGAATCATTGGTGATGAATGATTCCGGGGAATCGGACGGGCTAACCTCCGACATTGGTTTCCATGGAGTCGTAAAGGACTCCAATTCCAAACTCTTTGTGTCGCTCGACGGATCTCCCCGCCAGGAACTCGTTGGCGCAATTAGCGCTAACGGTCGATTTGATTTGACAGATCTCGCTATAGCGCAGTTGTTTGGAGATTCCTTGAATGGCGATCACTCTCTGACAGTGGGAGCGATAGGTACCGACGGAATTTGGCGAGGCATGGATCGACGATTTACTCGAATATCCCAGAGGCTACTCGCTCCAGAGATTAGAACTGCTCTTGTACAGAATGGCCTTGACTTGCAGTGGACCTCGGCAGGGAATGGTGCACGCTACCGAGTGATGAGATCAATGTTAGGGCTTCCACCAATTCAGCTCGTAGATGCCGTATCGAGGTCTTTGATTCCCACAACGTCTCGTTCGTCAGTGTGACGCAGCAGTTCAATACCGCGACGTCGATGGGGCGGCTGGTTCTGAACGTCTTACTTTCGTTCGCTCAATTCGAACGCGAGATGATCAGCGAACGCGTACGTGACAAAGTGGCTGCATCGCGTCGGCGTGGAAAGTGGTCCGGTGGGATGCCACTGCTCGGCTACACCGTGGAAAACACTAAGCTTGTGGTGGACGAAATCGAAGCAGCGTCAGTACGTCAAATCTTCGAGCTGTATCTGGAGCAGCAATCACTGCTACCAACGGTTCGCGAGCTCAATCGGCGTGGCTGGACGACGAAACGCTGGGTCACGAAGAAAGGCGATCGACGTGGTGGCCGAACCTTTACCCGAAACGCACTCTACAAACTGCTAACCAATGTCACCTACATCGGCAAAATCAAGTACAAGGACGAGACCCATGTCGGCGAACATGCTGCCATCGTGCCCGTCGAGGTATTTAACCGCGTTCAGACCAATCTAAAACGCAATGGCCAATCGGGTGGAACGATGGTGCGCAATAAGCATAGCGCGTTGCTAAAGGGCTTGCTTCATTGCAAATCGTGTGGCTGCGTCATGACACATTCGTTTAGTTGCAAAGGCAACAAGCGGTATCGCTACTATGTCTGTGGTACAGCCATGCAACGAGGTTGGTCGGAGTGTCCGGCGCCGTCGGTACCCGCTGGTGAGATCGAGCGGTTCGTGGTGGAGCAAATTCGAACGATCGGCAAGGATCCGGCACTGTTAAAGCAAACAACCATCGATGTTCAACAACGGAACCATGTCGAGTGCAAACGATTAAGAGACGAACAGAAGTCGCTGGCTCGTCAGATGCGAGATGATCATTCCAAGCTTCAAGCGATCGTTGCCAATCCGAACATCGCCAGCAACTTGTCAGGGCTAAGCGAAATTCAGTCGCGACTCGAAACCGCCGACCGTCGCTCTCAACAGATCGCATCAGAGCTTGCGGTGCTCGAAGCCCAAAAGATCGATGACCAGCAAATCACAAACGTCTTGGCTGGCTTCGACAACCTATGGCAGACGCTTCCCCCGAAGGAACAAGTACGACTAGTCCGTCTTCTGATCGAGAAAGTCAGCTTCGACGGTCCAGGTGGCAACGTAGCAATCACGTTTCATCCAACCGGCTTGAAAAGCTTAACCGAGAACCAACTGGAGCATGCACAATGACCGAACGCCTAACCATCAACCGTCAATTCCACGTCGCCACCAAGCGCAGTGGAACCAAGCAGATTGAAAGCGGAGCGAAGCCCGTTATCCCTGCTGGCCGCGTGCCCCGAATCAGCCGACTGCTTGCCTTGGCTCACCATTGCTTCAGGCTGGTTCAGTCAGGAGCCATCATCAACCAATCCGAACTAGCCCACTTTGGGCAAATCTCAACGACGCGAATGACGCAAATCATGTGGCTAGACAACCTCGCCCCCGACATCCAGGAAGAGATCCTCTTCCTGCCCAGAACCACCCAGGGCCGCGATCCGATCAAAGAAGCCGACATCCGCCCAATCGCAAAATCACTCGACTGGAACAAGCAGCGGCAAATGTGGAATAGGCTGCGTCAAAGTACTATTGGATTGCAGGGAAAAACGAACTCTTGGTAGTCTTCGGCAACAGTTGGCTGTCAATTGTATGCCGCTGTGCTGGCAAGTGTGGCCTCAGCCACTTCCTCTAGTCCTTGACGTGACTGTCATGCCGATAGATGCTACAATAGCACGTAGGAGCGAAACTCATGACCCAATCCATTCAAACATCCGTTGACCGAACCGTTAGCGACATTACTCCCAATCAACGTCACGCTATTGAGGAACTGGTCGGAGGAGATCTAGCTCCTGACCAACGGATCTTCGTTCTTGCTTATCGCCCTGGTGTCGAACCGAATGAAGCCGACAAATCGGTTGCTCGAAGTCGGATCGAAGAGCTGCTCACCAAAGCCCACACGAATGCCCATCAGCAAGATTTGGCGCCCACGGAGATTGAAGCGGCTATCGCTGAAGCTATTCAGAGCACCGACGAGTAATGGCAAAGATCGTACTCGACACGAATATCATTGTTCGTGCTGTCGCGTCACCTTCTGGGCTAGCATCTGAACTGTTGCGCCGCACGATCTCAGATGGAAATTTGCTCTGTACGTCCAACTTCATGTTGGCGGAATTAGATCGGGTGCTCCGATACCCACGGGTCAGGAAAATTCATGGCCTTTCCGACACCGAAATCGAAGACTTCGTCCGATCTATTCAGCAGGTCGCTTTAGTCGTCGAAGTAGACGCTGCGAAATCGTTACGGATAACGCGAGATAAAGACGATGATCCGGTAATTGAAACCGCGCTTCGCACCAAAGCAGATTACCTTTGCAGTATCGACAAAGATATCGGAGCAAAGGAGGTCGTCGACCATTGCAAAGCAGTCGGGGTGGAGGTTGTCACAGATACAGCGCTCATCGAAATCCTCCGCAATCAAGATCAGGAATAGTACGTCAGGCGTCGAAGTTCTGCAGGCACATATTCGCGCATCCGTTCCTAGCCTCCTTGTCGCTCACGTATTCGGGCCTTCACCATGCGCATCAAAAGTTCAGCGTGTTCGTATTGGTCCAGTTCGTGCTTAAGGTCGTCATCCATTTGGCCGGTCCGGTTCAGCGACAGAAGCTGCGAGGCTCGTTGGGCGACGTCGGCAGACGGCCGAAAATTCAAAATCTGTTCATCGTTCGGGCCTGAGCCAAACAATTGAGCGATCTCATCGAAGACTCTTGAGGCGCCTTCAGTTGTCGACATGCTGGACCTCCAAATGAGAGTCTTCGGACGTTCTTTACGTCGCAAAACAGAAAACGGCTCGATTCGCTGCTCGGCCGACTCCGTTTGCTGCTTCGGTGTTTTGCCCCCGCATTGTAATAATTGCGGCCAAATGATTTGAGCTCAACCGGAAGGGCAATTTCCAAGCTGGGACCTTGCCAGTCAGATCCGATTCTGACTTCGCTGTTAACCCGGCGGTCTGGTAGTTTGAGGTCCGGTTCGGTGGGGCGGAAGCAATCGGCGTTCTAACAAGCAACTACTTATCAACTAGAGAGCGCGATAGTTCGCGGTCGAAAATTCCGTTTTAACGGAAGCAACATTCGGAAAATCCGATCGCGGTAAGA
>CAIYZV010000484.1 GCA_903930765.1 uncultured Pirellula sp.
CCAGCGATTGAAGGTCAGGTCCCCGGTCGAGGCGCACAGCGGGGACTTCGGATTTTAGGGGTGCATACCAGTTCGCCGAATTTGGGAGGGCGAACGGCACAGCGGGACCAACAGTTGGATTTTATGAGGCGATGGGTGTTGGAATCCAACGAGGAAGCGTTGGTGATCGGGGATTTCAACATCACGCCGTGGTCGAAGCCCTTTCGAGAGATGTGGAAGGGAGATGGATTGGGTCAAGGCAAATTGCGTGACACACGCGAGGGGCGTGGCTTTTTCGCGACGTGGCCCTCGGGATTGGGATGGTTGGGGATCCCGATCGATCATGCGTTGGTAACGCAAGGGATTGAGGTACACCGTCGAGGTGCTGGGTTGCCATTGCGTGAATCGGATCACGGTTGGATCGACGTAACGATCCGCACCCTATCTCAATCTTCAGCACCAACTCTCGCGCGATAGCCATAGTTGACTCGGCGACGCGTTCCAGCACTAGCAAGCACTCTCCGAGTGCCGTCCGCCAACGCCCGGTGCTCTACTACGAAACGACTTATACCCAAGCCCAGAAGTCACGCGAAGACGCGAAGACCGCGAAGGGAAGAACTAGGGTTCCAAATTGACAGACGGTAGCAGCGTTTTCAAGAGCTGCGAAAACCGGGGCTAAGGCCCGACGGCTGATGCGAGACCCGCTGATTCGAGCCCCTAGGTATTCTCTTCGCGTTCTTCTTCTCTTCGCGTTCTTCGCGCCTTCGCGTGAGATTCATCCAGGTGCCTGCAACTAGCTAACGTACCGACGATAGGATTCTAAAGTGACTTCCGCGGCGACGATGGAACTGGGAAGTGGAAACACCTCGGCGCTCAAGTAACCGGTGTAATTGATGTCTCGCAATGCCTGGATCAATGGCGATACTTCCAAATGCCCCATCCCAACTGCGCTCCGGTTGGTGTCCGCGAAATGGACATGCCCCACCCGATCCCCTGCCTCTCGCAACGATCGAGCCATGTCCGCCTCCTCGATGTTCATGTGAAACCAATCCGCCAACAACGTCGTACTTCCCAACCCCTCGATCATCCGACACCCCGACTCCAACGTGTTGCATTGATCAGTCTCGTACCGATTCAACGGTTCATAAAAAACACGCCCCGACGACCGCGCGGCCAGACTATCCAACGCCTCTAATCCTTCCCGCAAATACCCGCTCGCTCGCTCCTTCGAAACCTCCGGCGTCGATCGACCTTGCATCGAACCGATAATCGCACCCGCTCCTAACGATGCCGCCACTTCAACAATACGGGCAATAAAGCCGATCGCCTCCTGCCGTTTGCCCGCCGATCCATCGGCCAGCGATAACCGATGCTTCACCCAACCCGCTCCCGTCCCAATCGCCGCGATCGATAAATTGCGATCGGCTGCCATCTGCCCAATCGGCACCCCCGCCAACGATTCCGCATCCGGTGGAAAAATCTCCACCCCATCAAATCCCATCGACGACGCTAGATCCATCGAGCGTGCGATCCCATCCCACAGCACAAAAGGCCCCCCGCGCGACTCCTCCACCAGCGACAATGTGACCGACGATCGTATCCGATTAGGGGTTTTCATTTTCATGTGTGATTTGTAACCTAAGTGGTTGCAGTCTTCATTATTTCTTAACAAGCGCACACTGGTTGATCTTCGGGAATTGCTGGACAATTCTTGCGTTCTTTGGCAAGGGTGCTTCGCAACGCCAGCCAGGGACCCGTGGACTGCAACCATCCATCGTGACCATTCCAGTTTGATCCGGAGTATCCAGCACTATGTCTTTCCGTGCAACTGTTCAGGCGCCTTTCCTGGCCGCGAGTTTGATGTTCCTCGTTTCAGCCAGTACCCTCCTCGGCCAATCGGTGGATCCCAAACTCCCCTCCTACAAAGCGGTACCCGGCGTCTCTGGGCAACTCAAGAGCGTGGGCTCCGATTCGATGAACCCGCTGATGCTGCTGTGGACTGAGAAGTTCAAGGAATACTACAAGGGCGTTCGGACCGAAGTCGAAGGCCAAGGATCCTCCAAGGCCATGCCAGCCTTGATCGAAGGCTCTGCGAGCTTTGGTCCGATGAGTCGCGATCCCAAAGCGAACGAAATCGCGGACTTCGAAAAGAAGTACGGCTACAAACCAACCTTGCTCCCTACCGCCATCGATTTGCTGGCCATCTACGTCCATCGCGATAACCCGATGGATACCATCTCGGTTCCGCAATTGGATTCGATCTTCTCGAGCACCCGAAAACTCGGCGGCGAGTCGATCGACAAGTGGGGACAACTCGGCTTGACCGGCGACTTCGCAACCGCACAAATCACCATCTTCGGCCGTAACGCGGCTTCCGGTACCTACGGGTTCTTCAAAGAAAAAGCCCTCAGCAATGGGGACTTTCGCGATTCGGTCAACGAGCAACCTGGAAGCACCGCGGTGATCCAATCGATCGGCGAGAATCGCTTCGCCATCGGGTACAGTGGCGTCGGTTTCAAAACATCGTCGGTCAAGACATTGTCGCTGTCCGCCAAGCCCGATGGTAAGGCGTTTGCACCCACTGGGGAAAACGCTTATAGCGGCGAATACCCGCTCGCCCGCTACTTGTCCCTCGCGGTCAACGTCAAGCCCGGCACGAAACTCGACCCAGTGCGCCGCGAGTTCATCCGATTTATTTACAGCAAGGAAGGTCAAGAGTTGGTCGCAAAGGAAGGTTCCTTCCCGATCGATGCCAAGACGGCGGCAAAAGCATTGAAGCTGGCAGGGATTGATCCCTAACGGCTCGCTTCGTTGTCCGTTATCTCCTCTCTGACAAGACCTCTCCGTTGTGAACTCAAAGCCTGGCAATGAACCGACCTTGATACGGCGAAACAGGGCTTCGTCGCGTCTGGTGATTTGGTCGGATAGCATCGCCAAACAAGTCATCACCATCGGCGGTATCGGAACGATCCTGGTCGTCCTGATGGTGGTCTTGGTCCTGTTCGGCAACGTCGCGCCGCTGTTTCGCTCGTCGGCCATCGAACCGCTGGCCGGTTTCAAAACGGCTCCCGAAGGGGATCTCCCCAACGTGATTTTGGCCATCGGTTTGGACGAGTACGCTGAGCTCGTTTGGAGCCTCCAAGCCGACCATAGCATCGTCGTTCGCTCGGTTTCCAGCAACGCGATCCTGGGCAAGTACGCTCCGGAGAGCTGGGATAGCCAACAGCGCATCACCGCGGTCAGCGTCGAACCGAGCAACACGAGCATGGTCATCGGATACTCCGACGGCTCAATCCGCCCCGTCACGATCCCCTTCCAAACGAGCTTCCTCTCCCAATCGCAATTGGACCCATCCCTTGCTGAGCGGATTATGCTCGGTCCCGTGATGCTCGATAGCGCTGTCCATCGAAAAACCTCCGAAGGCCTCGTGCGCCGGGTCCGCGTCGAAGAAGTCGTGTTTCATGACACGGTCCCAGTCTTCGAAACCCCTATCGAACACTTGGACTGGAAGGTGAACAATGATACTTCCGGTTTCAGCGATTCAAGCGTCTCCGTGTGGGGCGCTGCATCGGGAACCCAGATCGCTCTGGGGACGATTCGGCGGCAAGCCGTCGGTTTCTCTGGGGAGACTAAGCAAGCTTTCGAAATTTGGAAGAGCGGACCACGCGGCATCGGCTCTCCAACGACAAATGGCCCCACAACGGTTCCGGCAAACGGCGAGCTGGCGAGCAGCGAGATGACCAACCTAAAACCTGCCGCCGGTATTCGGGGCGTGATGGTTTCGAGCACGGGGGAATCGATCCAGTCGATCGATGCAACAGGACGAATCTCGCGATGGAAACCCAACAGCGATGGCTCGGACGCTTCGATCGCACCCGTCTCGAACAGCTTGTTGCTGGACCAATCGTTCTTGACCATGACAGGAACGTTGAGTGAGCCGACGCAATCGGTCCCGCTGTTAGGACGTTCGACGTGGATGATTGGTAGTGCCGACGGCTCCGTCGAAGCGGTCGCATTCACGTCGACCGATCAAGGCCAAGAGCACTTTTCCATCCACCGCATGCAATCCGAAGAGACACCGATCGCATCGATGGGTGCCTCGCCATCGCAACGCTTGGTCGCTGCGCTGCATACCTCTGGGAACTTGCGGTTGCAGCATGTGACCACCGAACGGGAGTTGGCGAATTGGCAGTTCTTTGACCCTAGCGGTTTCGATTCTCCGAAGGATGTCGATTGGAAATTATGTTTTTCACCCAACGGCAACGTGGTCGGCGGCTTTCGAGCCAACGAAATCAAATTAATGAAGCTGGATATCGCGTATCCTGAAAGCTCGCTCGCCGCGTTTTTTAGCCCCATCTGGTACGAAGGGTATACGAAACCACAGCACATTTGGCAGAGCAGTACCGGGAGCATCGAGGGTGAGACCAAGTTCGGGCTTTGGCCATTGATCTTTGGAACGTTGAAAGCAACCTTCTATTCGATGTTGATCGCGGCTCCGATTGCCATCTCCGCAGCCATCTACGGCAGCGAGTTCATGAGTCGCCGATGGCGGTTGCGATTCAAGCCCGTGATCGAATTGATGGCGAGCGTCCCGAGCGTCGTGCTCGGGTTCATCGGCGCGATGGTCTTTGCACCGATCCTGAGAGATTCCCTCTCGTGGATCCTGCTATCGGCGCTACTCACCATCGTCTTGTTCTTGCTCGCTGCGCACCTTTGGAATTTGATCCCGACCAAGCAATCCATTCCATTGCGTCGGTTTCGATTGCCTTTAATGTTTTTAGTGGCACCCTCCGCAATCGGGATCGCTTGGCTATTTTCCGACACGATAGAGAAGTGGCTCTTCGGCGGCTCGATCCTGACATGGTTGTCGAGCAACAGCACGACACCGTGGCCGGGTTGGTTCCTGCTGTCGATACTGCCGATGGGATTGCTGGTCCTTTGGTTCCACACCACTCGGGTCAGTCCATGGGTTTCATCGAGGCCTGGTGGTATTTGGTACACCGCTCTCGGAGAGTTGCTCTTGTTCTTCGGGAATTGCCTGGCCACATTGCTGCTGAGCGCGGTCGTCGCGTCGGTGCTAACGAGTTTCGGTTGGGACGCACGAGGCACGTTGCTCGGTCCGTACCAAGAACGCAATGCCTTGCTCGTCGGAGGGATTTTGGGCTTTGCGATTATCCCGCTCATCTATACCCTCGCCGACGATGCGTTGCAAAGCGTTCCGCAGCATCTCCGTAGCGCGTCGCTCGGTTGCGGAGCCACCGTTTGGCAAACGACGGTGCGTGTTGTAGTTCCGACAGCGATGAGCGGGCTGTTCAGCGCGCTGATGATAGGATTCGGTCGAGCCATCGGTGAAACGATGGTGGTGTTGATGGCTGCCGGAAACACACCTTTGGTCGAGATCAATCCGTTCAATGGGTACCGAACCCTTTCGGCAACACTCGCGACCGAGTTGCCCGAAGCGGCCCGCGGATCGATCCATTATCACACGCTCTTCTTGGCAGCGCTCCTGCTGTTCTCGTTCACATTGGTTGCCAATACGCTGGCCGAATGGGTCCGGCTACGATTCCGAAAGCGAGCGTATCAGTTATGACGCGAGCTATCCCGGAACGACGCAAAACGAGCAGCTTGAAAGCCCAAGGGGAGCCGATGATTTGGCTCACCGGCGGGATGTTCGCCATCGCATGCTCGATGATCCTAGGTTTGTTGGCATTGGTCCTCTACCAAGGCCTCTCCACCCTGTGGCCTCGTCCTTACTCGATGTACTCGACCCTCGGCAACGAGTTGGTCGGTGGCGAACTACAGGGAAACAACGAGTATGTCTTGAGTGGCCAAACGCTGGAGGATTTGGATTCCAACACGCGATCGCGCGCCGAAAAACTGCTCGATGGTGCATCGGAAATCAGATCGAGGCGGCTGTATCTTCGGACCGGTAATTTCGAACTGACCAACCGGCACTTCACCTTCCTGCCGACCGTAGCACTCTCGACCGACAAACCGGTCCAACCCAAATCGATTTGGTTGCTCGAGCGCCGGGAATGGGGCAACTTGTACGGTTTTCCGAAGTCTCTTTCATGGACCGAGGCAAACGCAGCCAACATTGCCGATCTCGTACAGAAAGCGATGCACGACGCAGAACAGCTTAATCGCAAGATCGAGGCAGAGAAGCACAAACTGGAACGCATCGATCGCGCGATTTCCAATGCGCGTTTGGATGTCCGCCGAGCCGAACTCGCTGAGAAAGTCGAGTTGCAAGCGGCACTCGACCAAGCCACTGCGGAAGCGACGGACGGGAACGCAAACGGATCGGGGGTTGCGATTGAAAAGCTTCCGGCCTTGCAAGGTCTTTCCACACGAGCTGCACGGGCTATCGCAGGGCTGATACGCAAGACCCTCGATTCGGAACCTCAGCTGATCGCGATCAACGAGCAAATTGCTGCGTTGGAAGAAGAACGTCGCGGACGATCGGTGGTGATGCAAATGCCGGTCATGGACAACATCGGTACTGTCGACATTCCGCCGGACCAATGGTTTCCAGCCGGGAGCGAAAAACCCGTCGAGAACAATCCTGGTACTGCGCTGCCTCAAACGATCCTCGATGCGATGGGTGCGAGCGATGCGAGGAATCAAATCTTCGAAACTGTTTCGCTGGGTCCTCATCAATGGTTGGTCTCCGCGCAGCACGACAGCAAACCGCCAGTTTATTTTTGGGCCGTCCAAGAGAACGGGACATCGACATCGGTTTATGGCATGCGCGAGCACCCCGTTTTGGTCGCCGACATCGTCCGATTGATCCAGCCGAACCAATTGAGCTGGCTGGGCCGATGCGGCGTGTATGCCAGCCGATGGTTGGAGTTCCTCTTTGGCCAACCGCGCGAAGCAGGCGTGGAAGGTGGATTCTTTCCGGCCATCTGGGGGACCATCGTCATGACCTTGGTAATGTCGTTGGCGGTGATGCCATTTGGCGTATTGGCGGCGCTTTACATGCGCGAGTACGCATCGAGCGGATGGTTGCTCAGTTTGATTCGGATCAGCATCAACAATCTCGCCGGGGTGCCGAGCATCGTGTACGGTGTCTTTGGACTCGCATTTTTTTGCTACACGATCGGAGGCTACATCGAC
>CAIYZV010000485.1 GCA_903930765.1 uncultured Pirellula sp.
TGCAGTCCTCAACTGCTCTCGCCAGGAGCCAAAAACGATTAAGACAATCGTCCCACCACTTGGATCCAAGGCTTTCCCTTCGCGGCTTCGCGCCTTCGCGTGAAATGGATCGAAGGTTATTAGCCTAGGGAACCGCAGAACCTTTCACGACGGAGACGGTCGTGCTCCTTTGGGCCGCAATGTAGAGCCGTTGTCCCCAACTGCTCTCGCCAGGAGCCAAAAACGATTAAAACAATCGTCCCACCACTTGGATCCAAGGCTTTCCCTTCGCGGCTTCGCGCCTTCGCGTGAAATGGATCAGGAGCAAGCGATCAGACAGCAGTTTATGGAAAGCAAAGACGGAAGTTAAGTGCCACCCACGAATGGCACTGTACGGCTACCGTAATCTGTTTCACTCAAAGGAGTTATCTCCCTTGCTGAGCCGCTGTCGCAATTTGTCTCGGGGTTTCATCAGCAGCGTGTACTGGTCCCTTCGACGCTTGCCGTATCTGGGTTCGAATCTTCCCGGTCTACGACCGACTCGGCATTGCGTTTCGGCTGGTCACGAAATGATCTTATTGTGGCGGTAGCACATTTGGGGGAGATCAAAGCAAAGCAGCTGTCCGTAACTCTTGCGGTATCAAAGCAAGCCCCTCACCTCCCGGCCTCCTCTTCCCGAGGCGGGGCGAGGAGGGGTAATAGATCACGGTCCCAACGCTGATCGCTCTCTCCCCACGCTGATCGGTGTACGAACACGTTGGGTGGGTCATGCTCCGATCTTTTCCCAAACCATGGCGTCTTTGCGTCTCGGCGTGAGACTTCTTGCTGGCATTGAATCTGGTATGTCCATGGCCGGGACCTTCGAGAGCGGAGCGTTCCTCGGGCGTTAGAGCCGGGGGAGGATGAGGGCAAGTCGCTGGGCGGCCGATGGGTGAACTCGCACGAGCTGCGGGTGGGGGACCAGGTGATTGGCCAGGACGGTTCCACTCATCGGATCGCCAGGATCACGCAAGTCGAAGTCGACATGTTCCCTGTGTCGAACTTGACAATCCAAGACAAGCACAACTACGTCGCCGGTCCTCGCTCGATTCTGGTCCACAACACTGAGAAGACGCCCCGATACCTCCAGCGGTGCGCCGGGCAATCGCGATCCGGTTTCCGGATCGGTAGAGTTAAGCCCAATCGAGAGGATCACGGTGTGCGCCGTGCCCTTTGCGGTCCGAGGCGAGGACTGCGTAGAGAGCGGGTACGACGAAAAGAGTGAATGTGGTTCCGATCATCATTCCAGCAACCAGGACGATACCGATGCTGTTGCGAGCCTCGGCACCTGGGCCTTCGACCAACACCAGCGGGAAATGCCCCAAAACGGTCGCTGCGGAGGTCATCAAGACCGGACGGAGTCGGGTCTTGGAGGCATCGATAATTGCCCGCATTTTCGAAACCCCGCTTTCCTGCAAATGATTCGCGAACTCGACGATCAAGATCCCGTTTTTCGCCACCAATCCAACCAAGGTAATCAGTCCGACTTGGGAATAGATGTTGATGGTGGTCAGACCGAAGTAGGTCCAAACGAGCGCCCCGGAGACTGCGAGAGGGACGGAGCCTAGCAATACGATCAATGGATCGCGAAAGCTTTGGAACTGGGCGGTTAAGGTCAAATAGATTAACACCAAAGCGAACGCGATGGTGACCATGAACGCGGCCCCTTCGCTCCGGATCTGCCGTGATTCTCCACCGTAGTCGATGGCGACTGCATTCCCAAATACTCCGCGAGCGATGGCTTCGAGGCGATCTAGCCCGTCTGCTTTGGTAACACCATCAGCAACTGCGGCTGTTAGTCGCAAACAGTTTTGCTGTTGAAAACGTTGCAGTGATCGCGGAGCAACCTTGGAACTCACCTTGGTGAAGGAAGAAATGGGGATCATCTCTCCGCTCGCTAAACGAATCTTCAAATCCATCAACGCGGTGACACTTTCTCGCGATGAGATGTCGAGTTGCGGGATGACTTGGTAGTTTCTGTTGAAATGATTGAAGCGATTCACATAACCACCACCGAGCAAAACACCTAATTCGCGTCCTACGCTCGCTAGGTCCAAGCCCAAATCGGCGATCCGCTCGCGATCGAGCTCCACACTTCCTTGAGGCAAATCCACCTTGAGATCGGAGTCAACGAATCGGAACGCACCTGATTTGTAACCTTGTTGGATGATTTCGAGGACTTGTCCAGATAGCTTTTCAATGGAAGCATCGGTCTTCACAATCAACTCGACGTCCGAGCTGCCAGAGCCCGGGAGAGGGCTAGGAAGCCCCGGATAGGCTTTGATGCTCGTCGCGTCAGCGACCAATCGGTAGGCATCATTGAGCATTTCCTTAGTGGACCGATCCCGTTCTTCGAACGGTACCGTGCTGATCCCTCCAAAGCCTCCGCTCGACATGGCAACGGCCCATACATATTCCACCTCAGGCAACACCTGAAATTTACCCGTCAATTCCCGGATGCTTTTGGCCGTGGAGCCAAGAGCCGCGTCGGGTGCTGCTTGCAATCCGATTGTGATACTGCTCTGGTCTTCGACGGGCGCTAGCTCTTTGCTGCTCCATCGGTACAGCGGCCACGCAAAGCTGCCGATCATCAACGTCATCAGGATCAAAGCCCATCGGACGCGAATCGCTCCGAACAGTGCGAAACCATACCAGCCCTTGATCCACTCAAAAAAAAGATTGGTGATTCGAGCGAGATACCCTTCGTTTCCGGATTCGCGGATCAGGTACCTGCTCATCAGAGGCGAGAGGGTAATCGCGACGACACCGGAGACGATGACTGCGGCAGCTAGGGAAAAAGCGAACTCCCGAAATAGCATTCCCGTCAACCCTGATTGGAAACCGATCGGTGTGTACACAACGGCCAAGGTGATAGTCATGGCGATGATGGGGCCAACCAATTCGCGAGCGCCGATAATCGCAGCTCGCATTCGAGAGTTTCCTTCTTGAACGTGCCTTTGAATGTTCTCAACGACGACAATCGCATCATCCACCACGAGTCCCACCGAAAGGACGATGGCCAGCAGCGTCAGCAGATTGAGGCTAAAACCCATGAGCATCATGAGCAGCATCGCGCCGATCAGCGAGACAGGCATGGCGACCAGTGGGACGATGGCTGTTCGGATAGAGCCCATGAAAAGGAAGACCACCACACCCACGATGCAAATCGTTTCGATCAACGTTTTAGAGATTTCGCGGAGCGAATCTTCCATCGAGCGAGTGGCATCGTACGCCACATTCATTTCAAGGTGAGGTGGCAACGTCGGCCGCAGCGTTTCCATCTCCGCTCGCAGACGTCGCGAGACTTCGATTTCATTGACCCCTGGAAGTGGCCAAACGGATACATAAACGGCATCTCTGCCTTTATACATTGCGACGGCTCCAGCCTCTTCAGCACCCAATTCCACCTTGGCAACGTCTTTAAGGCGGATCGTTCCTAAGGGACGCTGATAAACAATGAGTTCTTCGAACTCTTCGACGGTTCTTAAATCGGTGTTGGTGACCAAGTCGACTTGGACCGATTCGTTCTTGATCTTTCCGATCGCGGCGAGGTAGTTGTTCCGTTGCAGTGCAGAGTAAACATCACCTGCGGTCAGATTGTGTTCGGCCAGCTTGTCCGGAGAAATCCAAACCCGCATTGCAGGTAATTGTCCGGCCTCGATGCCGATCGTTTGGATCCCATCGACCGTTGAAAGCTGGGGCTGAATGTTGCGGCTCAGCCAGTCGGTGATATGTGCGAGCGTCCAATCGTCCGAGGTGAAACTGATGTACATCGAAGCGTTGGGGCGGTCTGCTCGTTGGATGGAGATGGCCGGTGGTTCGGCGTCTTGCGGTAGTTCGCGGCGGACCTGCTGAAGCCGTGCATTCACCTCGGTGAGAGCTTGGGTGCTGCTATGATTGAGTTTGAGCCGCACGGTGACTTGGCTCATCCCTGCTGTGCTCGACGATTCCACATAATCGACACCTGCAATCGATGAGACAGCTCGCTCGATGGGGGTGGTCAAAAACCCTCGAACGGTTTCCGCACTGGCTCCGATGTAAAACGTACGGATGCCGATGGAGGTGCTTTCGAATCTCGGGAATTGCTGGATGGGAAGAAGGAATGCTGCTCGGATTCCGATCAAAACGAGCATCAGGTTCAAGACAACCGCGATGACGGGATACCGTAGAAAGACATCGGTGATCGCTTTCATGATGCCGATTCCGATTCGGCGTCGGTGGTACCGCTGGTGGATTTGGTCGTGGTTTCATCGGAAGTGCTGGTTCCAATGTCCCGAATAGCGATCCCTTCTCGTAACTTGAAGGAACCGCGAGCGACTACTAGATCGTTCTCTTCGAGTCCTTGCAAGACGACGATTTTGTTGCCGACGGTTTGTCCGGTTTCGATCGATCGCATGGTGGCGCGCAGCACTCCCTTTGGATCCCGTACCGCAACGAAGACTTGCGTTCCTGTCGGTGAACGGCGCAGAGACTCGACGGGGATGCTCATTGCCGCAGTTTGCGAACCATACTCAAGATTCACTTTGACCGAATCGTTGGGAGAGATGGATTTGGGTGGATTATCGAGTCGGACTCGGAACTGCAGATTGCGTGTTGCTTTGTCGGAACGCGCTTCTTTGGCGATGACGGAGCCTTGCATCTGTTGGTTCTGAACTAGCACCGAAGCGGTCTGTCCGATCTCGACTTGATGAGCAGCCATCTGAGGGATCGAGAAATCGATGAACGTGTAGTCATTGATCCCTTGGAGAGTAGTGATTTCGACCCCTTCGGTCAGATACTGGCCGAGGGACAAATGGATCAGTCCGACGCGCGCGTTGAATGGGGAACGAAGTCGTTTGCGATTGATCAGCGCTTCCAGGCGTTCGGTCTCGGCGATGGCGTAGGCGAGTTCGGACTCCGTTTGCTCCATTTCCGATTCCGTGACGGCTTGACCCGCAAACGCTTGACGGAGTCGCTTTGCATTGGATTCTGCCATTCTCCTCTTTGCTTCAGCAGAGTGGAGGCTGGGCATTTCAACGCTCGTGTCGAGTTCCAGAAGAAGTTGATCCTTTTCGACGACGTCACCCGATCTTATGTGGATGGCAGCGACCTTGCCGGACACTTCGGCCTTGAGAGCGATCCATTCGGGTGCGACCACGGTCCCAACGGCACTAACGAGAGGACGGTAGGATAGCTTTTCAGGCGAGGCGATACCAACGGCTTCGCTGACCTCAGGAGGGGCTTCCTGGGAAGCCGCTTGCTGGGCCAATTGCGACTTGTACCAGAGCAGTCCTGCGCCGGCGAGGGCGGTCGTTGCGAGAATCGCCAATGAGGCGATGAAGGTGACTACAACGTGGGTAGACTTCGAGGACACTAGATACAGGCCGCTAGGAAAAGTGAATGAAATGACAGAAAACTCTTGTACAGCATATCTCTCCTCAGCACGCCGTCCATCCAAATCCTGTTTCTATTTGTATCCATCGCGGCTACGGGTATCGCTGGATTGCCAGATTCGTTGCCAAGACCTAGGATTTTTCGCTTGATTGCAGGGTGCATCGTTAGTTTTTCGTCCACACGATCTTGGGATGCACATTTTTTCAGTGCCCTTTGAGGATTGGTCGGTGCGTTGTCGATCGTACGTTTTAGGACCGTTGTGGACGATACCCGCGATACCGCGTTCGTGATGTTTGCGGTGATTGTCGGCATGGCCGCTGGGGCAATACGCCCGAAAGTCTAGAAGCTGTTTCCGTAAAGCTTGATGTTCGACAATCTTTAGGAGACGGGATTGCGGAGCAATTGCAGAGCGTGCTGCACGCAGTATCAACTCGCTATCGAATCCTTCGAAGTTCTACGTCCAAGCAGGGAACTTCGATCGACATGCTATACCGATTGACGTTGCGATCGGATTATGACCTTCCCAAACTCATTCTCGAATGGAACCAGATCGAGGGGATCCAATCGGTAGACGGTCGGATCGTGTCCAAGGAGAATGCCTAGCCGAATGTTGTACTAGTCTTCTGTTGGACTAGTCTTCTTCGCTGGTCCGGATCTTTCCCGCTTTCACCGGTTCCGCGCTGGATTCTTCAGGCACGATCGGAACGATGGTGCGTTTCCCTTCGGTTTCCGATTGGCCGTCTGGCGAGCCGATATTCAACTCAGCAGTGCTAGGCTTGCCTGCGCTCGTAGACGGCTTCACAGCACTCTCAGCGGACTTGGCAGTGCCCTTGCTCGGGGCAGGCGATGGCA
>CAIYZV010000486.1 GCA_903930765.1 uncultured Pirellula sp.
ATAGAAAATCGGATTGGTCGCGGGTTGGAGTGCCAAGTACAACTCAACGATCCGCAGTGTTCGCGCGTCCATGCAAAAATCGTGTCCGAGGAAGGGCGTTGGGTGATCGTCGATGCAGGGTCGCGCAACGGCACCTTGGTGAACGGGTCCAAGGTGGATACAGCGGTGCTCGCTAGTGGGAATCGCATTCGCATCGGCAACACGGATTTGCAGTTTGTCGATGATTCGATCACCGACGATGTCACGGTGGAACGCATCAATCTTTCGCATGACCTGTTATCGCCAGATGGTGTCAGTATCGCGGATGGCATAGCGACCGGGATGACGGCGTTTCTTCAGCTTCGCAACGCAGGCAGGGTCGACGATCTTGCGGACCTACATCAGCTCTCGGTCAAGTGCATTTCGATTTCCCAAGGGGACGAGTTGGCCAAGATCGCGATCGAGGTTCTGCGGACTCGAACCCAGGCGACCGTCGTCGCGTTCTTGATCGCGAATGAATACGGCCGCTTGGATGTGCAGCATCAGTACCCTTCGTCTGCAGAAACAAAGATCGTGCTCAGCGATCGATTGACGGAGATGGTGTGCAAGCAATCGAAGGCCGTTTGGATGAAGAATGAAACCAAGCCTTCGACGGACGGACCGATGCGTCACTATGCGGATGCGATTTGCGTACCGCTGATCGATCCGAGCAAAACATCTGGGGACAGCAAGACGATTGGTGCTATCCATTTGTACCGCGAGAAAGAGGTTTTCCAATCGTATGCCTTCGATTTCGCGATTGCTGCCGCGAGTATTTTGTCGGTGGCGCTCGTGCGAGCCAGATCGGCGGAATCGCTCCGAATTAGACATGATCGATTGCAAGATAAGAACGCAGCATTCGATGAGTTGTTGGGCGAAAGCCCGGTGATGAAGGAGCTGAAGGAACGTGTCTCCAGGGTGGCCAGGGCCTCGGGTAGTATTTTGATCCGGGGCGAGAGTGGTTCTGGAAAAGAATTGGTGGCCCGTGCTATCCATCGAGCGAGCCCGCGCGCGGACCGTCCGATGTTGAGCGTGAATTGCGCTGCGATTCCCTCGGAGTTGATGGAAAGCCAATTGTTTGGCCACGTCAAAGGAGCGTTCACCGGTGCGGACAAGGATCACATCGGGTGGTTTCAACAAGCCAACAACGGCACGTTGTTCCTCGACGAGATCGGCGAAATGACTTTGGACGGCCAAGCGAAACTGCTTCGCATTCTCGAGGGCCATCCGTTTTTACCGGTCGGAGGTCGCAAAGAGGTTCGGGTCGATGTCCGAGTCCTCGCAGCTACCAATCGGGATCTCAGCGATTTTGTCGCTGAAAAACGATTTCGGGAAGATTTGTACTATCGGTTGAGTGTGTTTGAGATCAGCGTTCCACCTCTGCGGCAACGAGGCTCAGACATTGGGCTTCTGATTGATCACTTCTTTGAGCATTTTTCCAGGCTGCATGGCCGGTCTGGACTGGTGTTGAGCAAGGCAGCCCGAGACAAGATGCTTCAATACTCGTGGCCTGGAAATGTGCGCCAACTAAGAAACGTGGTCGATAGCGCTGTGGTGCTCGCGGTGGGCAATGAGATTCGGGTAACCGATCTGACGTTGCAGGAAGCCAAGTCGGACGATTTCGACACGTTGAATATCGAGCAATGGGAACATCGACTGATCCAAGAGGCCCTTCGACGGACGCGAAGCAATATTCCTGAGTCTGCAGAGTTGCTGGGGATTTCTCGAGCAACTCTCTATCGCAAGTTAGAAACGTATTCGATCAAGCGAGACGACTACCAATAGTTACCAACAGATACTAATCGTCGACCAAGTCCTAACAGGGTGATGCTCTAGGGGGTGATCGACGAGGCAAGGTTATTTGTTATCGCGAAGCGAATCAAAGTATTCCTTCAATTGATCCCGTTGTGCTTTGGGGAGTTGGATGCTTTCGATCGCATCAGGTCGATCTGGCTCGGATGATAACACGGCTTGTCGAGCCTCTTCACGCGTCATTCCTTTGCGGTTTTTGCCATCGGCCTTGCCACCATTGACGGTTTCTCCTTTCCGCATTTCCTCGCGGACCTGGGCGTCATAGTCTTTAAAATCGGATTCGCTCTCGGCCCGGTCCCCCTCACCTTTGCCTTCACCTTCGCCATCCCCGGGTTCGTCGCTATCCGATTTGCCTTTGCCCTTTCCTTTGCCTCCCTGTTTTTCTTTGCCACTTTTCTGACCTTTTCCGGTCTGGTTGCATTCTTTGCAGCCTGCACCGTTGCACTCTTTGCATTTGGAGGCACTTTTTGCGTTTTCGAACTGCTCGATCATGTCTTCGAGTTCTTCCGAGTCAGCTTGGTTCTCCGCCAGTTCGCTCAGTTCATCTTGCATTTCCTCGAGCGCGTCGGCGGCAGCTTGTTTGTCGCCATTTTGCATCGCTTGTTGAGCTTTTGCCAACTGCGACTGGATCTTGTCCATAGACTTGCCCTGGCCGGCTTGGGCATTTTCCATGTTCTCCAGTTTCTTTCGGAGATCGGCGACTTTTTGTGTGTCTCCTTCTTTTTCCGCTTTCTCCAATTCCTTTTCTAGTTGTTTCTTCTGCTCTTCCTGTTTCGCTTTGGCTTGTTCGATCGCTTTTTGCATTTGCTCCAATTGCTTTTGGAGTTGTTGCGTTTGCTCAGGGGTGAGTTTGTCGGATTTAAGGGCATCGATCATCTTTTCGAGTTCCTGTTCCGCTTTGTCGAATTCCCCTTCTTGAAGGGCTTTCGCCATTTTTTCCGCGGGACCGGCATCCAGGTCTTTCATTCCCTCGAGAGACTTCTTTAATTGCTCTGAGCTGCCGAGGCTTTCCTTTTTCTGTTGCAGTTCTTTCTTGAGCTCGTTGATGTCTGCGATGATCTTTTTTCTATCCGCCTCGTTGGAGTTTTGAAGCGAATTGATTTTTTCTTCAATCCGCTTGAATTGCTCGGCGGACTCGATGTCCCCTTTCGATTCGGCTTCTTCGCGTTTCTTTTGGATCGCTTTGAGGATCGGTGCTGTTTGGTTCTTGATGTTGACGATGGGTGCGTTGGCGGAGTTGCCGAGCGCGTTAGCGACATTCAATTCCGCGTCAGGTACCCAGAACAGGGCCAAGCATGCTGCTAACGGGAGAGCGACCCAAACGATATGGGGGCCGGGTTTGACGGGGAACTGATCGCGGATGTCCACGCGTTCTAGTTTCGACTCCGTGTCCTTCAGCAGGGCTTGGCCGATCGCGGAGTCGCGGTCGACCGCATTCATCGACAGGCTGCTGGAGCAACGTTCTCTCAGCCCGAATCGGCGATCGATTTCAACAGCCGCGGCGATCGGAGATGGGCGTCGCCACCATGCTGCCGCGGTTGCGATTACCGCCGAAAGAATGGCCGCGACTGCGATAGAGGCTCCGCCCCAAAACTCAAATCGGTATGGGATGAAATAGAACTTTGGGAACAAGCATGCCACGAAAGCGATGGACAGTGCAATCAAGAGCGACCAGCCGAAGAGGTGGACCCAACTCTGCAACCACAATCGTCTCCATGCCTTGTTGAGTTGCTTGTGGATCGTTTCCATGTCGGATCAACCTTATTAGATCTTTTTAATCGATCGCTTTGGAGGAGGTGGCTTCAGCATACGAGCTTGATCGTCGGCTGGCATAGGAGGAGTGTTGGGTGGCGGGGGATTGGGCCGGTTAGCCATACGTTGAGGTGGGTTCAGGTCGGTGGTGGATTCGACCCATTCCCAGCCTAGGGGGTTATCGAGTTCGCGACCAGCGAGCAAACCCCATGGTGTTCCCGTATGTTTTTCGACGACGCTTTGGAGCAGTTCACGAGCTTGCTTGGCTTCTTTATCGATTTTGCTATCGACGCTGACTTTGTCGCTAGGACGAAGGTTCCAGGTATTGCTCTCCGGTTTCTCGAAGTTCATCCCTCGCTTGGCTTTCGCAAGCATGGCATTGTAGGACTCCGCTCGAATCTTCGCAGCGAGGGCCGTTCCGTAGGAGAGTTCAAAGCTTGCGAGCCATCGCGGCGATGTTTCTTTGCCGCGGTATTTGTCACCTTCGGCCAGGATGGCGCACATCTCCGATAGCTCTGGGTAGAGTCGAGCTGATTCTAGCTGCGAATCGGTGAGCTCCTTGGTAAAGGAGGGTTCGTCCCGTTTGATAAAAACCATTTTAGGCTTGGAGAGGGTACCGACGCGAGAGAGTTGGGCTGCGTTGAGCAGCGCATAACGCAATGGGCTTTTCTTCACGCGGGTCATGTACTCGGCATCCGAGAGATAGTCTGGTCGGTACCGTTCCATGACTTCAGGGGAGAAGAAGTAGCTCATTTGCGAGGCAAAGGCTTCCACTTCGCGGCGTTCAACCTTGCTATTGATACGACGATTTGGATGGATAGAAAAATAGATACCACCCGTCTCGTAACAAAGTTTCGACAATGCATAGGGGCCAAAGCCCGAATCGATTACCGGTTCTTCCATGGATTCGTCTTGGTAGCCGATTTTGACCCGTTCGGGATACAGAGTTTCAGGACCTTGATCGACCTCTGCCCAATCTTCGCCTTGAGCGTACTGCGGGTCGAACTCGACGAATTTGATGAAGGCCTTATCCCGTCCAAAGGGTGAAGGAACCCCGAGGACGTAGCATGGCATCGAGTGGAATCGGCAGGCTTTGATGGTTTCTTCGGCCATGGGAAGGTCGTCCCCACGTTCATCGGTGACGACGATCAACATCACATTGCGCTGAGGATTGTTGCCGCGCGCTGTCCGGAAACTCTTGAACTTATCGACGGCGGTTTTCACAGCATGGAAGACCATTTCATCGCCACCATCATTGCCGATAGCATCGATACCTTCGCGGATTTCTTCCAAGTTGTCCGTGGGTTGTTTGGTGAGGAGATTTACGTCGCTGCCGAAGGACATGACGGCGGTAAGCAAGGGCGGTACCTCGAAGTCACCTTCTCGTTTTCTCTTCTCTTCCTGCACGATCCCAAGTTGTTGGTAGATCCGGTCAAAGCGATCGCGGATTTCCTGACGACGTTTTACCATGGAGATGGAACTGTCGAAAACCCAAACCACCAATGTTGGGCGTTCTTCGAGCGACTGCAGAATTTCGTATGTCACACGGTCCACAGCGCCATCGGTGCCCGTCGTGCCAACACCGGTCGCACCGCGAACAGTGCTCTGGGACAGGGTCAATCCCATCGCTTTTTCGACGGTGCGAGACACATCGATATTGCCGTTAGGGATCTCGATGTCAAGTTCTACGGACTCGACGATCGACATGTCTGCAAGAAGTGGAGCGCTCGATAGAGCCATGTCTACGGTACCGATCGAGTCAGCTCCAAACTCATCCGAGGGAGTATCCGAGTAAGCGATTTCGGTAACGACATCGAGAGGAGCTAACTCCTCAACGATTGGTTCCGAGTTGATAAGAACGCCGATTAATTCCGGCTGGGTTACAATCGTAATCGACGCGAGTGAGACAACGGCGAATACGTGTACGGCCATGCTGACAAAGAACGCGGCCGAATCACGATCGAACCATGAGGAGGCAACGGTATCGTCTTCCTCATCGCTTTCGCCATCCTCGGAATCCTCGTCCTCCTCGTCTTCGAAATCGTCGTCGTCCTCGTCGTCTTCGAAATCGTCGTCGTCTTCGTAATCGTCGTCTTCGTCTTCAACTTCGTCGAGGGATGCCTCTTGCGAATCCGCAGCATTCGATAGACTCGAGCCGATGCGATCCAACGTCGGTTGCGAGTCGGCGCCGAGGGCGTTGCTTGGAGAATCCGAGCCATGATCGACAGAGTCGATGAATCGCTGGCGAAGTCGTTTGAGCATGGCTACGGTACGCCTCGACGGGTAAAGGATGGTGCCTGAAGCAGGCCTCGGTACTTGTGAGACGCGGTCGCGCGACGATCCTTATTCGGCCCGCGTCCCAACTCTACCATTGTCGGGTCTAGGCCTGCGTCATTCAACAGGAATAGCGTCGATTTCCGGTCCTAGATACTCAGATTTCCGACGACTTTTTCGGGATAGACCAGCTTGTCCGGCAGTTAATCTCGAAGCTCACGACCGGTCAAATGCAAGAAAACATGGTGAAGATTGGGGGTGTGGACTTCCAAGTCGTGGACTTGGCCGCCCCTTTCTTCAAATTTTGAAATCCAAACCGGAAGCTCTTCGAGCAAATTCTGGACGGAGCAACTAAACCGCTTGCGGGACTCGTCCCAAGTCAGTCCATCCGGGGGGGCAGACAATTGGCCAGAGATTTCGAAGACGACTCGGCGTTGGGAGCCGACCGTCTGCTCGAGCAATTCCTGGATCGTGCCGTCCGCGATCACGGTTCCGTGGTCGACGATTACGATGCGGTCGCTTCGCTCCTCCGCTTCGTCCAGATGATGGGTCGTGAGGACGATGCTGGTCCCCATCACACTGAGTTCATCGAGCATATCGAAAATCCGTTGGCGGCTTTGAGGGTCCACCCCAACGGTGGGCTCATCAAGGAGCAAAACTCCAGGTTTGTGCATGACGCCGCACGCGATATTGACCCGTCGCTTCATGCCCCCTGAAAACCGGGACGTTAGCTCATCGGCGCGGTCCTCGAGGGCGATCCATCGCAATGCCCAGGAGACTTGTTCTCGAAGTCCGCGGCCGCGCAAACCATGGAGCCGCCCGAAGCATTCGAGGTTTTCGCGAGCCGTAAGGTCTTGATAGATGGCTAGGTCTTGGGGGACAACCCCGAGGCTGTGGAAGGCGAAAGGGTTGGTGGTTGGCTTTCCAAAAAGCTGCACACGGCCTTCGTCGAGCCGAACGCGTCCGCTGATGCATCGGATGAGTGTGGTTTTGCCAGCCCCATTGGGTCCCAAAAGTGCGACGCGCTCCCCACGCTTGACTTGGAATGACACCCCCCGCAACGCGTGATGGCTACCGTAGGCTTTTTTAACCCCATGGACCTCAAGTGCCACAAGGTCGGAAGCCAGACCGTTGTCGCTCGGTTCTAGCCCCTTTACGGTCGACCGCCCAGAGATAGGTGCCAAGGGTTCAGTCAGGATCGTTGGATTCATGGAAATTCAGGATTATCAAGCGGAGAATCAATGCTTAGACTGCGATTCAGTTGGCCAGTGATTCAGTTGGCCAGCGATTCAGTTGGCCAGCTAGCGGTTGGCCCCCACCGAAACTTCCAAATTTGCGTAAGCCGCCAAAATTGCGGGGGCGTTGCCGACCGCGGTTCGACCAATCTAGCAGTTTCCACGGGGAAAAGTCATTAGCGAAATCGGTACCGGTCGCCCTTGTCGCCCTGGACCGAGGGACACACTCGATGGGTTGTTGCTCAAGAAACCCCCTGTTTTCGGAAAAGTCGGGTACAAATCGAAGCTCCGCAAGTTCTTCCGGGTAACCGCGCTAGGGACGTCAGGATCGCTCGGGATATAATCAAGCAGACGGTTTTCCCCCTTTTCGTTCGCGAATTGATTTTGATCCTATGGGACTCTTCGACAATCTGTTCAAAAAGAATGCGAGCAAATCGGTAGATATCGAAGCTCGATTTGAACGGTTGAGGTCCGCGATCAGCGGCACCATGAGCAACTTCTTTGTGGCAAAGGACCGGCAGAACGGGAACCGGATCGTTGGCGTAAAGCTCTGCGATAGCGACAAGGTGGATTTCTTCGAAAGCCGGTTTAAGGGGTTGAACAAGCCATCGGAGGGGGAGATCGCGATGCAGATGACGCACCCCAACATTGTGCATACGTATGAACATGGCACGTCCACCAAAGGGCAGCAGTTCATCGTCATGGAGTACATCGATGGTCCTGGCTTGCAGCTTCTTATCTCAGAACGCCAAGAGGCTCGGTTGAAGGGGCGCCGGTTGGAGATGATTCGGCAAATGGCGGAATCTCTGGCCTACGTCCATCGCAAGGAGTTCATCCACCGCGATATTTGCCCCCGAAACTACATGGCGACCGAAGATCTCTCAACCGTGAAGTTGATCGATTTTGGGTTGACCCTACCAGCGACCAAAGTCTTTATGGCGCCAGGGAATCGCACAGGGACTCCGTTGTACATGTCCCCTGAAATCGTACGGCGACGCGCTACGGACCATCGGGTTGATATCTTTTCGTTTGCGCTGACTTGTTATCACTTGATCACGTTCGAACTTCCGTGGCAGATGTCCGATACCACCGGTCGCGCCGCCTTGCACCATGACACATCTCCTCCCAGAGAGATTTCGGAGTTATGCCCGACGATCGATATGGGGTTGGCCAATGCAATTATGTCGGCGATGCACGCAAACCCGGAGCAGCGAACCCAGGACATGGACACGTTCCTTCGCCAAATCCGGACTGTCAAAAACTCCCCCTAGTCCTTGGTTTTTTTAGAGCAAGCCGTTTCTGACGCAGGTGACTTAATCGGTGGGCCCTAGAAAAAGTCGAAGTTGTTGGCACTTTTGCGCGAGTTGGTGCGCTTCGAAGAAGCGTCGCGGACAATCAGCAATGCTGCTATGGATTCAATCGTCCCGAGCAGTGCAGCATCTGGCGTCTCGCATGAAACCTTAATCCATTCATTCTTACCCCCTACCCTTGTTGTGGCAGACGACTCCCTTAAAAAACTCTACGAGTGGTTTGATCGTCTCTACGATTTGCCGCCGGAATCGCAGCAGAAGGAACTCGATGCTTTGCGATCGTCCGGGGACGCGATGGTTTTGGAGCTTGAGGGGCTGTTGGCCCACAGTCGCAATGATCAATCGACGGAGATGCCTTTCTCGCTGAATGAGATCCTCGATGCATGCGAGGACGAGGGCTCCGTGAGGCTAGCGACGGATTTGCGAGAGTTGGCGAGCAAGATGGTTTGGGATTCGAAGGTGCGAGGGTTTCGAATCAGCAACTATATTTTGCGGAGATCTTTGTCGGTGTCGGCGCTCGGGGCCACCTATCTGGCCTACGAGGAGCCGTTGGACCGCGACGTCGTGATTCTATTGGCGTTTCCGCGTTGGGGGAGCAAACCAGCAGTTAAGAAACGGATGCTTGAGTCCGCTCGGGCTGTGGCAAAGATCGCCAATCCTCACGTGGCGGCGATTTTGGGAACCACCGAGTTGGACGGTCAAATCGTCATTTTGCGGCAGTGGATTCCAGGTACAAGTCTAGCAACAGCCATCGGGAAAAAAGAAACGCTGAACTTTCGCGATATGGTGGAGCTGGGTGCTGGGATTGCCAAGGGGCTCCAGGCAATCCACGAGGAGCGTGTGATCCACGGTGATCTGAAGCCATCCAATATTATTTTGCGTGGTGACCGTTGGCATCCGGTTATCACAGACTTTGGAACAGCAACATGGATCGCCGAGGATGGGGGATCGAGTTGGCAAGGAGGAACCGCGGGGTTCATCGCACCCGAGATTTTGGGGGGCAAAGCGCCGACGATCCAAAGCGATCTCTACAGTCTTGGAGTGATCTTGTTCTGGTTAGCGACCGGTCAGTACCGCGATCGTGTTCAAGGAGCATTTGCCCCATCGGATTGGCCCTTGCGGAGCATCCGTTGGCCTAGCACATTGGATCCGAAAATGACAAAGTCGTTTATGATGCTCGTAGATCGTATGCATGCATCAGAGCCATCGGCGAGGCCTTCTAGTGCCGCCGAGGTTGCTGAAAGTTTGGAGGCGATGGTACGGTCGATGCAATCCGTTCAGGTCGTATCTGAAAATACCGATCGCCTTGCCAACGATAACGCTCTTCTCCCTTCGCTGGACGCTTATGGCGGTGCCTCACAATTCCGCAGTTCGCTCAAGCGTCGGGCATTTGTTGCGCATTCATTTGGGTTATTGGCAACTGCGGGCGTATCGATGTGGGGCGGAAGTGCTCTTGGGAAAAGGTGGGCCGCCCCACAACGTAATCTAGATACCTTCGTTCCCGGATGGGATCCCAAGTACAAGTTGGCTTTGGAGGTTGATAACGAAAGTCATACCGCGGAAAATTGGGATTCCCTACACATAAAAAGGAGCATTCGATCTTTAAACATCCCAATCGATCTGGTGGTACCTAAGCAACCCAATCATTGGGTCGCCGTTTATGCAAAACCAATAACGTTGCCGGATGATGAAATGCTGATCACTTTGATCAATGGGAGCGTCGAATTCAATTGCAGCCCTGGGCAAGCAGAGTTCGTACTTGAATCCAAGCTAGCGACAGAGCGATCCTGGACGCAATTGGCCTCGTTTCGCAACCACTTCGGCGGCTTGTTTGGCCGGGCCTTCGATGCATCCTTGCCTCGCTATCAAGTGAGGCCGAATGAATTGCTTAGCTTGCGAGCAAGAGTTCGCTATCTAGGTAAAGCGGTGGATGCCGATTCTTATCCGGTCGGAATTTGTTTGAGTGTGCATCCGTTTACTTATTTCATGAGCCTCGATGTATGGTGCAGAAAGGAAGGCGGATGAATAGAATCTTGGAGCCTACACCGGAACCCGCGATCGATTCGAGGTTAGATGAAACGGTCGACCGAGATGGATCGACAATCGGACGCACTTTCGGAAAGCGTCTCCTGCCGTGGGGCTATTTCTCTACGGCATTGTTTGCCCTGCTCGCTGGATTCCTTTGGCAATCCAACCAATATTCCGTATCCCTCATTTATTTTCTCAAGCCCCCCGAAGTCGCCGCTGACGTGGTTTTCATTGAGTCGTTCGTTGGGAAGAACATCGGTTTGGATGGAGTCGATGGGTTCAACGGCGTTCTCAGAAACGCTGTTGTCATTACCGAAGAGGGTCGCCAGGGTGGCGGGCAGACCAATTGTTACATTTGTCCTCAGTCAGCAAATCGATGGGGAGAGTTGGAGTTGACTTGGAAGTGGGAGCGCACGATCCAACCTGCCCTCGGGATTCTAGATCTTAACATGCATGTCTTTCCGCAATTTGACTCTACTGCCATCGCCGAGGTGTACCTCGCAAGCGAGGAAACCAAAGGGCGTTGGGTGCAGATGGTGACGCTGAGTGAGAAAACTCACGATAGGAACCTATTTGATTCGATCGATGTGACCCGTTGGGTCAAAAAATCCAGCTATCTCAAAGTCCTATACCGCCTGAAGGCGAACCGTCTCATTTATCATCCCACGCCCAATACCCCGATCGGTATTGCAGGCGCTCAATGCTTGCGCCATACCGAGTACGCTCCCGAGGCAACGAAGCTGTCGCTGTGGAAAGAACTGCCAGAGGGCTATGTGGCCAAAGTGTCGAGCCGGAGCGATTAGATAAAGTCGAGGTATTTATCGAGACTCTTCGCGTTCGATGGCTTTGGCAAGAAATGTCTTTGCAAAGGCCCAGCGTCGTGCGGCTGTACGAGGGCTCATGCCCAGCCTCTCTGTTGCTTGCTGGAAGGTACAGCCTTCGAAAAATCGCATCCGGACTAGAGATGCGAGGTCTTGGTCGATCGATTCCAACTGCTCAATGACATCGAGGACGATCGGAACCCGAGAGCCGGGTAGCGGGGTTTCCTGATGGAGCCACTGATTCGCGTTTTCGTGACGCATGCGCTCCATGTAAAGATCTTTGTTCGTCCGTCGCCGACCACGATCGATCAGCGTTTGCTTGGCGACCGTGGTTGCGAGGACGCGGAGGGACAATTCCGTGTCGCCAGAGATGTCCCCTTTCCAACTCATCAGCTTTGCCAGGACTTCGTTCGCCAACGCCGTTGGTTGCAGCGTATGGGAGCGTCGTTCGGAGGCCATCAAACCGCTGGCCATCTTGCGAAGCCAAGGATAGAACCAGACGATTTCCCGATGGATGGTTTGGTGAAGCATGTTGTTTTGAACTCAGAGTTCACAGCGGTTGGCGTGTGCCTGTAATCGAACGGTGATATCCTGAACCTGTAAGTCGTAAGCTTGGGTGCAGTTGTCCGCATAAGGCCTCAATCCGGCTCTCGTCCGGACAGGTAACCCTATTGAAGCTTTTGGCATTGAGGAAATCAAGTCTCAGGCTCAAGAGTTTCGTAGATTGTTATCTTCAAGCGCAGGTTGCCGGCGACTTTGAGTTATTTTGATAGACGCAGTGTCAATCAGGAGCCGTGTCAATCAGGAGCAGTGTCATCGAGCGGCAGTGTCGATCAGTTTCGCAGCACCTGAGATGCCGATCGCAGGAATGGTATGAGGTCCTTGAAATTCGTGGTAATCGTTCTCGAAGCCCAGGCTTTGCAGGAGTTCGTTCAGTGCTCGTCCGGTACCGATGGGGAGTATCGTGTCTTCGCGTCCATGTGTTTGGAAGCAAGGAATCGACCGTGGGGAGGCTCCATCGGCCCGCTTGGCATATGCATCTTGCCAAAGGGATTCGCAGATCAGCGCACCTGACCAAAGGATCAATCCATCGCATTGATGTTTCTGAGAACGGAGCGCCAGGTCTACCGACAGCATGGAGCCTTGGGAGAACCCACCGAAGATCATCTTGGGCGATTCCCATCGCTGGCTCTCGACGCACTCGGCGATGCAATTCTCCAATGCCTCTCGAGCTTCATCGATTCCCGGAGGAACTTCATTTCTCAGAGCGTTAAAATCATTGGTGGCAGCCAGTTGAGCCAAACGGGCCATGTTGAGCTCCCACCACGCGTTAGCGCCGTCCATCCCGTAGATTTCTCCCAAATCGATTGGGCCTTCAGGGAATAAGAAAGCGGGGGGTGGTGTATCGTCGGAAAGGTAGGGGACGATTTCTTCGGCGAGGGGTACCAAATCCGTGCCTGGAGCGCCAAATCCATGGCATAGTGTTACGACTGTACCCGGAGGGGCTTTTCGCGGCGCGATCAAGATCGCTTGGAGCGTACCCCAGCATCCGCGGGTGAGGTACCAGCCATCCGTGTCAAACTTCATAGGTTATTATTCCTGAGATCCGTCTGAAACCACATTGAGAAACCGAGTTGGTACGAGCGGCACGAGTGGCGCACGGACCAACATCGGGGGTGAGAGAGTATTCGAGCGACAATGGCCCTGTGCGACAATGGCCCTGTGCGACAATGGCCCTGTGCGACGAAGACTCAGTGCAACGAATGCAATGCGGAGCCTACTTGAGTTCTTTGAGCGAAACCCAGGCCAAGTACCCCAGCATCCCGGAGCAGGCGATGAAGACGGCATCCATGAGGTAGCTCGGGTACCAAAAAATGGCACCCATGCCGAGGATCGTCATGACGAGATCCACGGTAAACAATAGAAAAATCAAACCAGCGACGACGAGACCGCCTAAACACAACAATCTGGGCATCAATTACCTCGATACTCTTCAGGGATGCTCCCAGTTGACGGGTTGGACGGGCGGCACATGTTGTACTTCATTCGGGGGCATACGAAGGATGAGAGGTGACAGCTAGTGAACGCCTGATAGCATATCGAAACCTGCATAACTCCGAGGCGGTGTGCCAGCCATTCCCGCGGCGAATCCACCTCGAAAATGCGGTACCACTCTCGTCGGTATCCGAGGGCTAGTATAGTTGAACTTTTTCCACTGTCATCGCCCGCACTGGGCCTTGTTCATTTTTATTAAAAAACGGTCTAACTCGGGGCAAAACGATGGGATTTGTCGGTATAGATGGCCTGGAGAATGAGGTCGTGCACATGTTTAGAGCCGAAATGCCGGTCGCAGCTGGTTGGGCGTACTTCGACCATGCGGCGGTGGGACCCTTGCCCAAAAGAACGGCGGACGCCGTCCGCCAATGGGCCTTGGCCGCCTCGATCGATGGCGATGTCCGCTGGCCGGAGTGGTCGGCCGCAGCGAGCCGACTTCGAGGGGCCGCAAGTGAGCTGTTTCACTGCTCTAAGCAGGAAATTGCCTTGATTCCGAACACGACTTTCGGAATCAACATCATCGCGAACGGGTACCCATGGCGTGCAGGCGATAGCCTCGTGGTCCTTGCCAACGAGTTCCCGAGCAATCTGTTGCCTTGGCTGGAACTGGAGAAACGGGGGGTGGAGGTTCGGCGTGTCGCGGTCGATGCCGATGGTCGCCCGAGTCTCGACCGCATTCGCGCCGCCATCGACGGTTCGACGCGATTGGTGACCGTCAGTTGGGTCGGCTATGCGACCGGATACCGCTTGCCGTTATCCGATTTGTGCGAGATGGTGCATCGGGCGGGAGCCCAACTATTTGTCGATGCCATCCAAGGCCTCGGGGTATTCCCGCTCGACACTTCCGAAATTCCCATCGATTACGCGGCTGCCGACGGTCACAAGTGGATGTTGGGTCCAGAAGGGGCCGGCTTCCTCTACATTCGCGAGTCCAACTTGGAACGGATCGCACCGGTGATGGTGGGCTGGGGCTCCATCGAATCCAGCCATGAGTTCAACGCCGAAGGAGCCGTTTATAAGCGCGCCGCCTCACGGTACGAAGGTGGCTCCGCCAACCATGTCGGCTTGATCGGCCTGGAGGCGAGCTTAAAACTGCTGCTGGAGTTCGGTTGCCACCAGCCTGACAATGAGATCGCTCGCGCGGTCTTGCGAAATGCGGCGAGTATCCGAGAGTTATTGCGGCGTATGGGGGCTGTGTTTCCATGGTTGGTATCCAACGACCATCGAGAGCCAGCAGCAAACTCGGCAGACTCTTCGAGTGGAATCATCAGCTTCCAATTCTCTGGCAAGGACCCTTATGAAGTTCGTCGCCGTTTGTTGGACGCCGGAGTGGTACTCAGTGTGCGGCATGGCGCGTTGCGCATTGCGACCCATGCGTACAACAACCACGAAGATATCGAACGCTTGGAGAAAGGATTGGTGAAGATCTGTGAATCATGAAAACGAAAAAACGTTCGAGGCTCTCTCTGAAGGCCCAGTGGCAGAAGGCACTGCTGCCCCGAGCCGCAAATGCTTGGTGGGTTTAGGGGAGATCCTTTGGGATGTGTATGACGACAAAGCTCTCTTCGGAGGCGCTCCAGCGAATTTCGCATGCCATGCCTCGAGTTTAGGAGCCGAATCGCTGATTGTTAGCGCGGTCGGGCGCGACCAACTGGGGACTCAAGCAATGCAGTGGATGCGGGAGCATGATTTGTCGTTGGCGATGGTCGGTGTCGACGACGCGCATCCAACCGGTACCGTTCGCGTTTCGCTGGATGCGACAGGAAAACCCGAATACGTATTCGCGGCCGATGTGGCATGGGATCATTTAATCTGTGATCGCCGATGGCTCGACGCGGCAGCGAAATGCGACGCGGTCTGCTTTGGGTCGCTGGCGCAGAGAAGTTCAATGAGTCGCGACGCTATCACCCGATTTGTCTCGGCGACGCGCGAGGATTGCTTGCGAGTGTTCGATGTCAACCTTCGGCAAAATTTCTTCAACGCCGAGATCCTCGAAAGGTCGCTTGGGCTGAGCCAGATCGCCAAGTTGAACGACGAAGAGTTGCCGCGCATTTGCGATCTTTTGAGGGTCGAGCTTACGGACGAGGTTGAGACGATCACTCGACTGGCGGATCGGTATTCGCTCCGTTGTGTTGCATTGACGCGTGGAGCCAAGGGCTCTGTCGTTTGGCTCGATGGCAAATTGGATGTGCAAGAGCCGATTTCGGTCCAAGCGATCGACACGGTGGGGGCTGGGGATGCGTTCTCGGCCGCATTGATTATGGGGATCCTCAACCGCGTTCCGCTATCGGAATCCCATCGACGAGCGGCCCTGGTCGCTG
>CAIYZV010000487.1 GCA_903930765.1 uncultured Pirellula sp.
GACCCTGTTCACTCGTCGATCAGGGGATGATTTCGGACCCGTCGATGGTGGCGATCGCTGGGCAGAAGCTGGTAAGAGGACGAGCGGCAACAAACCGAATACGACCATAGTACCCGCGGGTATTTATTTGGACGACTTCATTATCGGTTTCGCCGAACGTGGTGAAATGGTGACAGGCACCTCCACCAATCCTGGCGGCCAGACGTTCAATGCATCCCGATTCTACGAGCAGTACGGTGGGCCTAACGGGGCTCCAGTTCAAGAAGTCGCCACGGGGTCCTATCAGCTCGAAATCCGCGTCGCCGCCGACTACGGAACATCCAACAGACAAGGTGAATTGCGCCTTGAGAATACACTTCTAGGCCCTCTTGGACGCACCTACGACACGAACGAACGTCTCACCAAGAGCGCGGCATTAATCTTCGATGCCTCGAGCGAAATCGAAGACGGAGCGTCGTTCACACTGAGCGATGGTATCAATACACTGACCTTCGAATTCGACGTGGTAACGTCAGCCAACGATCGACGTGTTGGCGTCACCCCAGGTTCGACAGCGATAACCGTTGCACCGAACGCTACATCTGCTGAAATCGCTCGCGCGATCCGCGATGCCATCAATTCAACGTCGGCGCAAGGGCTACTGAATTTATCCGCCGAAAACGGCGGCGACATGCCAGGCTCCAGCAATTTGGGAGCACGATCCCCGATTATTCAACTCAACGGCAACGCTGCTGTTGATGCCTTGGGTGGAACTGTGTTCCCTGCGAATGTTCCGTTGATTTTTGTGCAGTTTGGTAACGACACTAAGTGGGGTGAAGACCTCGGTGACGCGAATATCAACCGCGACCAAGGCCAACTGCTGATTTCCTCGGCCGTTGTTTCGAACTCGCTGAACTACGGGATCCGCGTGGATGCGGCTGCACGCGATTATGCGGCAACCCGATTCGGCGGCAACAACGCGACGATCCGCCCAGGGAACCGTCCCTACCCAGGTGCCGTTCGTAACTTGGTTACCCTCAATACGTCCAACGTTGCCCCTGGCGTTGTGTTGATGAACAACGTCCTCTCCACGAACAATGCTGGTGGGATTTTGGTCAGCGGGGACACAGCATCTAGCGTTGGTCAATCGACCCTCTCCATCGCACGGATCGTCAACAACACGATCTACGGTGCCGGTGCCGGTACAGGATTAACGATCGAGCAAGGGGCTACTCCGACCGTCCTCAACAACATTATTGCGAACTCGAACATCGGTATCTCCGTAACCGGCGGCAACACGGCCAACGTGGTGTTGGGTGGAAATATCTACAAACAAAACGGGACGAATGTCAATCCAGGAGGCATTTCGGAATCGTTCCGAATTCCTCTCAACGCTTCAGATCCACTCTTCCTGAACCCAGCACTGGGGCGATTCTACCTCGCTCCACTTTCGCAAGCGATCGACTCGTCTCTCTCCTCGTTGGAGAACCGGTCCTCAATGGAGACAGTCAAATCGCCGTTGGGATTGCCCACCAGTCCTATCATTGCACCCGAGTTTGATGCAAGCGGACTCCGACGCAGCGACGATCCCAATGTAAACTCTCCTCCTGGACTGGGATCCAACGTGTTCATCGATCGCGGAGCTCTCGACCGAGTCGACCAAATCGGACCTATAGCGACGCTCCAACGTCCGCTCGATAACGATGCGAATGGGATCGATATCGATCCGTCGAGTACCTACGTCCATGTGCGAACCGGAAACTTCGATTTCTTCGAGATCCTACTCGACGAGCGTCAAGGAACCGGTCCGGATCCATTGTCGATCAACAAGGACAATCTCGTACTGACCGAAAACGGTCGCATGCTCTCACCTGGCGTCGATTACGTCTTCGGGTACAGCTACAACAGCCGAACGATTCGCTTGACACCGTTGGCAGGTTTCTGGCGTCAAGACAGCGTTTACGAAATGACGCTTATTAACAAGTCGACGCTTCGCATCATCGCTCCAGACAACGCTGCAACGCGTTCTGATGGAGACAAGTTCACCGTGACGCTTCAAGGAGGCGGTACGAAGACTCTGGAACTCGACAGCGGGTACACCATCACTGTACCTACCTCGGGCGTTTCGGACGGGCAGTTCTTTACTTACACCCCTGCGGGTGGAAATACCGTACGCTTCGAATTCGATTCGGATGGCAAGACCACCTACGGCAGCCAGGTGATTAGCTTCACCACTTCCGATACCGCTGCGACGCTTGCGACCAAGATCGCATCCGCGCTGAATCCGTTTGTGAAACAAAATGGATTCCCTGTCCAAGCGATCTCCGGAGGACGTGTTTCGGTCGGCGGTAATGTTGGCGATGTCATCAACGTCGCCGGGTCGTCGTTGACC
>CAIYZV010000488.1 GCA_903930765.1 uncultured Pirellula sp.
ATGTGGAAAGTAATGTTTTGGATTCTCGAAGAATGTTTTCGAGCCCCACAAACATGAATTGCTTAACGAAATCGCACGCTGTTTAAACATGCCGTTCAAGAAGGGAATCCGAGAGGCGGTGTTTTTGCTAACAACGCTTTCTACGCGATGGGTGGCGATTTCTGGTCGCCGTTCTTCCCCATCGTTCGCCGGCCGCTCTGCCGCACCTTCTCCGAACGTCATCGCAAATTCGTTCGTCAACTTGGCCAACCACCGGGTAGGTCAACCAATAGAGGGCTCACGGATTCCTGCCCCGCTTACACGAACCCGTCCGGGCGCGCACGTGCGTCCGCTTTTGGCATAGATACATACGGGGAAGCAACGTTTACCAGCAGGCTGCTACATCGACAGGAGGAAACAGGATGGAACCAACGAACAACGAAAACACGGACGATCCAGAGGTACCAGAAGAATTCGCGGCTGCTTGGGCCAACGTCTTGCTTGACCTCAACGAGAAGCAAACGCAGCCAACACCAAGCCAAGAGGCCGATTCCAAATCGAACACGGAGGAGCAGCAATGCGAAAGTACATCCAAGCCGACGCCGAACTGAATTTCCCAACGCCGACAACCGCGATGGTAGCGATGCAAGTGGATGCCATGCATCGAGCCGGAGTGATGGTCACAGCTACGGCACTCGCCCAGCACTACAAGCTCAGCGAACCGGTCATCAAACATATCCTGCGACGCGCCGAGAACATTCGGCTGCTCAGGAACGATCCGAAACTTGGCTGGCTCCCAGTCCAATCCTGAGACCATCGAATGACAAACCTACCCGAAGACCTTGTCCGCTTCTATGAAGACGGACCCGATTGGCCGCAGACGCCCGAACAGCAAGAAGCTGAGCGGGCGTACCGCGACGCGTTTCTCCTATCGACCCGCGAGGCCGCTCATTGGACGAGCATTGATCAAGGTGCCATCGATCGTGCCTGGGAGGAACGTCGTCGCGTGCGGTCTTTGGCTGAAGTCCTCATCCCGTCATCGAAGTACTTCGGCCTCGCTGGTTTGGATAGCCAGCAGGTCGCCTACAAACGCGAGCACTTGGTCGACGCCTCACGCACTCGCGGTCGCGTCCACGGCTTCGAGTTCGTTCGCCAGTGCTGGCAAGCACTGCTCGATGGTGGCGTCGATGAGCGATGTATCGCCAAAGAGATCATCATGCCGTGGATCGAATCCGTTTCAGAGTGGGTGGCCACGGAGATTGCTCCCGATCGTCTCGACACACCGCGCCAGCCCGACGAAGACCTCTCCGAAAGGCAGCGAAGGATGCTTGAGCAAGCCAAACACATCATCGCCACCAGCGATCCGACCAAACCGTATGCCATTCTCAAGAGGCTTAACGAAATCACACGCGAGCAACTCCAATGGCTTTGGCCAGGGCGCATTCCGCTCGGCAAGCTCACGCTGCTGGCCGGCGATCCCGGACTCGGTAAATCGTTTGTCACGCTCGACCTGACGGCGCGAGTCTCTCGTGGCGACAGTTGGCCCGACATGCCGTTGTTCAAGCAGACGCCGGGTAACGTGATCCTGCTCAATTGCGAAGACGATGCGGCCGATACCATCGCGCCCCGTCTCGACAAGGCTGGTGTCGATGACACGCGAGTCGTGCTGCTCGAGGGCGTCAAGCATTTCGACAAGCGTCGCCAGTTCTCACTCGAATCCGATCTGCCGAGGCTCGAGGAAACGCTGGTGCAGTTTCCTGGCACTCGGCTGGTCGTGATCGATCCGGTCGCAGCCTATTGCGGCAAGGTCGACTCGCACAAGAACAGCGACGTACGTGGCATGCTGGCTCCGCTGGCCGAGATGGCTAGTCGCCATCAGGTAGCGATTCTAACCGTGACGCACTTGGCGAAATCAGGTGGATCGAAGGCTGTCTATCGAGCGATGGGCTCGCTGGCTTTTGCGGCTGCGGCTCGTGCCGTTTGGGCAGTGACCAAAGACGCAAACGATCCGCAGAGACGCCTGTTGCTGCCGGCCAAGCTCAATCTGGCCCGCGATCCCGACGGCCTTGCGTATCGCATCGAAGATGGTCGCGTCGTCTGGGAAACCGAACCGGTGACGATGCATGCCGACGAAGCGTTCGCTGCCGAACTGCAAGCGCAAACGAAGAACGACAATCGTGGCCACGAACGCCAAGAGGCGATGGCTTGGCTGCGATCCGAGTTGGCCAGCGCACCGATCCCCTCAACGCAAATCATCGCCGACGCAAAAGAACACGGCATCTCAGAACGAACGCTGCGCCGAGCCTATGCCGAGCTTGGCGGTCGCGCCAAGAAAGGTAGCGATGGGGTTTGGCATTGGCACTTGCCAATTCAACTTGGCCAACAAGATAGCCAGGAGGCCCCGTGATGGCAGACATGGCAGTCTTGGCACACTTGGCCAAGTTGGCAGCCTTAGGCCTTACCCAAGATGGCCAACTAGGCCTCTTAAAAGGAAGGATGCCATCATTTTGCCGTAGAGGGGTGTCTCAATACATCGGGAAGAATGCCAAGGCTGCCAAGTATGCCAACTTGGCCAACTCTGCCATGACGGGAGTTGGTGGCAAGGTGGGTGAAAGAACGATCGCAATAGGTACTTGGAAAAGAAACTCATCAGGAGAGGCACGTGGGAACGGTCACTAACCCCTAGAGAGTTTGTTTTTTTGGTCCGTAACTCGAAACGAGGAAAGAAATGAGCACCGCATCGCAACCCAAAAACGCGTTTGTGCAAACCGTTGTGACTCCGAGGGCCAAGGGGTTGAAACGGTTCTTTTGCAATCTGGATTTGGCCACTACGGAAGCCTGATGCCATCGTGGCATCTTGGAAATCGAAACAAAACGCATGTTGAGGAAACGAAAATGAAAATTGAAATCAGACCGATAGCGGACATCAAACCTTACCCGAACAACCCCCGCATCAACGATGATGCGGTCGATGCGGTCGCAAGTAGCATCAAGGAGTTCGGGTTCCGACAACCGATCGTCGTGGATACCGACGGGGTGATCATTTGTGGTCACACGCGATTCAAAGCCGCGCATAAGCTTGGGCTTGAAAAGGTACCGGTCCACATCGCAACAGATCTAACTCCCGAGCAGATCAAAGCCTACCGGATCGCCGACAACAAGAGTTCGGAACTTGCCGAATGGAATTTTGATTTGCTGCCGATCGAACTAGGTGAACTTCAAACGGCAGGATTCGATCTGTCGCTCCTGGGTTTTGATTCCGATGAGCTTCTAAAGCTCATGAGTGGCGACGTAAACGAGGGACTCACGGATCCCGATGATGTGCCGGCACCACCGGATGCTGCGGTAACCCAACCTGGCGATCTTTGTATCCTAGGTAACCATCGACTTCTCTGCGGGGACTCGTCCAAGCCCGAGGATCTCGATCGACTCTTGGGTGGTAAAACCATCCAATTGGTCAACACCGATCCGCCCTACAATGTCAAAGTGGAACCGCGATCGAACAACGCGATCGCAGCCGGCCTATCGTCGTTCTCGAACGATAGCGCCTCTCAGAAACTCAAAGGTGGACAAGGTAACGCAGCCTCCTTCGGAGTCGACCACGAGACCGGCAAACCAAAGCATCCTGCGACGCACAAGAAGCTGCGTGCCAAGGATCGTCCCTTGGCCAACGACTTTGTGAGCGACCAAGAGTTCGATCGATTGCTTGATGCATGGTTTGGGAACATCGCTCGGGTACTCGACCCAGGTCGTGGTTTCTACATCTGGGGTGGGTACGCCAACTGTGGGAACTATCCCCCGTTCCTCAAGAAGCATGGTTTGTATTTCAGCCAAGCGATAATCTGGGACAAGATGCATCCGGTGCTTACCC
>CAIYZV010000489.1 GCA_903930765.1 uncultured Pirellula sp.
GATCACTTACGAGGAACGGTTTTTGATCCTGCGGAGCCAAGGTTACCCGAACCACCCCACCGCTATCTTTCCGAATAGCGATAACCCAAACTCGATCCGCGTCCAAGACTTCACATTCCGGCTACCGCTGGAGCCAAAGCTTGCTGGCAAAATTACCCGTGTACCCATGGGTCCCATCGGCATGGCACTCAATGGTGTCGTCTTCTTCAACCCGTTTGAAATGGGAGGGATGAACGCGGTCGAAGGGTACTCCGAAGTCTGGCTGGATGCATGCTGCGGTCACCCCCAACAAACCGGTGTCTATCACTATCACAAGTACCCAGCCTGTGTGAAATCCCCTTTCTCTGACAACGGCAAAGGGCATTCGCCGATCATCGGCTTTGCGTTTGATGGATTCCCACTCTACGGCCCCTACGAATCTGAGGGCCGCATGGCTCTAGAACTCACCGACGAGAACGCGCTCGATGCATGCAATGGGCACTCGGATCCGCGGCGGGGATACCACTACCACGTAACCCCAGGTCGCTTTCCCTACATCCTAGGTGGCTACGCCGGCGTCGTGGAACCGTCAAACAACCGAGGGCTGCAGCGCAGCCCCATTGGTGCTCTCGAGAACAACACACTACCAGGAAATAAGTACGACGGGATGCTGCCATCAATTCGACCTGGCAATCTAGTTCGGGGCATCTCGCACAAGGTATTGATCGATATCGATCCGAAAGCCTTACGACGAACACTCCCTGAAGGAAAACCATCGTGGGTTCAGTTCGGACCTTACGAAGCCAAGTTGGTCGAGCGAGATGGGAACACGATCACCGCTGAGATTGAAGTACCAAGCGATGCGTCCGTCGGGGTTTGGCTAGACTGCCATGTTGAGTTCGGCAATGGCAACCGAACCATGGTGATCAAAAAAAACGATGCCATTCGGATCACGGAATAAACCAACTGAGTTTGTGATATCTAACCAGCTCGTTGATGATCTAGGTATCATTTTGATTCTTCGACGCATTACCCTCCGTTAATACCTCTCCCCATGTGAATCAGTATCGCAATCATCCGCGATCCCTATGATTGATCCAAAAATCCACCAAAGCGATCAAATGCTAGGAAGATTTCCATTGCGGAACCATGCGATCGCATGGGGAACTACTGGCCTACTCGTTCTGCTTCTGGTTTGTCTCGTTGAACTCTACCGCGGACAGAATATCTGGAATGAATGGATCGCAAGCCATGAACTACGTGGCTCCAATTATGCCGAAACGATCCGCGCGGACGACCTGTTTCGAACGCGAGCCAACACTTGGTCGAATCTCGCCTATGTCCTCGTAGGCATCTACGCGATTTGCTTTGGTTTTTACGATCACCGCAACAACGATTCGGCATATCGAAATTACGTGACGAGTACGCCCGCCATGAGCGTTCTTTTCGGTGTCGCCTGCTGCTACCTCGGTTTCGGGAGCGGGCTATTCCATGCATCCTTAACGCGCTGGGGACAGCAACTCGACGTGGGCTCAATGTACGCCCCACTGCTTGCATGCATCGCGATCAACTTGGGGCGTTACTTCCCTTCGTTTCCGTCCTCCCGCACCACGTCGAACCCCAGCACTCGAGTCCCTACTTGGCCACTGCTCGTTGCCGGAGTGATCGTCATCTCCTACTTGCTCTACCACTACAAGTGGTCGATGTCATCCGGCCAAGTCCTCCCGCTGCATATTGCGATCGTTGCCGGATTCGCGATTGCGGATTTCGTTCCAAGCTCATGGCCGTTTTCGCTTCGACGACTTCATACCTACAGTATTCAACGGCGATGGCTTGCTGTTTCGCTCCTGGCGATGATCCTAGCTGTCACCTGCCGACAACTCGATGTCGCAGGCAAATTCAGTACTCCAGAATCGTGGTTCCAAGGCCACGCTGTTTGGCATCTCCTGACGGCGGCCTCCCTCGCTAGCATGTATCTCTACTACCGCTCGGAATCATGGGACTTGCTTCCCGTGAACTCTTCGAAGGCCTCTTGATTCCGCAATCGAGACCGTCCGATATAGGAAGACCGACGGATGCGTGTTTCACCAATCTCTCCCTCGTCGATTGCGGGCGAGTGAGAGTTTATTCGCGAGGCAGCGTTGAGAAATCGATCTGTGGCTTTTGGTCTGCGGTGGACGTTCGAGTGAACATATCCCCTGCCTTGGCCGTACTCGAAAAGAAGCCGCAGTTCTTCATGAAGAAGTGAGTTCCCTCCGCCCCCCCGCCGAAATCGAGCCGATGCCGGCCACCCCCGGTCGCATCGACCGAAAAGCGAACCTTCAAGCATTCGTGCCACTCCCGGTCCGTATCGCAGACCCAAACATTTCCGTACTCCGCTTCGCGTCCGATATGTCCGTAGCTAGGATCGAAGCTCTCTAGAAACGAGTGGAACCCCTTGAGATGGGTGTCGGTTTTCGGACGGCGGAAACTGGCGATGAGCCGCCACTCATTTTGACTCTTGTCACCAAACCACGATGTGTAAACCGTGCGTCCCTCACCGTCGGGCTTGACCTCGGTAAGAAAACGATACGTCGTCCCCGCTTTCCATGGATACACCAAAAAGCTCTGCCCTCCAGAGCCTTCGTTGCCGAACTCGCCGATACGCACGCCCGGGCCTTTCCCCAATGCGGCGATGCGTTGATCCTCTGGAATGTCCTTGGGGTTGTCGGTTTGAAATGGACTCCATACCGAGAATAAGACTCGGCGTTCGTCAGGTCCATTTACTTGGATCCCAAAATACCCCTCGCCAAAACCGTTAGCCATGTAGTACGACCCGATGGGGTCCTTGCCCACAGGGACCGTGATCTCACTGTAACCGTATTGGATATTTCGGTCGCGAGGCAAACTGTAGGTCAAATGAACGGATGGACCTCGCCGCCCCCAATAAAACATATTCCCATCATTGTTGCGGACATAATCGACCTTCAGATCACTGTCGTCCGACTGGACAATCACTTCGCGAATCTCTCCGAACGAATCCCCGGTGCGCGATTTCCCTCGGAACTCAATTCGCACGTAGCCAGCTTGGTCCACCCGAACCTTGCCGACCGCATGCACCGTTGGCTCCGTGCCAGAAATCTTCGTGCTAAACGATCGCTCGCCGACGCGTGTCTCCAGCGTCGACTCGCCTTGTGATGCTTTCGCTTCGATCGCAAGACTCAGTTCCGCTGGTCGGTCGATATGCACGAAAACGGCATATACATCCTTGGAATCACCCCACGTCAAAACACCATTGCGTCGCAAGTTATTGCCACCAGGCGAGGGTTCGACCCGAAAGGCGTTGCCACCGACAGGAACCCGCCACTCACCCGCCACCAAACCCTCGACGAACCCCGAAATCGCGGCAACCAAAACCAGCGATGCCACCCATGAGTTCTGCGTCCGTCGTTGAAAAGTCATCATATTGTCGTGCTCGTGTAAGGAATCGCATCCACAGAGCTCCCACCTATAAATGAGGAAGCCTGGCCAATGAGGAAGCCTGGGCAAATACCGTGAATTGGTCTTTGGTCACTCGGAATGGCTATTATGACGATTGCCCTAATTCCGAACACACCCCGTGACTTGCAGTCTCGCCACAAACTTCGAACTGCAGCCGTTCGAAGAACACTATTTCGGCTTAGGTGCTACCGAGGCCTTCAGCCTGGGTGCCTCTCCACCGACATAACGCCAGTTCTTGATGTAACCGATCAGATCCACCATCGATGCTTCGTCGATCTGCGCTTCGATCCCTTCAGGCATCAAGGATACTCCGCTCGATTTGACCGAGTCGATTTCAGGCTTGCTCAAAACCATCGAGGGTGTGGTTTGATTGCGTAACGTCAAGTGCTGCGATGACTCTTCGACGACGATCCCATCAAGGATTGTGCCATCGGTCATACGAACGGTGATCCGAAAATAATTGTTATCGATCGCTCGATTGGGATCGAGGATCGAAACGAGCAACTGCATGGGCAACTGCGTGCGCGAATCTGAAACATCAGGACCGACCGCAGTCCCAACCCCGTCCACGCGATGGCAGGCCGCGCAGTGCTGCGAGAACAGCTGCTTACCTCGTACCATATCAATTGATGCGAGATCCGATTGATGGAGTACCACCGCATAGCGATCGATCACCTGTTGCCGATTGGCATTGGTTCGACCCTCAAGCAATTTATGGATCCTTAGTTGCAGTTCCCCTGCGATTTGCCGAAGCGATTGCAACTGCGTCGCATCCAGAGCATTGAGCGAGGCCCCCCCCTGCTCTACCCTATCCAACCATGCAGCCATTCGCTCTGGTCGGCCCCGCAACGCCTGAAACAACTCGCCTCGAATCGCCGGCGTGGCGCCGTCCCATCGATCCAAAATCCAAGCGGTGATCGATGGATCCGCATGCTTGGCCCACGCGGAAAGCGAACGACGCATCATCGATGGCTCGGTCGATTGGGCGGTCCAATCGGCGAGCGCCTTCGCGCATTGCTCGGACTGTTTCGGTGACACGGCCTGACCGAGCAACTCCAGGATCTCTAGTTTCAAGGGCTCGGAGATTTCGCTCCGATGCAATACGGATATCCATCGGTCCCAAAACTCGGGATGTTGCGCCAACCAAGCTCGATCGGCTGAGCTACTGATCCCGATCGCAACTGCCAAAGCCAACCGCAGTTGAGGTTCCACAACCATCCGACGCTCCGCCTCGGACGGCATTCCATCTAACGCGAGACGCTTCATGGCTTCGGAATACCATTTATCTCGAATCTGAATCCACACGGCATCGTCAGGCCGCGCGCTCAACGAAACCCACTTCCGGATCGCGGGCCATGCAATATTGACAACCATCTTCTTCTGATCGAGCTTGGTCTGTGCCGCATCTAGAAACTCCCCCGTAAAGCGGACCAAGTTCTCTCGCACCACCGCGCTTATCGCCAACAAAACGTGTGGATCATCGGCCGAGGCAGAAGCCCTTTCCACGAGGGGAGCGAGAAACGCGAGGTCCAATTTCGAAGGATCCGATAGAACAGGTGCCGACTGCACACAAGCGATGAGTTCCTCAGCGGTCCCATCGGCGATAGCCCCCCATGCGGATGCATCTAGCCCGAACGTTCCAAGGTCGGCCGACGGCGATGCTCTCCATAGCGCGGCTCTAAGCGCCGGATCCGCTATCGCTACTTCCGAAGACTTAGGGTCATCCAGCCACGTAGTGTAGAGTTCCATCAGCCCCCGGTCCCAAGCACCACGACTCTGGAGAAGATAAATTCCACGCAGGAATCCGGGCGAGTGGTGATTGCGCCGGCAATACTTGAGCAGCAATGACTCCACTTCGGGCTCATCGCGCTCGTTTAAGATCCGGGCCGCATTTTTCCGCACCCATTCGTTCGGATGATCCAACGCATCAACCAGTTCCGACGAACTGCGTCCGCGAAGTGGTCTATCTCGCAACTGCTGGAAGATTGGATCTATGCGTGGTGCATCGTGCCGCAGAACTCGGTAGATCCGACCCGAATCATCCCCCCAACGCTCATCGACCCGATGCTTCAATTCGTCGGGAACCCAGTCGGGATGCTCGATCACCGCTCGGTGCATGTCGACGACATAGATGCCTCCATCCGGTCCCTCTTCCAGATTCACTGGACGAAACCATGGATCCTGGCTCGCCAACCACTCATGATTGCGAGCCGGTTCCTCCGCAATCGTTTTGCCCCGGATCCGACCTAATCCAACGCGATGGACCAAGCTCCCCGTGGGCTCGCATGTCAATGCATTTCCCAGGGAGGCCGAAGGCATGTGTTGGCTGTCAGAAATCAACAACCCACACGCCGCAGTGAATTGACCAGCGTGAAGATTCGATGTGGTCCACGCGTTCACCAAGGGATGCACCGTAGAACGTTCACCCGCTGGCAAAACCGATTCGGTCATCGGCGCCAATCCGACCAACGGACTTCGCGCCGCAAAATCCGACTCGAGAAGCACCGTATCGCATGGATTGCGATTGCTACAGAAGTAACGATTGCCGAAACGATCCCAGCTCATGCCGAATTGCGATGGCCCTGTGATCGCCTCGGCCTTGCCCGTTCGCACATCGTAGCGAACATCACTACCCCCGATGGACACGGTTTGGTCACCAGACGAGATGCGGCTGCTCCTGAGCCCGTTCGCTAGATATAGCTTCGTGTCGATCCCAAAGTCAGGATCGTTCACCCTCAACTGCGGATTCTCGGCCGCGAAGCCTTGCAGCCAAATCTTCTGATCGTCGGAACGACCATCTCCATCGGTATCGCGCAAGAACCACAACTCGCCACCGACAGTCACCAACACCCCATCACGATGAAACTGCAAACCTGTAGGCATCAGCAATCCATCCGCGAAAAGCCGATCCGCTTCGAAGATCCCATCGAGATTCTCATCGCGAAGGACACGGATGCGACCGGTTGGTTTCGCCGGATCGATCGGGTTGGGGTAGTCCCTCATCTCAACCACCCACAAATCCCCGCGATCATCGAAACGAATCGCTACCGGATCGATCACGTTGGGTTCGGATGCGGCTAGCTCGATCCGCTGCAGCGGATCGACAACAAAGTGATACAGGGACTCTGTCGGCGAGACAGCGGTGCTCGGCGTGGAGCGAACAAGCTCGTCACCAGGCCCATCATTTTTGTCCGTCAAAGCATTTGCGTGGGCCCAACCTAAAAAGTGTTTCGCAGCCAGGGATTGAACGCAGCGGTTTACCCCTTCGACCACCATTGCCTCGGCACGCTCCTCGAGGCAACTGGTGCGAGCTCGCCAGGAAGTGTACCCACCCAATGGAAATTGATCTGCCGGCGGCAGGTAGCCTGCATACTCATTGGCCAAACCGATGTTCATGGTCACTGCAAACGGACTGCGTGCTCGTACCGCGAGACCGGTCGCATTGAACGTCTCGTTGGGATACCCGGCAATCACCATGTCGCCGATGCGTAATGCTTGAAGTGGCAGATCTCGCGTGCGAGGCATTTTCGATAGAAGCACCGTCTCTCTCGCATAATTTTCCTCGATGTTGCCAGGCAGTGGATCATTGTTACTAGGCAGTGGATCATTGCTTGGCAGTGAATCGTCACTAGGCGAACGGTCTGCCATCTTTGTCGCCACATACGCTTCAGCTTGTTTGAGTTCCTCAGTATCCGCCACACGTACGTTCACCGTGATTGTCTCTAACTGGCCATCAACCTTAGCGGTCGACTGATACCTCATCGTAGGAATGAGATCAAGGATCCGCTGCGCGACGTACTTGCCTACCTCGCGATGATTGAACGGTTGTGGCGGCCTACTGAAATCGATGCAGTTTGCATCGCCGCTAGTACCATTCGCCATGATGCCTACAAAGGGGGTCGACGCATCCGTACTCAGCTTGCGCTCTAACTCTTTCGCGACAACGCCGAAGTAATCCGACGATAGCGCAGGAGCGCCCGCGTAATGGGTACAGAACGACGCGAGTACTGAGAGAGGTCTTCCATCGATGGTTTGCACCGACAGGACAGGAATCGAGCGATCCACTTCGGCCGTCTGCCGAATCTTGAATGGGTTCTCATGCCCCGGATTCATCATGGCGATGTTTCCATCGCGACCGGAAAACAGGACACCGCCGGCGTGGCCTGGCTCCATGATCCAATGACGACAATGGATGTATCGATCCGCGTTGGTGACCGCATACGCAACCCGGGCGTCGACACGGCGCGCGTGCGCTTGCACGATCGACTCAGCGATCCATCCCGGCAATAGATCCGCGTAGTCCTCTTGTACCGGTGTGCCATGCGCTCCCATGACACACGGTGCCGAGTGAGCATGGGTCGCACTGATCATGATGCGATCCGCGGGTATCCCGATTTGCTCGGCAACGATTTCTTTCGCTCGTAGGACAATGGCTGCCGGTACTGCCAAACTGTCGACGACGCAAACCGCGATCGAATCGTCCCCTTGCTCGAGCACGAGGGACCTCGCGAACAACGGATCGATGACCCGCTCACCCTTAGCCGCCACAATGCCACCGCTGACCCAAACGGGAAATGAAACCGGGTCAATGTTCCGTGCATAAGCCCCCGCCTTGAGCGAACCGTCTACCGCCCCTGTTCCGACAAAAACCTTTTTGGTCGACTCCGTTTGTGCACACACGTCCGAACCGGGCAGGCAATTCCCGAGCCCAATGGCAACTGTCACCCAAAAAGTTGGGGCGAGGGCAGGAATTCCTTGGGTCAATCTCTTTACGGTACGAGTTGGCACGGTACGAGTTGGCATCGTCGGGTCCAGACGGGAACTAAGGTTGGGTGGGATTGGCGGTAAGGTGACTGGGACGTTCGGTTGGATCGATCCTAAGCTTGAAAACCTCGGTCTCTTAGGAAACCTTTTGCTATTCTGCCAGTATCCAGACGATCCGCGGGGGCCAAATCCCCGATTTTCCCGGTTTTTGGCCTTTCCAATGCAGCCCAAATTCGTCACGATATTGACCCCCTGGGACCAAACATGGTCCGGGTTTTCGTTTCGTTTACTTTTTGCCTAAACTGTCGTTGATCATGAGCCAGCAAATCCTCCAAGCGGTCGAGAGTTCCTTCCTCAAGGAAAAGGTTGACGAATTTGGGATCGGTGACACGGTCGACGTTCACACCAAGATCCAAGAAGGCAGCAAAGAGCGGATCCAGATTTTCAGCGGCACCGTGATCGCTCGCAGCGGATCCGGCTCGCGTGAAATGTTCGTCGTCCGTCGTATTGTGGCTGGTGAAGGTGTCGAGCGAAAGTTCCCGCTCCACTCGCCTAGGATCGAAAAGATCGAAGTCAAGCGACGGTCGGTTGTCCGCCGTGCCAAGCTGTACTTCCTCCGCGAACGCACCGGCAAGGGTGTTCGCCTCCGCGAACGTCGCGATCGCTAATCGCCTGGTCGAGATAGACCGATCAATTATCCAAAAAGAAACGAGCCACCGAAATCGGTGGCTCTTTTCTTTGAATTTACCTGCCACCCGTTGGATCGATCCATAACCATAGACGACCCTACTGCGTACGTCCTACGACTCAATACCGTCTCGTTCGAGCTCTATAGGGTCGTTTTCGAGCACTCGAGTTTCGACCGGACTTTGCCCCCGACCTAATGACTGGGCATTGTAGATTCCGATGGTCACTTGGCGAATCGCGCGGTTGATGATCTTGCGCAGATCCGTTTCGCCATAAGCGATCAAACCTGTAATCATCGCTGACAATACGCATCCTGCCCCATGCGTGTTCTTCGTCGGGAATCGGCTCGACTGAATTGCCAGGTTTTCTTGACCGGAGCCCAAGATATGTTCCGAGGACCCGTCGACTTCTCCCATCTTTGCGAGAACGAACTTCGCTCCCATCACATGCAAATCGTGAATGGCTTTGGCGATCGATTCGGTACTATTGAGATCGTTGCCGGTGAGCGCTGCC
>CAIYZV010000490.1 GCA_903930765.1 uncultured Pirellula sp.
GAAACCCACGCCCCAAAGCATGGAAAACCTGGAAGGATGAACCCAGTGTTCATCATGTAACTTCCGGGACCATGAACATTGGTCTTGGAGGCCATCGACATGATGAACGACATCTTATCCACCCAGCGCGCCTGATGCGGAAACACCTCGCTTACCCAGCGGCCACTCTTCCCATACTGCTTGAAGGAAAAAGGACTTTTCATCACCGCACCAGCAGGTGCCGTGAACCCCTCCGGCTTTTCCTTGGGCCCCAAACTCTCTCCATGATGTTTTTCAAGCGCCGGCTTGTAATCAAACGTGTCCATGGGGCTCGCTCCCCCATTCATGAACAATTGGATCACACGCTTGACCTTCGGTGCATGATGCAGGCCACCATCGTCTCGGATCGGTAATTCCCCTCCCACCGATGGCTTGGTCGTCGCATCATCGAACGCCACCGCTTCGCGCCCAAATAAGCTTGTCAGTGCCAACAAACCGATGCTGTCGCCGGTAGATCGGAGCCAATCGCGACGAGACGCTATTAGGCCTTGCTGGTTTGCAATCCGGGAACGCATATGTGTTTCACTCACTTGTTTAGTCGCAGTACAAAAACTCGCTGCTATTGAGCAACACACGCACCAACCCAGCCAGCGAAAACTTGGACCGGTATGCGTCCGCTAGTTTTCGCTCCTCGTCCGTTGGCTTTCTCAAATAGATGGTTTGGAAAGCAACATCGGTCTCGTTTCCACCCTGTTCTTTTGCATCATGCTGTATCCTCTGTGCGAGAGCCTCGCACGCGTAAAGCACGAACTCATGATTCCACAACGCTAACGCTTGTAAAGGCGATGAGGTGAGCGTACGAGCAGGAATTAATTGGGCCGCATCCGGAAAATCCAAAAGCTCCATCAATGGATCTTGCTGCCCTCGATAAACAAAGCGATAAACAGCGCGGCGATTACCATCCTTTTGACTCCAATCGTAATTGGAATAATCGACGGAAGGAGTTACCTGGATCGCAGGTCCCAATCGAAACCATTGGACCGCGGGCCCTCCCATCGATAGATCGAGTCGTCCCGCGAGATGCAGAATCGAATCACGGAATGACTCCGCATCAAGCCTGCGGCGCGTGCCTCGCCATTTCCATCGATTCTCTGGATCCGTCGCTAAACCATCATCCGTGGGTGACGAAGATCGACGATACGCTTCACTCAACACGATTTCGCGATGCAACCGCTTCAGGGAACCACCATTCTCTTGAAGTGCTACCGCTAACCAATCCAACAATTCAGGATGAGTTGGCACGCTCCCCATACGGCCAAAATCATTCGGGGTATCGACAATCGCTAGCCCGAAGTGCTGCCCCCACAAACGATTCACAATGCTCCGCCAACTCAATGGATTAGCGCGATCGGTAAACCAACGGGCCAAAGCCACACGTCGTTCCGATTCGCTCGATCCTGGAGACAACGCAAAACGTGAAGGTAGCGGCGAGACACACCCCAGACTTCCCGGTTGGGCTTCGTCTTGAGGTTGTGCCACATCGCCCCGGCGCAGCAAGTGCACCTTTTTGATCGAGTTCCAAGGTTTATAAAATTCACTCTGCGGCAGGTTTTCAAATCGCGAAGCCCCGGCATAGACCAAATCGGCCGGTGGCAGACTCTGCAAAACACGTTTCGATTTTTCGAGCAACACATGGGACGCGAGCTCAAGACGTTCATTCTCCGCGCGATCGGCAGGGACTGTACCCAAAATCACTTCGATCTTCGCTGGCAGAATCGACAGGCTCGGTGCAGCCGCATCCGTGACACTCAAACGTAGCCGACCAATCGTATGAAACCCTCCATGCAATTGCTTGAGCTGGACCACCAAGCGATCCCCTTTCGCAATTCGCAATGGCTCTCGGAACACGAACATTGCCGTATGGTCTTTGGAAACCTGCGGATGGATTCCCCATGCCGTTTTCGAATTCCCATCGATTGCATGGGCAATGGTCCACCCCTCCTGGTCGAAATCCGAACTACTCGTCGCGAGTGGAACCATCGTCGACGTCGCGGCACCGTGCGCAAAATGCTCGACTACGAACTCACTGAGATGAAAATTACCGTTATCGTTGCGTCCTGGGCCCGACATCGGTAGTTCCTCATGGCGAAAAACCTCGAGCCGCAGACCTGTCACTTGCTCGAGCGCTGTTTCAAAGGTAACGATCGTCGTCTCACGCTCTGGCCTCGCCCCTGAGGCGATTACTGTCCCATCGGCATCGACTGACAGCGTTGTCCCCTCCGTTGCAATGAGCATCGTGGGTGCCACCGTCTCCCAGCGAATATGCTTTTCGCGATACGCTGCCTCCCAATCGATCACGTCACGCTCGACCCACTCGCTCGTCAGCACCGACCGATCCAGACGGGTGGCCGACTGCTTCCAACCCTCTGCGTCACGTCGCTCCCTCGCGACCTTCACGTCCGAATCAAAGGGGACATTCCCTCGCCCGACGCCAGCAAAAACGGCTTGCAACGCATAGTAGTCCGCCTGCGAGATAGGATCGAATTTATGATTATGGCAACGCGCGCAGTGCACGGTGGCACTAGCCAGTACCGACATGGTCTGCATCACCATGTCATCTCGATCTTGATAATCGAATGTCGTCTGAGCTGTTGCGGCAGTGCTTTGATCCCATGGTCCCGCCGCGATAAACCCTAACGCTGGAATCAGATCTTGCCGCTCGGGATAAAGGGCATCCGCCGCCAATTGTTGCTCGATCCATTCTGGCCACGAAGTATCCTGGTTCAACGTACTGATGACGTAATCGCGATAACGCCATGCGTGCATACGCATCACATCGTGCTCAAATCCGTGCGAGTCCGCAAAATGAATCCAATCAAACCAGTGACGCGCCCATCGCTCACCGTACCGCGGAGAGGCGAGCAACTGGTCCACCACGCGTTCATTCGCATCCGGCCTCGCATCGTTTTCAAACGCGTCCAACTCGTCCATGGTCGGAAGCAACCCATGCAAATCGATCGTCAAACGCTTTAAAAAGCTTCTGCGATCGGCAGACTGCGTCGGCTTCAGATTTTTAGACGCAAGTGCATCCTCGATAAAAGCGTCGATCGGTCCGTTCAACACAACCGAGTCGTTGGTGCTTACAGATTCCTGCGCAGCGGCAGGGGGTGCAATTCGACGGATCGGCAACAACGACCACCAAGGCTCGTTTTCGGCAGGTTGCGGCGGAGACCGTCTCGGATCGGGCGATCCTTGCTCAATCCACTTTCGGAGCACCCCAATCTGTTCCGGGGAAAGCGTCTCTTCCGGAGGCATCTTGAGTCCGTCTTCCCTACCCTCCACCACACGAATCAAAAGGCTCTCGTCCGGTTTTCCTGCCTGGATCGCGGGCCCACGATCACCACCCATCCGTAAGCCACTCGCGAAGTCCAACGCCAAGTTTCCGCTCAACTCCGTTGCGTGGGAGTGGCATGCAAAGCACTTCTCCTGCAGCAACGGTAAGACTTCCGATTCGAAGAAAGAACGTTGTTCTTCCGTCCAATTTACTTCATCGGATTCCTGCTGCGCCGATGCATGGATTGGTCGGTCACCGACCACAACAATCCACCACGCAACAATGAAAAATCCGAAATATCGCGACACGATGTCAACAAGTCAGTCCGGTGGAAGGAAACAAACCACAAACGAATGGCAGGAAAAGAACGAATGGCAGGAAAAGAGTGGGGTCGTTTGCAAGCAACTCCTTGCAGTGAAACCCATGGGGTGGGAAATACCGTTATAGAGCGTCAAGACACGTAATTCAACCTTTGCCCCCGGAAAAAGCTATGTGGATCAACGAATACCGATCGATGTCGCTACGGAAACTCTACCGTGACCCCGCGATGGATCGCATGAGAGAGGGGTGATCTCGCTCGGTACAACCTTTTCCTAAAGCATCAATTGCCTTCACCTACCAGCTCAACACATGTGCGATCTGTTTAACGCCCTTGCAAAGCGCGCGTCAGCACGTTCTTCGTAATCCTCTGGACGCGAGGATCCGGCCCATGCGGTCTGCTCCAATGGGACCAGGGAAGCGTATGCCCTGGGGGATCGGAAAGCCCTTGGACCCAGAAGATACTTGAGGCATTGAAAACCACATTTCCCTTGGGGCCGTCGTAGACAGTGGCGGTCCACTGTTGAGGTTGCTCGCCACCCACCCAAGCCGTACCAGCTCCCACAATTTGCAAACCTGGGATATCCGCAGGATCCCCATGGTACTCCCAACCGATGAGCCCAGGAATCGAATCCCCTCGCTTCATTCCGGTCCCCTCAAATATCCAATGCTCTGGTCGAACGCAGATCCAATCTCCGCCACCATTAACGGGCTCCACATTCCTCGCCCCCATCAACAATCCCTCGTCAGGCCCACGTTCTGGAAACGGCCCATGATCCTTGGCACGTGCTTGCACCACGGGGCGGTCGCCTCCATACGGACCACCTCGAAAAAAGATCCGGTTGGATCGACCATCGAAACTATCGCGATACGGCGCTACCCAACAAACACTGTTCCCGGACAAGAACATCAAACTCACACCCTCGTCGCGCATCCGTTCCACGCTACGGAATTGGCGGATGTCCCAATACTCGTCGTGCCCGACACTGATCATGACTCGGCTTTTCAAGCCACGATCGGGCGTGACCATGTCGCTGTTGCAACAGTATGAGACGTCGTAACCATGTTGCTCCAGCCAATACGCGAGCGGAAACTCAAGCGGCAGATACTCGCCCGCCCCGACCGTGAGCGGATCGTTGACGACACTATCGAATTGAGCCTCTCGACCATAGGGCCGGTCAAAACTGACATCAGCCCACGGACCCTGATTCCCTTTGGGATGCGTGTACACCGAATAATGGCTCGGCCACTGGTTGTAGGCTTGCCACGTGTTATCCGAACACTGGAACAAAACATCGCACTTCCGGTCATCGGTGACCACAAATATCACATAGCTCTGCCAATACGGCTCTTGTTCGGTTTCAGGGATCGTGGTCAAACGCCCCAGATACACTCCACTGATCCAGTCCGCTGGAATCCTCAGTGAGTAGCTTGTCTCCCAACGACACTCGTGCAAGTCCTTCTCGCCCGGTTCGGGAGTGGGTTGTGTTTGGCCATGGAGAGGGCCGATGTTAGCCACGCGACGTGCTCCAGCGCCCCCATAATATCCTGTCCGGAATACTTCCAATCGATACGAGCGCGCTGGGCTCGTAGATACTTTAATATCGATGGTTTCACCAACGCGCACACTCTGCTTGGAGCAATACCCTTCAATCCATGGCGAGCGATAACGACTGCCGTCCACTCGCACTCGGGTCAACTGCCAATCGGAGCTACCAGGCAATTGGTTTTCGAGGACGACTGGATTGCTCGCGTTCGAAACCTCTTGCGAGTGAACGTCGCTATACGCAGCAACCAACACAGCCACGACCAAACTGCACTGAAGCATCGAACGATACCAACACGAATTGCTCTGCATACGTTTACTCCAATCACCCATAGTAGCACGACGGCGGAGCGTCGTGCCACTATGCTAATCAACCTTCAGTCGTCGACTGTAAATCGTTGTTCCGTTCGCTACATACAGCGTATTGTGATCGGGCCCAGCCAAAACACACGTGGTTAAGGGCTGATCTTTCAGCGGTTTGGGAAGTACACCGCACAATCGCCCCGTAGGGTCGAATATCTGAACCCCCAGTTCGCTGGTAATGTAATAGCGTCCCTTTCGATCGACCGCCAAACCATCCCCCTTCGAGGAAGCCATGTACGGAGGTGGCTCATTGAATCGAAACTCACCGCTTTGGTCGATCGGCAATCGCAAAGTCATGCTGGGCATTTTCGCATCGAGTTTTCCGTCAGAGTGAACACGGAAGACCCACGCATGCTCGCCACCATAATCGGACACAACCAAGGTCCCTCCGTCGTTGGAAAGTACGATCCCGTTAGGGAGTGCAATACCGCTATCCACCGGTGACACCTCGCCCGACTTGGGATCGATACGAGTCACCTGCTTCGCACCTGTCTCGGTAATCAATACCCACCCATCTTGTGTCACCGCCAAATCGTTCGGCTTGACGCCTGTCGCAACGACTTTTACCTCTCCGCTGCGAACATCGATCGATATCACCCGGTCTTTGGAACCTTGACATGCATAGAGAAGATTCCCGTCGGGGCTGAATTCCAAACCGCTGACCGACTCCTTCGCAATCGTCTTGCGCGATCCATCCTTGGCATCGATGCGCACAACCTCCGATGCTTTCATATCGCA
>CAIYZV010000491.1 GCA_903930765.1 uncultured Pirellula sp.
CACCGCCCCATGGCGAACCACCAGCACCGCGATCTCCACCGCGATCTCCTCCGCGCCCGCGATCACCGCCGCGATCGCCCCCGAATCCGCCGCCACCCATCATCATGCCTCCGCCACCGAAGGACATGCCTGGAGCGCCCCCGGGAAATCCTCCTGGCGGGCCACCAAATCCACCCGCCGGTGGTTGGGCGATTGCAATCGAGGAGATGCATCCGCAGACGGCTAACAGCGCAACGCCCCATCTCCGGGTCCTTTTCCCAATCCCCAGGGTCCTTTTCCAAATCCCGCGGATGCAGCGTCTCGAGGAATCAGCCTCAAAAACCTTGGTTTTTCGAACCTCACCGCTGCGGACTGCCATTGCTATGAATGCCATTACTTTCACGATCCTGCAACTTGTCGTTGTCTTTACCGTCGTCTTCACCGTCGTCTTTACCGTCGTACCGCCGGATGGAACGATCCCACCTATTCTAACCAGACACCGGAGCTGTTTTCTATGAACACCCCGAAATCCAATAGGTTTTCACGGGAATCAAAATTCCTCTAAATCCTTTCCTGGACGGGGATTTGTGGCGATGCCGGGAAAGAGTTACAATCCCGGGTCAGTTCGATGTTGCGGTGCCGTCTCGTTGCGGTTCCGCCACATGATGCAGCCGCATGGTGCCGCCTCTTGTCAATCCAACGCAGTCAGGGAGATTATCCGTGCAAGTCAACGTTTCCGCCCGTCATGGCCACCTGAAATCCGAAGATCAGGCCATCATCGTTGAAAAAGTCGAAAAGCTGCAACGCCTATTCGACCGAATCAATGCCATCGAGGTCACTGTCGATTTGGAACGTTTGGACAAGCCTTCGGTGGAAATCAACGTTTCTGCCGAACATTCCCCAGATTTCGTGGCCGCTACCGAGTCGTCGACGGTGATCTCCGCGTTGGACATGACCATTGGCAAGGTGGAGCACCAGATTCGCAAGCACAAAGAACGAGTCACCGAGCACAAAGGGCCCAATGCACGTCATACTTAGGACCGGTCCAAGGCCTAATAGCTTGACTTTTTGGTTTTTTATGGGCAAGACCGTGTCTGCCAGCCCTACACCCAAAGGTTCGGCCCACCCGTTGATTCCACTTGAGGTTTTAATCCGATCGCGGATTCAAGTCGAAGGATTGAGATTGATGGACCTGAGCCGCGACGAAACGCACATCATTTATTCCATTCCTTTCGCAGAGAACGCTCTCGCGAAACGCAAAATCTTTGAGGATTTCTAGTTCAATGAAATTTTCCGTTTTTATCGCCCCAAAAGCGATTCGTTCCCAATTGGCATCCTCTTCGAAAGAAGGAGTGGTGTCCGAATTGGTCGAAGCCTTGGTCGCTGCTGGAGAAATCAGCGCAGCGGACCAAGACGACATCATTAAGGCGATCATGAAGCGCGAGGAACTCGGGAGTACCGGGATCGGTCGCGGGGTCGCGGTTCCACACACCAAGCATTCGAGCGTCGAGAAGCTGGTGGGTACGGTCGGCGTCAGCCCAGACGGCCTCGATTTTGAGTCCCTCGATGGCCAAAAAGCCTCCTTGTTCTTCTTGCTCGTCTCTCCTCCAGATCGTCCCGGTGACCACCTCCGAGCCCTCGAAAACATCTCGCGACAACTCCGAGATGACCAGTTTTGCAAACTGCTTCGTCAGTCCAAAACGGCCGAGGACATTCAGGCGTTGCTTGAAGAAGCAGACCGCAGTCAATTCGGTGGCTAACGTGCAAACCAATTCCGCCATCATGCACCGTACGGTGACCGTCCTCAATCCAGAAGGGTTGCACATGCGCCCTGCAGACAAACTCGTGCGCGCCGCGACTGCCTTTCAGTGCCAAATCGAACTGGAACGCGCCGGCCAAATCGCTGACTGCCGGTCGATGATTAGTTTACTCACCTTGGGTGCAATGCAAGGTTGCCAACTGGTGCTTCGCGCCCAAGGCCCCGATGCGGATGCGGCGATCGAAGTGATCTCGCATCTGTTCGATTCCCAATTCAATGAACCTTAAACACAAAGCGAACTAGTTGCTCCGCGAGGGGAATGATTCCCGTTCTCTGATGGATGCAACGAGAAACTACAGCATGCTGGAATTGCAGGGCATCGCGGTTTCCCCGGGTGTTGCGATCGGAAAAGCTCTCGTTTTCGACCGCGAAGGGTATAGCCTTGCGCGCTGCTTGATCGCTCGCGAGGAAACGGAGCGGGAATGGCTGCGGCTGGTCGAGGCCGTTGAGAAGGCCAATCAAAAGCTCGAAGAGAGCCGCGAGCATACGACCGCCACGTGGGGCCAACACCTCGGCGGTATCTTCTCCGCACAGCAGCAACTCCTCCTGGATCCACATGTTCGGTCCGAAACCGAGCATTTGATCCGCGACAAGCAATATTCTGCCGAGTACGCTGTCAGCGAAGTCTTTGCAAAGTACGCCGCCGCATTTCGTCGGGCCAGCTCGTCATTCCTCGCCGATCGCGCTTCGGATGTGCGAGATGTCGAGCGTGTGCTGCTCGAGGCATTATCGGGCAAACCCGCACCGACACTCCGCGAACTGCCTCACGAAGCCATCGTCGTCAGCCATGATTTAACCCCAGGTGAAACCGCCGCCTTCGACCCATCTAAAGTCCTTGGGATCTGCACCGAAGCGGGTGGACCTGGTGGACATACCGCGATCGTCGCTCGCGGGATGGAAATACCCGCAGTCGTCGGTGTCGGGAACTTTCTGCACAACATCCGATCTGGCGATGAAGTCATCGTCGATGGGCATCTCGGTCGCATCATCGTCTCACCCGACGACGCCACGCGAGAGCGCTATCTGCTGCGCCGCAAAGCACGCGAATCGATCGCGACCAAGCTTCAGGAACTTCGCGACCTGCCGGCGATCACCAGCGATGGTGTGCGGATCGAACTGATGGCCAACGTCGAGTTTCCGCATGAGACCGAGGCATGCCTCGCTCGCGGGGCCGACGGCGTGGGTCTCTACCGGACCGAGTTCCTCTACTTGGGACATGACTCGGAGCCAACCGAAGAAGAACACTATCAGGCTTACTTGCAAGTCGTACGCGACATGAAAGACAGACCTGTGGTTATTCGAACGCTCGATTTGGGAGCGGACAAAATGGGGATGGTTCGCCCTGCAGAACCGGAAAACAATCCGTTCCTAGGATTGCGGTCAATCCGGCTCAGCTTGAGAAACCCCGCTTTGTTCCGAGTCCAAGTACGAGCGATACTGCGAGCTGCATGCGCAGGTGACTGTCGAATCATGTTTCCGATGGTCACGACTTTAGACGAATTGCGCAGCGCTCGTTTTTTACTCCGAAGCGTTTCGGAGGATTTGTGGGCGGAAGGGAACTACACCCCTTGCGCCGTCCAAGTCGGCATGATGGTCGAGGTGCCGGCTGCTGTTTTGATGTTGGACCGCTTCATCGACGAAATCGATTTCGTCAGCATCGGCACCAACGACTTGACGCAATACACGCTTGCAGTGGACCGAAGTAACGATTCGGTTGCTGACCTTTATCAAGCGTGCGATCCAGCTGTGTTACGACTGATCCAACGTACCCATCAGATCGTGTCTGAACATGGCAAATCTACCAGCGTGTGCGGGGAAATGAGCAACAATCCCGCTCATGCACTGCTGCTGGTAGGCATGGGGATTCGAACGCTGAGCCTGACTCCAGCAGCGATCCCTATCATTAAGAAAGCCATCCGCTCTGTCACACTAGGACAATGCGAAGCTATGGCATGGCGAGCGTTGCGACTGAGTACCGCGCGCGAAGTCGAAGCCTTCTTAATGAACCAACTCGCCGGGCTTGTGCCCGAAATCGTGCTTCAAGCATGACAAACTTCAACAGCGATGCAACCTCCGCATCCGCTGACACAAAAATGAAATCAATGCAAAGGAAATTTAGCGTACGATGAAGAAGGAAATGCTCATCAACGTCTCCCAAGAAGAAGAGTGTCGAATCGCTCTTCTCGAAGACGGTATCCTCGAGGAACTCTACACAGAACGAACCAGCCAAAGCAATTGGGTTGGAAACATTTACAAAGGCAAAATCGTCAATATCGAACCGAGCATCCAAGCCGCATTCGTGGACTTTGGCGTCGGGCGAAACGGGTTTCTGCATATCAGCGACATCGAACCTCAGTACTTCCGTCAAGCGGGTTACGACCCGGCGGAAATCATGAACGGCCATAACCCCGGCATCGATGATGATGACGACGAAGACTCCGACTCGGACAAAGGTGGTCGCGGCTCCTCCGGTCGGCATGGACATTCGAGACACCCCAAAGGTGGTCGACTCCGCAGCGGTCGACCTCGTTTCAAGCCACCGATCCAGGAAATCTTTCGCCGCGGCGACGAAGTCCTCGTGCAGGTGATCAAAGAAGGTATCGGGACCAAAGGTCCTACCCTCTCGACCTACATCAGTATCCCCGGTCGCTACCTCGTGCTCATGCCCTCGCTCGGCCGCGTCGGAGTCAGCCGCAAGATCGAAGACGAAGACGAACGACGCAAACTCAAGTCGATGATGCTCGAACTCGATATCCCGAAGGGTGTCGGGTTTATCGTTCGAACCGCCGGTCAAGAACGCTCGCGCAAGGAACTCTCGCGCGACGTTGCGTACCTGCTCCGACTATGGAAAGGCTTGGTACGTCGCATCAAGAACCAACCAGGGCCATGCGATGTGTACGAAGAGAGCGACATCATGATTCGTACCATCCGAGATACCTTCACCGAGGATATCGACTCGATCGTCCTCGATCATCCCGATGCGTTCAATCGCGCCAAAGACTTCATGGAATTGGTAATGCCGCGCTACGCGAACCGCATCCAACTCTACGATAGCCGCGAACCGCTCTTCCACCACTACAAACTGGAACAGGAAATTGCCAAGATCCATCAGCGTGTGGTTCCGCTCAAGGGTGGTGGTTCGATCGTGATCGATCCTACCGAAGCCCTCGTTGCGATCGACGTTAATAGCGGTAACTTCCGCGGCAACGAAGACAACGCCGAAGAAAATGCGTTCCACTTGAATCTCTCCGCAGCTAAAGAAATCGCGCGTCAATTGCGACTCCGAGACCTCGGCGGCGTGATCGTGAACGACTTCATCGACATGCGGAAAGAATCACACCGACGCAAAGTCGAAAAGTCGCTACGCGATGCGATGAGACGGGATCGGGCCCGGACGAAAATCCTTCGAACCAGCCCGTTCGGCTTGATCGAAATGACCCGTCAACGGATCCGGCCTAGCTTCAAACGGAGCGTTTACGAAGACTGCCCATGCTGCCGCGGTCGCGCCTTGGTGAAAACCGCCGAAAGCATGTCGATCGAAGTCACCCGACTGCTGATGCTCGCATGCCAACAACAGGGAGCAGCCAAAGTCGTGGTGAGAGTGAACGAAAACGTCGCCGCGTACTTGAACAATCGAAAACGTCGCGAAATCATCTCCCTCGAAGAGAGCTCCGGCGTTTCAATCCAAATCCTCGGCGGCGACTCCCAATTTCCAGAACATCTCGAAATGGACTGCCGCGACAAGGATGGTGGATTGGTCCCACTCAACTTTCTCGCCGATCAGAAATAACTGATCGCCGCCTGTTATCCGCCTAAAAAATGCTCACCGTCGGCCCGGAGTAATCCCAAATGAATACATTGCTTCTTGTATTTGTTCTGCTCTACCTCGTAGGGACTCTGGCCGTCGGCGCATGGGCGGGCACACGGATCAAGAATACGGAAGACTTCGCCGTGGCAGGTCATAGCTTGCCCCTGATCATGGTCATCACGACCAGCTTCGCAACATGGTTCGGGGCCGAAACGGTCATGGGGATCCCTGCCAAGTTCGTCGACGGGGGGCTTAAAGCGGTCATCGAAGACCCCTTCGGAGCATCGATGTGCCTGGTTCTGGTCGGACTCTTCTTCGCAACCCGACTCTACAAAATGAAACTGCTGACGATCGGCGATTTTTATCGCAAACGGTTTGGAGTCATCGTCGAAGTCATGTGCTCGATCATGATCATCATCAGCTACCTCGGTTGGGTCGCCGCCCAAATCACCGCCCTCGGATTGGTCTTCTCCATCCTTTCGGCAGATCAAATCAGCCAAGAAGCCGGGATGATCATCGGCACCGTTCTCGTGCTGGTCTACGTGATGATGGGTGGAATGCTCGCCGTCGCCTGGACCGACTTCATCCAAATGATTGTCCTGGTCATCGGTCTGTCCTACATCGCCTGGACCTCCTCCGAAATGGTCGGAGGAGCGAAGAATGTCTTCAGCCTCGCGGATCAAAAGGGCTGGTTTCAAATCCTCCCCGAAACCAATATCAAGGATTGGGCGTTCTTTATCGCGGCTGCAATCACGATGATGTTCGGCTCAATCCCCCAACAAGACGTCTTCCAACGGGTGATGTCGGCCCGGGATGTCAAATCAGCACGACTCGGTGCGATCATCGGTGGCCTGTGCTACCTCGCATTCGCCTTCGTTCCAATGTTTATCGTCTGCGCCGCGCTCCTGAAAATGCCCGAGCACGCCGCGGAACTGCTGGAGAAAGATCCTCAGAAGGTGCTCCCGACCATGATCTTGGACCACATGCCGTTCATCGCCCAAGTCTTCTTCTTTGGGGCCCTAGTGTCCGCGATCAAGTCCACGTCGTCGGCAACTTTGCTGGCACCTTCCACGAGCTTCGTTGAAAACATCCTACGGCACCTGGTTCCGAGCCTCCGCGATAAGCAAATGTTGCTCGCGATGCGGCTGACGATCCTTGTATTCACGTGCATGGTTCTCACCTACGCGATCCTCGCCAAAGGCACACCGATTTACGAGCTGGTCTCGAGCGCCTACCAAGTCACCTTGGTCGGATCCTTTATTCCACTAACAGCGGGACTCTACTGGAAGAAAGCTACCACCCAAGGAGCCGTATGGTCGATCGTCCTCGGTATCAGCTTGTGGGCGATCGTCTCCTTCTCAAATTCCATTCCGGGGCTCGCTGGTTTGGACAAAGTGATTCCATCGCAGCTCTCCGGGCTCTTCGGCGCGGTGCTCGGGATGGTCGCGGGATCCCTCGGCCCTCAATGGATCGGCAATCGGTGCCATATCAACCTCGAACACATCGGCGATTTGGAACATAAACACGTCTAGGTTTCCATCGATTTTCTGTTTCCCCTCTCACCATTCCCAGAGCATTCAACATGGCAAAGAAAAAGGCATCGACCAAATCCTCGAAAAAGAAGAACCCAGGCCGCATCGTGATGCGAACCGGCGAGGCACTTGTAGAGTCCACCGAAGCGTGGTCGGCGGCGGAACCCGAAGTCATCATCGGTGAACTCGACGGTCCGGTCGGATACGCCATCGCGAACATGATCGGCAATCAATCCAAAGGACACTCCAAGATCTTCGCAATCCTCAACTGCGATGTCCAAGTTCGACCGGCGACGGTCATGGTCAGCAAAGTGACCGTGAACAACGAAAAGTACACGAACATCCTGATGGGTACCGTTCAAGCAGCCATCGCTCACGGGGTTTTAGACGCGGTGCGCGAGGGGCATATTCCCAAGGCCAAAGCCAACGATCTAGGAATCATCGTCTCGGTATGGCTCGATCCGTCGATCACCACGGCCAAATACGATCCGGAAGTCTTGTTCAAGACCAACCGCGAAGC
>CAIYZV010000492.1 GCA_903930765.1 uncultured Pirellula sp.
AGTCGGACGTCGCGGGGTTCGTCCGGCATGAGCGGGTAGAGTTGCACCGAAAGCGAGAGAAGTTTGGCATCCAGCGTGTAGAGCGCGAACGCGACGGTCTGGTCCCGAGGGACTTTCATCGTCGGAGGAGGATTTTGCCCCTTGGGTTGCTTGTCCCACCACAAACCCGTTGCCAGCGAGTCCAAGTTTGGGAAATCGTCGCCAAACGGTTTTTCCAACGGGACGATTGTATCTGTGGGTTGTCGTGATTCTGCTTGAAGCGGTTGCACAGCGATGGCCGCCGTCATCGACGCGCCTGTTGCAAGAGTCGTCTGACAAAACGTTCGGCGTTGCATGAGAGGATGATCCATGGCAGGCGAGAGGACGCGTCAAAGGTTCAAGGATTCAAGCGCCCAGCTTATTCGCCAGACTTGAGCTGATCGGCTTTGATTTTATCCACGCGAAGACGTTGGATGGCCAAAGGATCTAACGGTTGAATGTTGGGGTCGACGTATTCGACCAAGTCACGCAGTGCGATCACTCGATATTTCTCCGTCGCAAGATACCGCAGGTAAGCTTCGAAGCGATCCTCTGGGCTGCTGACCCAATCATGCGCCGTGTCGGGAACGCCGTGAAACTGAAGGATGGCGATGCGACCTGACTCGGCCGTTTTCACCGCTCGGATGAAATCTTCGAGAGCCCAATCGGGGCGTGCATCGCCCGCAGAAGGAAGCAAGTACGTATGGTCGAGTCCCGGTTCGTATGGGACACCGCGCCCGTTTTTATACGGGTATTCCGGTTCACCCCCTCGACGAGCGAATAGGATCCCGTGTTTCTTCAAGGTCTCAAAGGCTGCTAAGGATCGCGCGTTTCCTGGCCACGCAAAGGTCACAGGCTTCGGAATACCGTGTTCAGCACATCGCTTTTCGATGCCTTGCAACTGCTCCGAAAGCTGGTCCGCATTCCCGTCGTTGATGGCTAAATGATCTCGCGTGTGATTGCCAATCTCGAATCCATCGTTGTGCAGTTGTCGAATTTCCTCCCAGTCCATGTAGTCCTTTTTGTTGGTGGTAAAGTCGAATCCCTCCGTGATAAAAAACGTCGCGCCGAAGCCGTACTTCAAAAGCAATGGTCGAGCGATGGTGAAGTGGGATTTGGACGAGTCGTCGAACGTCAGTACGACGACTTTTTCAGCCGACTTTCTCACGGCGTCCGTCGGCGCCGCCGACTTTTCCGGAGACTGCGCCATGAGGGGCGAGGTTGCACTGACAATTCCGCTCCCGACCAAGAGCAAAGCGACCAGCAGGAGACGAGGGTGGAGGACGGAAGGATGACCGTGTGGGCAAGTTTTCATGGAGTTTCTTTGCCTGGCTGCACTAGCTTGGTGGGAATCGTTCAATCGGCTCCGATTGTAAAGGAATCCAGCTACCCCCTTACCACCTCTGGTTCGGCGTTGTCCCTTTTTCGGAAAAAACAGTTGACGATTTCATCAACTATCGTAGAATCGATTGTCGATCAATGAGTTGATTGATTGATGAATTGATCGGCCTTGGGGTTTTGGAGTACAAGTAACGCGAATGGGGACCATGGAAAACGAACCAACGCACGCATGCTTAGGGGAGCAGCACGCTGAGAATGGCGTGGCGGTCCAACTGCCAGACCCATTGGTCTGTGCACGGACAGCTGCCATTTTCAGGGCCCTTGGGGATGTTAGTCGGCTGAGTCTGTTAGCCTTGCTGGCCCAGCGTGAGATGTGCGTTTCAGAGTTGACGGAAAAGCTGAGCGATAACTTGCCGGCCATTTCGCAGCGACTGAAGCTCCTGCGATCGGAGCGGATTGTTCGATCGCGGCGTCAAGGCAAGCATGTGTACTATTCACTTGCGGACAACCATATCGCCCTCTTGATTTCGAACGGATTGGAACATGGATCCGAAGAACCTCACGGGTGAGTTTCACGGTTAATTTTCACGATTGATTTTCACGGTTGCGCCGCAGGATGTTGGACGCGGGAGCAGCCTGAGTTTTTTAAACGCATCGACCACGTAAACAAATTTTTTGACTCGTAATCGTTGACTCGTAACAAAGGAACTAAGAACAAATGGGACACAATCACGAAAACCATGACCATGTGCATGGCGCCAACTGTGGGCATACCGCGATAGAGCATGGGGATCACGTGGATTATCTCCATGATGGCCATTTGCATCATCAAGACGGTGCCGGGGTCGTTGAAGAGCATGTGCTCGAGGTGAACGCGAATAATCCGGAATCATGCACAGGTGGGCATGCGTGCAGCGGGCATGCGGCGGACCATGTTCATGGTCCTGATTGCGGACACCCTGCGGTGCCTCACGGCGACCATGTGGATTACCTTGTCGATGGCCACTTGCACCATCAGCACAATGGCCACTGCGACAACCACGGCAATGTCTCGATCGTCAAAAGTGGAGCCACGGTAACTCCGGAGGTTTAAATCGATTTCTCTCTCGGGAACTGGATCGGCTTTCCCCAAGAGAGTTTTGAAGTGTTTGGATCTTGAATTTCATTGCGAAGCCCGCCACACGATTGATCGCCTGTGGCGGGCTTTTTGCATGGAACACCCTTTTTTCTTTTTGCCGGGCAAATCGCTCCTCGTGTGCTTGTCCGCAGCGGACTTTCTCATACGGTTCGGGCGTCCGCATGTTACACTTGAACGGTTCCTCGTTCATGTTTTGTGACCGCTCTATTTTCTCAGTTTTCTCAGCGTCGGGTGCTATGCGTCGAGCCATTCTTCCCTTGGGACTGTTTCTTGTTTTATCTCCAATCCTAAGTGTTTGGCTTTTGGGTCAGACCGATGAACAGGCGTGGAAATCGGTACCGGCAGAGGCGTGGGCAGAGCAAGCCCGAGAAGTTGGCGATGCGGTTCGCGGCGCGTCGATTTTTTATCAGCCGTCATTGGCATGCGCAACATGCCACCTTTCGAAAAGTGGATCTGCGGCAACGACCGGCCCAGGGCTCGGGCATGGCCAAACGATTGCGATCGCAGACCGACTCACGGACGAGCAATTGGTCGAATCGATTTTGGAGCCATCCAAAACGATTCGGAAGGGATACGAATCGTCGACGATCCGGACCGACGAAGGCGAAGTAATCACGGGCATCATCGTGGAAAAAGGGGACGATCTTTGGTCCCTTCGAAATGTCAATGGCGAACTCGTTCGGGTCAAGGCTTCCGAGATTGAGTCTTCTTCGCAGTCGGTTCAGTCGTTGATGCCCATCGGACTGGTCCAACAACTTTCCGGTCGCCAGCAGTTTCTCGATCTGCTGAAGTACTTGATGGAGGTGCGCGATGGTGGGCCGGAACGAGCTCGATCGCTTCAACCGGACTTGAGTCTCATGGCGATAAAAATCCCCGAGTATGAATCTCAAATCGACCACGCGGGCTTCATCAGCGAATGGAATGGCGAGTCATTATCGCGTGGAGCAGCCATTTACCAACGCGTGTGCGCCAATTGTCACGGTACCAAAGATCAGCTGGGTTCGTTGCCGACGGCCCTTCGATTTGCCGAAGGGAAATTCAAAAACGGGAGTGACCCGTACTCGATGTATCGCACCCTTACGCACGGCTATGGATTTATGCCAGCGCAAACGTGGATGGTGCCGGCACAGAAATACGATGTGATCCATTACATCCGCGAGACATTTATGGGGGCCAATCCCAATGTGGATCCCGGGCTCGGTGATTCTGGATTCGGCAAGGGTGCTGATCTGACGGCTGAATACCTTCAGCGATTGCCCAAGGGGGATTCGCGAGGGCCGGCGCCGAGTCAAATCGAGGTTTGGAGCGCGATGGACTATGGAAACCAATTGACCCACTGTTATGAAATCCCAGGAGACAAGCTGAACATTGCCTACAAGGGAGTGGCCATGCGAATCGATCCAGGGCCTGGAGGTATCACCCGAGGTAACGATTGGATGATCTTTGATACCGACACGATGCGGTGGGCGGCAGGCTGGAGAGCCGATGGGGATGACCCGAAGCAGCGCTTCATCGATTGGCGCGATATTCAATTCAACGGCGAGCACGGG
>CAIYZV010000493.1 GCA_903930765.1 uncultured Pirellula sp.
CAGCCATGTCGATTTCGTTGTCGAAGTGGCCGATATTGCAAACGATCGCTTTATCCTTCATCGCTGCCATGTGTTCCGCAGTGATGATGTCTTTGTTACCGGTCGCAGTTACGAAAATATCCGCAGTGGCGATGTAATCTTCGATCGTCTTGACTTCATAGCCTTCCATGGTGGCTTGCAACGCGCAGATCGGATCGATTTCGGTCACGATCACGCGGCAACCTTGGCCACGGAGAGCTTGGCAGCATCCCTTGCCAACGTCACCATAACCGCAGACGACAGCGACTTTTCCAGCGAGCATCACATCGGAGGCGCGATTCAACCCGTCGATCAACGAGTGGCGGCATCCATACAGGTTGTCGAACTTGCTCTTGGTGACCGAGTCATTGACATTGATCGCCGGGAAGAGCAGCTCTCCCTTGGCGGTCATATCATAGAGACGCTTAACGCCGGTGGTGGTTTCCTCAGAAACACCGCAAATGGCTTTGCCCATCGCAGTGTATTGTCCTGGATTCTTTACGAGTTCCTTTCGGAGGAGATCGAGGATAACGCCGAACTCTTCCGGTTGTGTTTCGGGATCGAAATCAGGAACGATGCCTGTGGCTTCGTACTGGGTGCCCAGGTGGATGAGGAGTGTAGCGTCACCACCATCGTCGACGATCATGTCTGGGCCGGTTCCGTCTGGCCATACGAGTGCTTCTTGAGTGCACCACCAGTATTCCGGCAGTGTTTCACCCTTCCACGCGTAAACAGGAGTTCCGATCGGATTGTCGAGGGAACCGCCACGGCCAACGACGACGGCCGCTGCTGCGGTGTCTTGGGTCGAGAAAATGTTGCAGCTAACCCATCGTACATCCGCACCGAGGTCGACCAATGTTTCGATAAGAACGGCGGTTTGCACGGTCATGTGGAGGGAACCCATGATCTTTGCGCCGGTGAGGGGCTTGGTCTTGCCGTGGCGAGCACGGAGGGCCATCAAGCCAGGCATTTCGTCTTCGGCAAGTTGGATTTCCTTGCGGCCCAAGCTTGCGATTTCTTCCGCTTCTTTGCGATTGCCAGCGGCGAGAAGGTCAAATGCGCGAACTTTGAATTGGGCTCGGGATGGGTCCACAGACCCAGTCGTTTTTTTCTTGTCAGCAACCGTACTCATCAGGTTTCTTACTCCAAAATAGTGAAACAGTTAAAACGTATCCATGAAATACCTCAGCGTCTGTTCGATCCATCGGATCGGGACGCTGTGGTAACAAAAATTTGTGTTCCTTTGGCCTCAGGGTCTGGTGGCAGGACCATCCAACGCTCCATGGTCCAACCGGATTCGGTTAGCCATGACGCGATCTGCTCCTTGGAAAAACCCATCCAGCTATGACCGAGTTCATCTCGATACTCCGCACGGTCGTGGGGCATCATGTCCAAAATGATCAAGCGACCTTTTCGCTTCGTCACACGACCCGCCTCGGCGAACACTTGCTGCGGTGCAGTGAGGTAGGGTAGCACCAAGACAAGCATCGCCGTCGTCAGTGTATCATCATCGATCGGAAGCGATGTTAATTCCCCTTTCCGAAGATCGACATTATCGATTTCCTTGAGACGCTTGCGGGCTGCTTGCAACATCGCTGTCGACGAATCGACCGCGATGACGTGTTCAACCCAGGGAGCGATGGTGTGGCTGATCATGCCGGTACCGCAGCCTAGGTCTCCGATCACCGAGTTGGTGTCGAGTGCCGCAGCGATCGCCCATGCGTCCAAACGTGGCCCAAAAAGATCGCCTCGCAATCGATCCCATTTACCTGCGGCGGTCGAGAAAAAGTTTTGGGATTTTGAACGGCGAGCTTCGAGCACCTGTTCCAGGCGAGCATCGTCCTGTTCTGCAGTCGGTTCGGCAATGCTATGCCCTCTCACAACCGACCATAGACGCTTCTGCGAGGCCGGCATTTCCTGGGAGTTCATCCGATACCAATTGCTGGCTCCCTCGCGCCTGGCGTAGGCCCAACCGTCGTCGACCAGCACTTTCAAGTGCCGACTTACGGTGCTTTGAGGAAGTTGGAGCGTGGTGCACATTTCGGCGACGGACAATTCTGAGCGCTCGAGCAAACGCAGCAATCGGGATCGGGTCGGATCCGAGAGGCTTTGCATCCAAAAAATCATAGGAGCCACTGCGCTCATCGTGGCAACTCCGGCAGGAAACAAATCTAAGGGCGTAATCAATCATCCGCTTATCCGGATGAAAGAATAACAGCTAGAGGCTGTTTTTTCAAGGTGAAGCGCTAAAAAAGCGGTTTCTGTTGGAAATTGCTGCTTTGGGGGAGGTCCGAATTGCCGGTGGTGTATGCGTTTCGCCGAGAAGAGAATGGCGAGTTACCGGTCGGGCCAGAGGATTTGATCGAGCAACGAGGGGACGGTTTTCAGTCCAAACGGCCGCATCCAATCGATCTTTTGTTCGTCCAATCGCTCGTCGGCTTCGTTCCTTGGTTTGTCGGGTGCCGGGGTCTCGCGGTTGCTCCAGGCATTGCGTCGAGCGATCCAAAAAAGGTGGCTTCCCGATGAGGTTTGGTAC
>CAIYZV010000494.1 GCA_903930765.1 uncultured Pirellula sp.
AAATGAAAAAAAACAATTCCTGAGTCAGGGACGATCTCAGTGTCGCGGCACTACTTCAAGGGAGGTAAGTAGCTATCCGCTTCTGCCGCTTTCGACCAACTCGCCCAGTCGCGGCAGACTCGGGAAGTCGGGTGTGTGTGTGTTGGGTGCGCAAAACTAACCTTGAATTAGTAAAACGCAGGCCGATGAAATGTCAATGAATTTCCCATCGCCCTGAGCACGCGCAAAAACGCTTTGTCAACCCCTTAAATGGCTAAAACGTAATGAGAAAGTCTCATGAATTTCGCTTGTCTCGCATGCAAACTAACGGCAATTTAACCAACATCAAAAACCGAACTTCCACGCCCAAAAAATTTCTAAGAAAATCCCGAATCCTACAAAAACACCTGGAATATTAGCTTATTGTAATCTTCCTGGCGATTCTTGCATTTTTGGGACTAGATGCCGTAAAGGAATGTTAACCATCCTTGATGGCTTTACTTCCGATCGAAATATGCTTCGCGAATTTCTGTTTCCATCGTTGCCGATTCGGACATCGCTGACTGGAAGTTCGACTTGCTCAAGGAGTAGAGCAGCGTCTCCTCCAGAGGCCAAACGGTTGCATTGCGAGGTTGTCCGGTGAGGAGCGCCATCTCTCCAAAGAAATCACCGGCACCCAACTGAACAATCTCTGTATCGGTGTCACCTCGACGGACCGATACTCTCCCTTCACGGATCAAAAAGAACCGATCCCCAGGATCGTTTTCGCGAATGATCGGGACTCCAACTTGCGCGGACTCGATGAGCAACTCATCCGCAATGCGGGTCAACGTTCGAGGCGTGACGCGCTCGAATACTCTGCACTTGGCGAGCATCTGGGTGATGATAGCAGCCTCCTTGACCAAAGCGTCGCTACGTATCGAGCCATCGACTAAAGTGACAATGCGATCAGCGACATCGAGAATGCGATTGTCGTGCGTTACGATCATGATCGTAGTTCCCATTTCTTTGGCTTGACGCTGCAACAAGTCGACAACGGTTCGACCACTTTGTTCGTCGAGCGCCGCCGTAGGTTCGTCGGCCAGTACCAGCTTAGGCTGATGAACCAACCCTCGCGCAATGGCGACTCGCTGCTTCTGACCACCCGACAACTGCTTCGGCTTGTGATGCATACGGTGCCCCAAGCCAACTTGGTCCAGCATTGTCTCTGCGGCACGCGTATGCCCCGCCGAATCCATTTCAGGCCGACATAACTCGAGCGACATCCGAACATTTTGAGTGGCTGACAGGGACTCGAAAAGGTTGTGTGACTGAAAGATAAAACCGACATCCCTGCGAAACCGCTCCAACGCAGTTCGATTGGCCCCATGCAAAGGCTCCCCGAGTACGCACAGTTCTCCCTGCTGAACGCTTCGCAGCGCTCCAATCAACGTTAACAACGTGGTTTTTCCCGATCCGCTCGGACCGGTCATGATGATTATTTCGCCCGGGTAAACCGTAAGGTTATTGTCGAACAGGACCTGCTTCCTCAGTTCCCCCGAACCAAAAAAATGCTGCAAAGCTGTGGCTTGGATCGAGGGCCGCTCTCCTTCGCGGATCCGCAATCGGGTTTGCGGGTCGAATTGCGTCGCCCGAGGAAGGGATGTCGAGAGCATGGTTTTTTAGCGCCTAGGTGTAATAAATCTGGAATAATAGGGGAGCCATTCCTTGTCGGTCGTTTTGACAAATACGGAACTCGAGCCATCCACAGCCTCTGCAACTCCGCCCTGGCAGCCAACGTCTATGCGATATTCTAAGCTTCTTTGTACGATCACGGACTTGGCCATGCACCTCCATTTCCCATTGAGACGCCCTGCTCCCACCAGCAATCAATCACCCTCGATCGGCATCGCATCCGCCAGTGTCGCCTTGTCGTTTTTTGCAACGATGATCCTTGGCTGCTCCAACCTCACGGAGTGGTCGCATTGGTCTCACCGCGTCGAAATTGCCAACACACCCAAGTACCCTAACGCAGGCACTTTCAACCTAGTCCATTATCGTACACCAACGGTTGCGCTTCGACCTTCGTCGCACTCAGCGGACACGACTACGGAAGACTCCACCGCGAGCACAGCTCCCTCAAAACCTGTCGAAACCGCCAGCGCCCAGTTGATCTCCGCCCAAATCTCCGCCCAAGGCCGCCTGCAACCGCTGGGCGGGATCGTGCAATTGTCTTCGCTCCCAGGGGACCGCATCGCGTCCGTCGACGTCGCGGTGGGACAATCCATCCAAGCTGGAGATCGATTGATCACTCTGGAAAGCGAGCAAGCCAAAAAAATGGAACTCGAAGGAGCATCGCTGAAACTCGAAGATGCCCGAGCTCAGCACCAAGCCCAACTCCGGGACGCCGAACTCGCAGTCACCACATCGCAGGGAAAACAAATCGCCGCGAACCAACAACACGCACAAGCAGTCTCAGCGGCGGATCGCGTTCACGAGCAAAAGGAATCGATCGCAACGCTCGAGCGCCAAGTCCAAACCCTTCAGAGACTCCGCGACGACCCACTCACCAAAGCAGCCATCGGCAGCTTGGAACTCGACGGCAAACGGACCGAACTCCGCAACGCAGTGCAATCCCTCGCTCAAGCCGAACTGGCTTCGAAACATGCGATCGAAGCCAGCGAACTGGCGATCCAACAAGCCACCGAATTACATCGCAATGCCAAAGCCACCCACGAAGCGTTGCTCGCTGCCAATCCAGTCGCAACCGTCGAGAAACAAATCGAACTAATCCAACTCCAACTGAAACAATCGTCCATCCACTCACCCCTGAACGGGACCGTAATTCAGATCACAGCATCCGCTGGGGAACGTACCGCAACCTTGCCACTCATCCAAGTCGCCGACTTGTCCAAAATGGCATGCGTCGCTGAAATCCACGAAGCAGACATCGCTAGCGTCGCGCCCGGTCAACGGGTCGAAATGAGATCGGCGGCGCTGGCTCGCCCTATCCAAGGCAAAGTGATTCGGATCGATCGCTCCATCGGCAGCGCACAAATGCGATCCCCCAATCCACTCAGCCGATCCGATTTTCGATCGGTCCCTGTCTGGATCGAAATCGATGCCGCCGATACACCACTGGCGAGCGAACGATTGCAACTTCAAGTCGACACGCTCCTATTTTCCAGCGCTGCACGAACTAAGCTCGCTTCACCCAGTGGAGTGCGCTGAAACACGGGAATGCTGAAACACGGGAATACCGCGTTTTCAACACCGCGATTCCCCCGACACAAAAGGCCACAAGATTCGATACGCTTCCCGACGATTTAGAAAATAAGAACATCGAGCAGATCGCTTTAATTGCATTAATTGCATCCGTCGAAAAAGCCAATCCATTTTCCAGGTACCGCATCGGATGTATTTGGATGCAGATCGAGATGATGCATCCTCTCGGAATGCCAACCCGTGCCGAACGGCGCCAAGATCGGCTTTTCCCGATACGGCTTCTCCCGAAACCATAACCGATTCAACCGGGTCACCTGCATCGCTTGCAACTGATGACCGTAGCACTTGCGGTTGTCCTGCGCAAAGCGAAGGATGCTCCCATCCTCCAAGTGCACGGGGCGACCTCCGGGCCGAACGTTGCGTTTGTTATACGTCCTCGCGATCGGCATCCAGTGCGATCGCCATGGTCCCATCGGACTCGGGGCATGGAATATCTTAAGTCAATACGATTTCCATCCCGCAAACATCCACCAACGATCGCGGTGCTGGATTATGGATGCATCCATCAGTGCCCCCCGGACCAACGTCGCGCATCGCTCCCATTGAAGCGGGAAATCGACCGCCCGATAAAGGCTGACCTGCCGAATCGATTTGCTTTCCGGCATCATGTAAATTTCGCCACCATGTTCGAACACGAACGGATACGAAAGATGGTGCGATTCCTTCAACGCAACTCCGAGAACTTGCCATTGCTTCAAGTCACTACTCGACGCCACTGCAATGACCGCGTTTTTTTCTTTTCGCACCAATAGCTCAAAAAAGACATACCACCGATCGCGAACGAAAATCGCGAATGGATCCGCCGCTCCGTATCCATTCCACGGCTGCAGCGATTCTCGATGGAATATTGGATCTCGCGAAACGTTTCGCTGCAGATCATCTACCGAATCACCAAACGCCAGTCCGATCAACCAAGCGTTGTCGTAGAGATCCGGATCCATGTCTGGCACCAAGGACACTTGTTGAAAGAAGAGAGGAGTTACAACCACCAGCGACCCGCAAGCATCTCATCACTCCACTGGAGGTAACGAGACGCCTTGGCGGAAAATAAAATATACCGCACCGCACATACATAGAGCAGCCCACAGAAAGTCCCAACGAAGCGATTGCTTCATATACACCACCATAAAGGGAACAAAAACACACAACGTGATCACCTCCTGCAGGATCTTCAGCTGCGGCAACGTTAAAACGGAACTCCCCAGCCGATTCGCGGGAACTTGGATGAGGTATTCGAAAAACGCGATGCACCAACTGATCATGGCCGCCATCAACCACGGCTTGTCCTTGAGGTCCTTCAAATGGCCATACCATGCAAAAGTCATGAAGATGTTGGATGCGATCAGCATCAGGACAGTAGTGAGAATAATTGCCATGTTCTACCTATTATGCGAACGTAGTATTAATGTTGCGATTCGAAACTCCAAGACGGTCTCTTCTTCGAACCGCTTATCGCTCCAATAGTTTTTCCAGAACAACTCGGGCGATATCGACTTGCAACGCAGCCGCTGTCGCGCGCCACCCCGGGACCGCATTGACCTCCAGCACCAGATCGCGGCCATCGTCGGTGGTCAAAATATCGACCCCAGCCATCCACGCATCGATGCTGCGACACGCGCGGAATGCGATCGCCACTTGTTCAAAGGTCGGCTCGTGCTCGACCGCTGTGCCACCCCGCGAAACATTACTTCGCCAATCGAATGGGTTCTGGCGCTTGACACAAAAAACGGCATCGCCGATCACCAGCAATCGCAAATCAAATCCTGGACTTGCCAGAAACTCTTGAACGTAAATGACCGATTGCAATTGCTCGAGCGTGCTAAACACGCGCCACGCCATATCCGGATCCTGGACCCGAACAATCCCTCGTCCCTCACCCCCAAAAAGGGGCTTGACCACGCAATCTTTGCCTAGACTCTCCCACGCAGCCATGGCGGCCTCCCGATTCTGGCAACAAACGGTTCTCGGAATTTCCAAACCGGCTTGCCGAAGGAAGTCCAACGTCAACCACTTGTCGATGGCGATCTCAAGCGCCCGCGGCGGATTGACCACACGCACCCCAGTCGATCTCGCGATTTGCAACGCATTCATCCGAAAGATGGTTTGCTCCAGCGATCCCAGCGGCATCGTGCGGACCAACAGTGCATCCAGCGCCTGATGATCGCTAAACTCTACGACCGACGCAGCACCTCCGCGGTAGGCGACTTGCAAGTCCGAAAACGAGAATGGCGACAGTTCCACCGGTCGATCCCAACAGTCCAGCTGGGCAGCACGCATGAGATCCCGAAAGTACCAGCTTTCGGCCGATCCGAGGACGCCGATGCGGAAAGGATTTGGGGTCACTGTGTTCTCATGCTGCGAGGAACGAGTTCCATCAACTCCGCCACTCGATGGACTCATCCTCCCACCGACTCACCAAACGATTCCTGAAGCACCTCCGGATTGAAATTGCCGTATCGAAAGGAGCGGCCAGTTTTCAAATTCACAAAGGTAACCATCGCCGGTGCAAATAGCCCCGGATCGACCTTGTAAAAATCATAGTCGTAGGCCTTAAACGTCTTTGCAAACGGTTGCCCGTAATCCGAAGAAGTCGCACTGGGCACTTTGGGGCCGACCTCTTGGATCCTGCTATCGTCGCACGAAACCCAGAGCGTCACATGCCCTCCATAAAGGATGGCGTCGTTCGTTCGACCGATCCCCTTGACGAAATCCACAGCAATCGGCGGCATCGGAGCCGATCCATGCCCCGATACGATGCTCCTCAAATCAAACCCTAACTCAAAGAGTTTGTGCAGCGACGTCTCCACCGACCTCGCGACGACCTGGATCACGCCGGCAATGCTCCGCGTTGGAGCAACGCACAAGGTGACTTGATCGAGACTCACACGGCAGGCCTCGGCAACCGAACGAAGGACCGAAGGAGGCGGGAGGTCTTCGCACTCCAACACTCCGATGGCACACTCGGAAGCGTCTTGAATCGCAAGGGCGTCGAGCACCGCTTCGTTACCCCGTTTGGCCCGCATCGGCCCAGAACCCATCGCAAAAAATGAGTCGCTGGCTAGCTTCCATCCCGCGTATTGCGATCCCATGCATGCGTTGCAAGGGTCATCGGTCGAGACCATCACGATAGGACTCGGCCAAATCCCCCGATCTGCAGGTGCCAATTCCACCGCAGCGAGATTCCCAAGACAGATCTTGGCCAAGAGCAATCCGGCCTCGATGCCGCCAACCGTTCGGCAACCGAAATCGAGGATGTGGCCCCCCTCCTCCAAACGATGACTTTCAATGCGCAGCGATCGGGCTTCGTGTTCCGCCCTCTCGACGAGAGGCTGGGTGGCAGTATTGAGATTCATAATCTCCTAAACTACCAAAATCGGACGCGAGCGGAATGGCACCGCGATGCCCTGCTACCGAAACGACACACTCTAAAAACCGCTGTGCGACCGCCTCTGCAACACGTGTGCAGGGGCTGCATGCGTGTTCGGGGCTCAAAAACGCATGAATCCGGCCACAGACTAAGGCGCGTACTTGAGCTCGCCAAGAGTCGCGTCGAGCTCGATCGATTCACCATCGCGACGGATGGTAATGGTGACTTTTTGGTCGGCTTTCGAATCCCGAATCTCGTCGATCAATTGCTCCACCGAGACCGCCGCAATCCCGTTGAAACGCGTGATGCGATCCCCTGGATAAACCCCAGCTTTGGCCGCCGGAGAATCGGGAACAACCGCTCGAACCACCACCGCAGGTGCAACCTCATCCCGCTTGTCACCCGCTGTCGATTCCGAACCAAACGGCAACTCCGGAGTCAACTCCACCCCTAACCATCCTCGACGCACCCGCCCATGCGCCATGAACTGATCGAGGACTCGTCGGGCCACCTGCGATGGAATCGAAAAACTAACCCCGCGATACGACTCGCCGACAATCGCGGTATTGACCCCGATCAACTCCCCTCGACCATTCACCAACGGACCTCCACTGTTGCCCGGATTCACCGCGACATCGCTCTGCATCAAATCGCTGTAACGGGAGGTGATCCGCTCGCGCGAACCTCGGTACTGCTGGTTTGCATTGAGGTCGACTCGGTGCTTTCCACTGAGGATCCCAAACGACACCGAACCAGTGAGGCCAAAGGGACTCCCGACCGCCCAAACAGGCGAACCGATATCTACCTCTTCGCTGTCTCCCCATGCTATGGGCATCAAGTCCTCTGCGTCGATCTTTAGCAACGCCAAATCCGTGGTCCGGTCGACACCGACGATCTCACCCCGAAATGCCCGATCGTCCGCCAACACGACTGTCGCTTCGACAACGCCTTCGAGGACGTGATGATTGGTGAGGATGTATCCGTCCTCTTGCACGATGATCCCGCTGCCTTGACCGGTCGTGTTGCGGTATTCACGCAATTCCGGATTGGCTCGCCATGGCTCCTGCACAGGTGCCTCTCGCGAACCATTCGAAGCGAACGTATTCACAGTGATGTGAACCACGCTGGGACTGACCCGTTTGGCGACCGTACGCGAGATCTGAGACAATCCTTCCCAAGATACCCGCTCCAATTGATCTCCCGCTACTTCGTACTCGGCTCGCAACTGCCCGCGGTGCCACGAATACCGCGATGACTCCAGCATCGGTGGCAAAAGAAAACGAAGGCACACGAGCAAGATCAAGACGACCGACAAACTGAGAACGGTCGATGCGAGCAGATTCGAAAACGTCGGATGCGATGCAATGGTCCTGGGACTGCTAGGCGCAGGCCGCTCGCTCGCGGGACTCAACTCATCGGTGGGTTCGATCGGTGCGGTCATGGAGTACCACGCTTCCAAAGGACTGCCGGGAAACAGTTACCATTCAAAACAAGTCCACGTTGCATTGGAACCGCCCGACGTCCGAACTACAAGCGAATTTTCCGAGAGTGCTGGCAATGCCCGGTACACCCCCTCGGGCAATACCGTTTTGGACAGGGGCTGAAAACCATCCCTCGTCGCTGGCAACAACCAGATTTTTCCATTGATGCCGATCAAAAGAATTCTGGGTTTCGCATCCTCTCCGCGTCCACCTTCCCCACTAGTACCCGTTTCCCCACTAGTACCCGCAGCAGTACCGTCCAAAGCAGCAGTACCGTCCAAAGCGGCAGTACCGTCCAAAGCGATCGAGTGGCAAATGGGCATTCCCGCCTCAGACCAGACCATCTCGCCTGTTTCGCTATCCATGCATTTGTAACTGGGCCATCCACCATCTTCGCGCCCGTCAGCTCCAAAAATACTTGTCCCGAAAGAAACCGGAGACGCATACTGGCTGGAGATCGCATCCCCTTTCTTCTCGATGGATATGGGGTCTTTAGGCCCAGCGGGCAACCGAGCGATCACAAATCCGAGACCGTAACTCGATGTCAAAAAGAGTTGGCCGGTTCCGCAAGCAATCGGCGTCGCCGCATTCACTGTGGGACCACGCTGCCCGAACGGAATCTGCCACTGTACCGATCCGGTTTTAGGCTCCAGCCCATACGTCACGTACCGCGTCGGTACCACCACGGTTCCCGCTTGCTCGGATTTCCCCCCATCCTTTGCCCCATCGATGACAATCGGCGACGCATAGCTCGCATCGGCATCGGTGGACTGCCATAGATTCTTGCCATCGGACAATCGGACGGCGACAACGCCCCCTTTTTTGCGTCCACCCACATTGACGATCACACTCGAATCAACCACCAAAGGGGTGCTGCCTGCACCGAAATACCCATCCTCTGCGGCGAACTCTTTTCGGAGTTCACGAACCCAACGCCGCTTGCCATCGCTCCGAGAAACACAGTAGAGCGTCCCCGCGGCCGAATAAGCCAGCACGGCATCGTCGACGATCTGAGGGACGCATCGTGGACCTTTGTCGGAATCGATCCCTTGCTGATAGACCGCAGGAAACGCTGCCGACCAAATCTCCTTGCCGTCGGTCAGTGACACCAAACGAAGCACATCCTGCTTGCCATCCCGCTGGAACAGGGCGACTTGCCCATCCCGAATCGCCGCACCCGCGTAGCCTTGGCCAGCGTCTAGCTGCCAACGGATTCTTGGTTTCTCGGGGAGTTGGTTCGGAACCTGTGCCTTGGAATCCGCATGCCCATTCCGAAATGGACCCAACAACCCTGGCCAGTCGGCCCGCGCGGAACCAAGCATCGCTGCGGTCGACATCGCGAATCCGACGCCACCAAGAACCATCGGGGCGATATACCGTAGACCTAAACACCGCAGACCTAAACACCGCAGACCTAATTTCGAAATCGGCATGGCACTATCCAGGGAGTTTCGTTCGAGTTGGACGCAGAATGATGACGGGCATCGGATTGTATCCGATCGATCAAGTCTGCTGGGCAACACTCTCCGCACTCCCAGCCGTTTCCGAGGCCTTACCCCTAACGCTGCGCTGGCAGGTTGTTTTGTGCAGGCAGATTGAGCTCTTGGGCCGGTGCGATCGCCTCTAAACTGCCTGCGGGAACTCGGCCCGTAACCCCCTGGGCATTGGCGCCCGGGGCATTGCTTGGGGCTTTCGTCATCGCAACGTTCGATTTCGTATCGGGTCGCGCTCGCGTGTTCATCGCTTCCCAAGGCTTAGGATAGTTGTAAACCGGTACGTAAGCGCCGGCATGATTGCGATAATTCCCGTTGCAATAATTGGTCTGCCAAGCCATCGCTTCTTGGCTCGTTGGCTCGAACTTGTACGCCATCCATCCGGGGATGTAGCGAGGCCGATTGTACACCTGACGATGCTCTGGAATCTTCGAAGTGATCGTATGCGGCAACAAATCGGGCCGCTGCATCGCGGGATCCAAATACGTTCCAGAAAGGAAATCGTGAGGCCCATCCGCCAAAACCGGGCTTACCATAATCCCGCCGGCCATAATCCCGCTGGCCAACACGCTCGACACACAAGCCGTCGCGAAAATGTTCCTCAACATTTGGTTCCCTCCCAAGAATTTTGACCAGTCCCTAGCCGTACCCCTTATCATCGCCTCCGCTCGTTACCAGATTGAGGGTCTTCCTAACTTCACGTCCCATTCAACAATGCTGGCATTCATTTGAGCCATTTGGATAATCTGTGCCATTCGCGGAACCCTCAGCAACAACGACAAATTCCCAGGAGAATATTTCGATCGAGTAGATCGAGAAATAGAACGGGATAAACGGCTCTTTTTCCAAGAATCGCTATCCTCGAACGAGATTACAACGACTGAAATAGCCACGATCTCGTCGGCGGCCGTTCCTCGCAGGTATATTTCCTCCGAGTTATATTGGGACGTTATATTGGGGCCCTGTATTGGAGCCGCGACGAATGACTTTAGAGGTAAAGCATGCCCAAATCGCAATCGACCGCAATCCAATCCTCGTCGACTACCAGCAGTACAACTACCAGCAGTACAACTACCAGCCGTACAACTACCAGCCGTACAACGACCAGCG
>CAIYZV010000495.1 GCA_903930765.1 uncultured Pirellula sp.
CCACCAGTCTTGTCACCGCCAGTCTTGTCACCGCCAGCCTTGTCACCGCCAGTCTTATCACCGCCAGTCTTATCACCGCCAGTCTTATCACCGCCAGCCTTATCACCGCCAGTCTTATCACCGCCAGTCTTATCACCGCCAGTCTTATCACCGCCAGTCTTATCACCACCAGCCTTGTCGCCACCGGCCTTGTCACCGCCAGCCTTGTCATCGCCAGCCTTGTCACCACCGGCCTTGTCACCACCGGCCTTGTCACCACCGGTCTTATCACCACCGGTCTTGTCGCCACCGGTCTTGTCGCCACCGGTCTTGTCGCCACCAGCCTTGTCACCACCAGCCTTGTCACCACCGGCCTTGTCACCACCGGCCTTGTCACCACCGGCCTTGTCACCACCAGCCTTATCACCGCCAGTCTTATCACCGCCAGTCTTATCACCGCCAGTCTTATCACCGCCAGTCTTGTCACCGACAGTCTTGTCACCACCGGTCTTGTCACCACCAGTCTTGTCTCCACCGGCCTTGTCATCGCCGGTCTTGTCATCGCCAGGCTTCATTGCATCTGGTTCATCTGTCGATTTATCGTCAGCGTTTTTCGAAGGCTTTCCTTCTTTCCCACCTTGGTTTTTGGTTGGCTGGCCAGAGGACTTGCTATCTTGCCCTTGATCGTTCGACTCGCCTTGTGACTTGCCGGTTTCTTGCTCTTTTCGGAATTGGTTGATCCGGTCGAATGCCTCAGCATCATGGCTTGGCGGTGCTGAATCGGTTGGAGCATCTCCGGATTCGCTGACTGCTTGATTGCCTGCCGAAGATCCACCCTTTGCGTTTTTTCCGCCATTACTACTCGTATTTGAACGATCACCATCCTCGGAGCCTTGGCCGTTTCCGCCGGATTGCTTTTGGCTTCCTGCCTTTCCTTTCCCGGATTCGTTAGCATCGCTCGAGTTTTCAGAGCCTTGCTCCCCTCCAGGGTCGTCACCTTGTGAGCTCTTGTTGTTCTGCGAGTTGTTCTTGGGTTGCGATGCTCCTTGTTTGGAGTTTCCCGATTGATTCTTGGATTGGCTTCCATCCCCCTGAGAGTTGTTCGATGAGTTTTTGTCAGGGCTAGAACCCGAGTTGGGATCGGTATTCTTTGCTGACGGATTATCATTCTGTTCATTCGAGTCCATGGCTTGCCCGGAGGAATCATCCCCTTTGGATTGTTCGCTACTGCTTCCACCATTCTTGGACTGAGATGGTCGATTCCTATCGTTCGTTGAATTGGGTTTTGAGTTTCCTGCTTTTGGATTTGGGTCTTGTCTGGGTTGCGGGGAAGAACTGCTTTCCGCTTCTTTTGGTGCAGATGTCCCGTTGCCATCGTTTCTTTCCGAAGGCGAATCGGGGGCAACGATTTTGATGCGCAGAGGCGAACTAATGCTTTGATTGGGTGCTTTGTCGCCAGTGGAAGGGTCATGTCGATTGTCGGTTGCGGAAGCGAAGAAATCGAACTGATCTCCGGCATTCAATCCCAATTCCGCAGGGGTCAACTCAAAGAGTTGAACGATGACGCCGTTTTCGCCCTGCTCGGATTCAAAGCATATTTTTCGAAAGAGTTCTTTTCGCATACCGAGTTTATCTTCGGCGGGCCGATTACCACTGGCAGCGATTTCGGTGAGTCCGTAGTCAGGATCATTGGCTCGAATCTCGATTTGCAGCGAACCATCGGCGGGCACATCTATTTCTTGGGACAGGCTGCTATCGAGCAGGACTTCAGGGGGCAGATCACCGATCACTTTGACTTGATATAGGATCGGATCTGGATTCGATTCGTTGAGTTCATTGGTGGCTTTGATCCGGTATTGCGTCGTGGTTGGGTTGTTCTTTTTTTCATCTAGGAGAGCCACCCATTTTGCCGTGAGACTATTCCCTTCGATGGCCAGATCCATCGTTTCTCGAACGCGGACGAGCGATTTTTCTTCGAGGACAGGATCGAGCTCGAGTCTCGCTTTCTTCATCGTTTGGTTGGTACTTGCTTCAAGTTCGATCTGTGTCCCTTCCGGGGTTTCAAAGGAGCCTTGCTTGACCAACGTTCTCGGCTTGAGTTTGGTATAAGGTGGAAAACTCAGTTCGATCCGTTCGACCGCAACCATGGGCACGACCTGAACGGACACGTCAAACGGCCCTGCGACCGCGTCACCGGCGAGAATCCAGTACTTGAGCGGCTGATGAATCCCACCGAAACTCTTTCCGAAATCGAGCTTGTAGTTGATCATTTGGATTTCGGGGGTCATCGGAACGGATTCACCGACCAATTGCCCATCAGAGAGATCAAAGCGCACCCGTACACCTTCTCCTTGGTGCATCCCGCGAACGGTAACGCTCAGAGGAAGCGAGCCGCCTTGCGTCACGGTGGTGGTTCCCGGAATCACTTCCAGGATGTTCACTCGGGTTGCTGGGGCGATATCCGCCCAAGGTGCCATCATGCGAGCGATTGAGGTAAACCCACTTTTCGGACTTGCGAATAGATAGATCATGCCGCAGAGGAGGCATCCCAAAAAAGCCGCACTCAAGCGAACGATCGTCGACGAATCAACGATGGAGTTGGCGTCTTGTCCTTTCAAATTCCTGACAGCGTAACGTCCGACGTAGGCCAGGACCCCTTTGGGCGAGGACGAATCCGTGCCGGACAATTGGAGCCAACTGATCAAGCTGTTCTTACAATCGGGAAATTGCTGCTCGATGGCTCGGGCCGCATGTTCGGTATTGATGGGGTGAAAGAGTGGAGGAATGATCTTTTTAGGGATCCACCAAATCGTCCACAGAATGATACTGGCCAGGACTGCGAGTCGCGCAAGGGGAGGGAACTCCCATACCCAGTGATCGATGAGCACTGATGCGGAGATCACAAAAAGAATCATGGTCAGCCACATCATGATTCCATACGAGAGTTCCGTACGCCGCATCGCCTTGGCAGCAACATGGAGGTACTCGAGCAAGGATTCTTTGGGTACCTGGTTCGACGCCGCTCCCGCTTTGGCTGGTGCGAGTTGGCCCATCTTGGCGGAATTACTGGTGGCTTGTGCCATGGTTCGTTGCTCGGTAGTTCGAGTCGACAGTCTGGGATGCGTGCCAGTTCGTGTGCAACACCCAACACTATCTCGCCGGGTTCGGCGGATTCTTTGGCGAAGGAGTTCGATCGGAGTGCGGATCCGATCCACGCTCCTCATCGTCCATTGTAGGCTCGTTCCATTATAGGCCGCCGGCGTCTTCCTGACGCAGTGGTGCGGGGATAGATTTCCCCCGGAATTTGGCGTTAGAATCGTAAAAACCCGATCCAAACGCGGCCTGGAGGACTACCGGAGGACTAGAGGTGCATGCCCAAAAATCCACCGGAATGTTCGAGAGCCTTTTCGAGTTGCAGAAGTCTCTTTCGGGTTCGCTCAGGGTCACCGACGCCAATGTAACGATCGAACTCAGCGCAAACCGCATGAAGAAGAGTCTCGGAGAACCATTTCACCACGTGCTGTTCGAGCCACGGAACGTTCTCCTGATCGAGGGTAACCTGGAACGATGCGTTCCGGGTTTGCGAGTCGTTTTCATCCGTAAAAACGACCCCCTCGAACTTGAATGCGATCATTCCGCATTTGGGATCGTTGGTTACAAAGAACCGGCAATAGGCGTTGTGCAGGTAGTAGGTATTGTGGGTACCGTGCTCCTCGATGGCTTTTTTGATCCGATCCCATTTAGCCACGAGCGCCGGAGATGCATCGATTGGCGGATCCATTCGCGTGAAGCTGCGCAGGGGCAGGCAATCGAAGGCGATATCGACCGGGCGATGGGCGTTCGGTTGCTGCGACACGTCGGCTTGGACTGAAGCGGTGATGGGCTTTTCCATTCTGGGATCTTGGCTCATGACTCAACCGATTACAGGTTCGCGAAGGCTTGGGCGAGGATCTCGCGTTCTTCGAGTTTGTGGGACCTTAACGATCCGGTTGCGGGACTCGCGGATTCCGGTCTGGAAACGAGCGAAAGAGGGAATCGTTTTGCGATTTCATCCCCCCATCGCATTTTCACAAACTGCCAAGCCCCCATATTGCTCGGTTCATCTTGGTACCAAACAATTTGAGTTCCTGTCGCGTACTGGGAAAGTGCTGCCATGACTTCCGAGGTGTCCATTGGATAGAACTGTTCGATCCGCAACAAGGCGACGGAGTCCTTACCGAGTCGCTTCCTCTCTTCGAGGAGGTCGTAGTACGCTTTCCCGGTGCTCATGATCACGCGAGCGGTGTTTGGGTTCGCGGGCCTATCATCGGGCAAAATCTTCCTAAACGTGCCTTGCTCGAGATCGGCGAGGGTGGACGTGCACGCAGGAAGCCGCAGCAGGCTCTTCGGGGTCAGCACAATCAATGGCTTGCTCCACTTCGATTTGGCTTGTCGGCGAAGCAAGTGGAAATACTGGGAAGGAGTCGAAGGTTGAGCGACGATTACATTGTGCTCAGCGGTCAGCAATAGGAATCTCTCCAGTCGCGCGCTGCAATGCTCGGGGCCTTGGCCTTCGAATCCGTGCGGCAGAAGCATAACGAGTCGGCTAAGCCGCTTCCACTTATCCTCCGCACTGGTGATGAATTGATCGACGATGCACTGCGCCACGTTCCAAAAATCGCCGAACTGCGCCTCCCAAAGGATCAATCCTTCCGGGCAATCGAGGCTATAGCCGTACTCAAACCCGAGAACAGCAGCTTCCGAAAGTGGACTGTTCACGATCTCCACGCGAGCTTGGTTGGGAGCGATGTGCGAAAGAGACATGAACTTGGCGTTGTTATCAACATCATGAAGCACGGCGTGACGGTGGGAAAACGTTCCCCGCTCGACGTCTTGTCCGGTCATCCGAATGGGATGTCCATCGGCCACCAGCGACGCGAACGCGATGGCTTCGGCGGTTGCCCAATCCAAGCGGTTCTTTCCGGTCGCCATCTCGCGGCGTTCCTCGAGAACCCTCGCAATTTTCTTGTGTGGATTGAAGTGCGAGGGGATATCGTACAACCGCTGGATCCATTGTGCAGATCGACCTGGCTCGAGCGATGTCGAAACCGTTTCACCGACCGGCTCAGGACCACCAAAGTAGCCATCCCAGTAACCTGTCATGCTTTGCAAGTCGTAAACGAAGGGCTCGCTCTTCGCGAGTTCAAACTCTCGGCTCAATTGAGCATGCCGAGCTTCCGCAATTGCATCTGCTTCCTGACGGGTCATCCCGTTCATGCTGAGCAATTGCTCGAGATAGCTCTCGCGCACGCCCTTCTTTGCATCGATCGCGGCGTACATAAGCGGCTGGGTGTACCGTGGTTCGTCGGCTTCGTTGTGCCCGAGTTTCCGATACGCGTACAAATCGATGACGACGTCTTTCTCGAACTCCTTTCGGAAGTCCATGGCCAAACTTACCACTTGGGCGACCGCCTCGGGATCCTCTCCATTGACGTGGAAAATAGGGATCTCGAGCATTTTTGCGATGTCGGTCGCATACGTCGAACTGCGCCCTTGGTCCGGCTCCGTCGTGAATCCAACTTGATTGTTCAGCACAATATGAAGCGTTCCACCCGTACGGTACCCAGGCAACTCACTCAAATTCAACGTTTCCTGCACGACGCCTTCGCCGATGAACGCAGCATCGCCGTGAATAAGAATCGTCATGTTCTCCGTGCGATGAACATCACCATCTCGGTCTTGTTTCGAACGGCATCGGCCGAGTGCAACCGGGTTCACAAACTCAAGGTGACTCGGGTTGAAGCAAAGCGAAATATGCACTTTCTGACCGGTGCTCGTCGTCCAGTCGTTGCTGTATCCCATATGGTACTTCACGTCACCACCACCGCGGAAAAGCTCCGGATTTGGATCATCGAACGACCAGAAAATACTCTGCGCTCGTTTCCCCATGATGTTTGCGAGCACATTCAACCGGCCTCGGTGTGCCATAGCCATGACGACGCTCTTAACTCCATGCTGCCCAGCCTTTTCAAGGGCGCGATCCAGCAACGGGATAAGGCTTTCCGAGCCCTCGAGGGAAAAGGTTTTGGACCCGGTGTATTTCTTTCGAATAAACTCTTCCAGAATGGTCGCATCCGCAAGCTTGGTGTAGATGCGAACCTGAACGTCTCTCGAAAGTTGCAATCGGTTTTCGGTTGACTCCATCCGCCGTTGAAGCCAATCCCGAATGGTCCGATTGTCGATATGCATGAACTGGGCACCGATGCTGCGGCAATACGTGTTGCGAAGCTTTTCGATGATGTCCGCCAACGTCCGTCCAGTGGTGTACTGGATGTCTGGCCCAGTAAACGGTCGACGCAGATCTTCCTCAGTGAGCCCATACAATGAAGGATCCAACTCCGGTGGGCCTTTTCGGCTCAGTCCCAGCGGATCCAATTTCGCCATCAAGTGGCCGCGAACACGATACTCTCGCACTAATTGATCAACCCGCTCCTGCATCCGCGCCAACCATAACGCATCGGGAAGCGTGCTCGTGCTGACAGATGGACTCGAGTCCACCTCGCTCTCAGAGAGATATTTTTCCGATTGGGTCGAAAGAGAGAACTCTTCAAAGTACTTTCGCCATCCCTCGGATACGCTGGACGGATCCTGGATGTAGCGAACGTATAAGTCGTCGATGTAATCGAGACTGTAGGTATTCATTGGAGTCAATTTTCTCTGCGAAAGTTGAAATCTGGGTGGGATTTTTGGGTGCCTATCCTCGTCCACGCCCATCGGACGCAAACGCCTGCTCAATCCCGTTTGGAGAGATAACGAATCGAGTTGATTAGGAAAAGCAGCGACCTCACGCAACCCCAAGGTGCATGCAAATGCCACTGGTTGCCTCCAAAGGCAACACGATCTCCTTTGTGGAACGGCGAGGAATACCCCGGTAGCCCCCCTTTAGGCGATATTACCACGGATTATAGCCAAGCCGATTGGCTGCGATAATGCGGTTTGAAGCTCGAAGGGATGAAAAATCAAAGATTGTTTCACCCTCGCTTCGATCGCCAGTCCACCACTACGCCATCCCCGGCTGACTCAATATCCGCCAATATCCAACCAACAGAAAACCTGCGCAACCCAGAAACCCTAGGTAATCTGCGTCGAGATTGCCGTGTGGAGAACCTTTTCCTCGTTGGGAAAATATGCGGAAAAAGTGAAGAATGCGGGATGGGGGATCGATACCAGAGAAAGCATTGGCCGGCGGGTCCCTAAAAACCCACGGCACAATTCATGCCGAACACTAGGTTCGACAAGTTTTTCAAGTCCACGTAGCACGGAAGCAACTGACGTGAACCGCTTTGCCTCGATCTGCTTTGCATTAATCCTTGCCTCCTGTCCGTTGAGCGTCATCGCACAAGAAATACGACATGGTGGATCCAACTCCATGCCGCGGATGGCTGGCCCGGGAAACTCAACCTTGCGTTCTCAAGGTGTACCGCGGCCGGCTCGCCCGACGAGCCACCTCGCATCCGCTCGGCGGATGCAAGGCCAGGTGATGGATGAGCCCGAAGTCATCTATGACGAGCCTTCGATCGTCATGGACGAATCCGAGGTCTACGAGGATGGTGAGGTCTTTTATGAAGACGAAGCTGCAGGTCATTGCAGCAGCTGCGGCGACACAGGTTGCACCAGTTGCGGAGTCACCGATAGCCGCTTCGGATTCGACCTTTGCGATCCCACGGGCGGCAACGGCGGACGTCAACTTTGCATCCGCCTCCCTTCGCATGGTTGGGTTAGTGTCGACTACCTAGGCTGGTTCGCCAGTGGGATGAATCTGCCTCCTTTGGTTACAACTTCACCGTCAGGTACCGCTCAAGCAGCAGCGGGTGTGCTTCCCAATGCATCGGTTCTATTCGGTGGAAACAACGATGCTTTGACCGACACGATGAACGGCACTCGCGTTCGCGTAGGTTTGTGGAGCTCCATCCGACCAAACTATGGCGCAGAAGGTGAATACTTCGGGTTCGGCCAACAATCAGAGATGTTCGATTCGACATCGAGCGGCTCCCCGATCTTGGCCCGACCGTTCTACAACAACAATACCGGACTTCAAGACTCCGAACTGGTGGCCTTTCCAGGGCTCCTCAGCGGACGCGTTACCGTCGAAGCAACATCGCAGCTGACGTCGGCTGCTGTTCGATTCCGACACATTCTATGTTGCAGTAGCAAAGCAGCCTGCTCACCGTGGGACTGCGGCCCGATCCCCGCTCAGTCGCGAATCGATGCGACTCTCGGTTGGAGATACATGCAACTCGACGAAGGATTGTCGATCACCGAAAACCTCGCCTCGACCGATGCCAACAACCCAGGCTCGTTCCTGATCAACGATTCGTTCACTACCTTCAATCAATTCAATGGAGCTGAGTTCGGATTCCAATGGCTGGGCAGACGCGGATACTGGTCGCTGGATACTTTGCTCCGACTTAACGTCGGAAACACACTCCAATCACTAACCATCGCTGGTACCACGAAAAGTCCGGTCGATGCCGCAGCCGTCAACGGAGGATTGTTAGCACAACCTGGCCGTAACAGCGGCAGCTATTCTGAAAATCAATTCGGTGTTGTTCCAGAAGTTGGAACAACGATCGGATACCAACTCACAAAGCGATTGAAAATCAACCTTGGCTACTCGGCCTTGTATTGGAGCAACGTCCTCCGTCCTGGTGATCAGATCGATTCCACCGTCAATACCAATCTGCTCCCACCACCCATCGCTGGTACTGCATACATGGGACCTGGATTCGTAGTTCGCGACACCGATTACTGGGTACAAGGGGTCAGCGTTGGTGGTGAATACCGCTGGTAATCAACTCACTCTAGCTTGAAAACAATCGAGTTCTTAACCCAAAAAAACCCAAAGGCTTGCCTCGTCGAATGTCGATGCAAGCCTTTGAATGTTTTCAAGCGGACCAGTGCCCGACGGATTGCTATGCTAGCATTCGCATCATGAAATGATATCCTGATCCGGTGGCAGGGAACGCCCCGCAACGTCGTTGACTAATCGACGCGAGGGGGACCCGATGCCGCGTTGTACGAGGTTTTGCTAGGTAATGGAGAGACAACAGATGGCTGGACTTTTGCACCGAATCGTCGAAGCAATTCGTGGCGGTCGCCGATCGCATCACGCTGACCGACTTGAATCGCGAAAGAATCGTGCAAGGCGAAAGCTCAAGTTGGAGTTGCTCGAAAGTCGCCAATTGCTCGCAGCGGATATCCAAGGCGTCGTCTACCATGACGTCAACGACAACGGACTAAGCGGCGGCGATCCGAGATTGTCAGGAGTCTCCGTCGCTCTCGTCCGCGATGGAGGAGACGGGATCTACAACAACGGTGGTGGCGATGACACTGTCACCGCAACCACCACCAGCGCCGCAACAACGGGTGCCTACTCATTCAGCACCTCCACGGCGGGTACTTACTTCGTCGTTCAAACATCGATCCCAACCGGTGGACTCGTTCAACGCACCAGCCAACGCGTGCAAACAGTGACCCTCACCTCCGGGGATGTCCTCGGAACGCAAATCGCAACGCTCGATACGTTCAATACCACCCAACAAGTAGTCAACGCTAGCTTTCCTGGATCCACGCCCGCCCAGTCGGCACTTGTCGCGTCCGAATCGGTTGGCGGTGAACGCGACATCTACGTCGATGCTACTTCGGGCAATGTTAGCGTTGCTGCCAACGATGTTTCAAACCCCGGCGTTCTGGTTATTGATGTTGGCGCAGGTGCGAACGGCACACGCATTGTTACCTACGACGGTATCGATTCGGATGCTCAGACGGTTGCGTCGTCCGGCCTGAGCAATCTCGACCTGACATCGAGTGGCACAGCGAACGCATTTCGCTTCTTGATCGGCGGCGAAACGGGTACGTCGCTGACGATCCGGGTGGGCAAAGGAGCAAACTCATCGACGAGAACAATCTCTATCCCGGTCACGGTTGGAGCCGCCGCCACGGAGACGCTTGACGTCCCATTTGCCGACTTCACCGTCAACGGCGGTACCGGCGCGAACTTTGCATCGGTGGGATTCATTCAACTTGAGATCACGGGACCAAATGCTGCAGATGCCATCATCGATACCTTTGCGACGTCTGGTCCTACCGTGGTGACTCGCAATTTCGCGAACTTGACCCCGATGTCGATCGGCGACCAAGTCTTCGCGGACCGGAACAACAATGGCCTCTTCGATACCGGAGCCACCCCGCCTGAGGTTGGAGTCGCCGGAGTGCTCATGCAACTGTTCTCTGATACGAACAGCAACGGGGTCTACAATCCCGGTACCGACACCGCCGCACTCGATAGCTCGGGTGTTGCCATCACCACAACCACCGATTCGACCGGGGTGTACAACTTCACAAGCCTCCTTCCAGGCGCCTACTTTGTCGTCATTCCATCGAGCCAATTCATAGGCTCGGCTGCGGCTGTTGGCCACGTGGTCAGTTCCACCGTCCCCGTGGGCCCCACCAATAACAGCAACACGGGAACCGCCATCGGCGGGGGCGGGGTTGTTTCAAAACTCGTTACTTTGGTATCCGGTTCGGCTCCAATCAACGACGGAGACACGAACCCGAACAGCGATAACTCTGTCGATATCGGCCTGTTCTCACAGTACGACGTGACGGTGGCCAAAACCACAACTGCCACCGCAGCCGCTGCAGGTTCGACCATCACCTATACGGTCACCGCAAGGAACGACGGTCCCGGCCCTGCTACCGGAGTTGTCATCACCGACGACATTCCCGATGGAATCCAAGTCCTCAGCGCGACATCCAGCACGGTTGGGGACACGATTGTTATTCCCGCTACCGCTCAAGACACCACTGGCACGAACCCAGATAATTTGACAGTGACTATCGGCACCTTGGCAGCGAGCGCCACCACGCAACGCACCATCACCATCGTTGCCAAAGTACTCCCGGATACCGTAGGTACCGGGTCGCCCGCATCGATCACCAACACGGCAACCATCAGCGGGCTGGGAACTGAAACCGATACGCTCACCAACACCGGGACATCGACGTTGCCGGTGACTAGGAACGCCGTTCTTGCAGTCACCAAAGTAGGCGCGCCCACGGCGGTCCAACTCGGCAGCAACATCACCTACACCATCACGATGCAGAACCAAGGCCCAGCAACGGCTCGCAACGTGGTTATCTCGGATACCCTACCATCGGGGCTCAATTTGGTCTCCGTGGTCTCGAACGTAGGCACAGCTACCCCTACCCAAGGAATAGGCACGAACCCCGATAGCTTCATCGTCAATGTCACAAATGTGAATGTGGATAGCCCATCTGCGGACACCGACGTTGTGGTAACGGTAATCGCTCAAGTCCTCTCAGGCTTTGTGGGGACAACCATCACCAACACCGTTTCGGCCGATTCCGATGATTCGGCGCCCGTGACAAACAACGCGAGTAACTCCGTGCAACGCGTGATCGACTTGGCCGTCACCAAAGCCATCGTCACGACACCTGCGTCCACCACCACCCC
>CAIYZV010000496.1 GCA_903930765.1 uncultured Pirellula sp.
GGAGCCCTTTATCCTTAACCGGATTTGTTCCCCCTTTGCCAGCCCCGTAAATAGCCAACGCTTTTTCCAGCGATGCAAACACATTGGCGTAGTCGACAATCACACCGCTATGCTTGCCTGGGTATACCCGATTCGCACGCGCAATGGTCTGCATCAGCGTGTGATTCCGCATAGGCTTATCAAGGTAGACTGTCGAGCAACTCGGCGCGTCAAAGCCGGTTAACCACATAGCGCACACAAACACCAACCGTAGCGGGTCATCAGGAGTTTTGAATTTCTCGTCGAGCCCGGGCAGGGATTCGTTCATCCGCTTGCGGTGCGGCTCGATGTCGATCCCAAGCTTTTTCATCTGCTCGATCTCGTTTTGCCCTGGCGAAACGATCACTGCCATGTCGGTCGTGGTCAGGATTTCCAACCGCTGCCGAAGCAATGCCTCGTCGGATTTAGCCAAGTCGTAGCGGTCTAACTCCCTCCGTACCCTTGCCGTCTCAATCGCCCATTGCTGCTTGACCTTGTCGTGCATCCGCAACGCGGTCGCTTTGTCGATCGATACAACCATCGCCTTGCCCACGAACCCACGCCCCAAGAAGTGCTGCACGATGTCTTGGGCAACCGTCTCCAACCGATCGTCGCGGGTGATTAGGTGATACTGTTTGCCCAGCACCTTCGCGAGCTTCTCTTCCTGCTCCGCATCAAGCTCCGCGCTTTCGATCAGTTCATAGATGTTTTCATTGAGGTCAGGATTGACCAGTTGCAACTCCGGTGTTCGGTTCTCGTAATACAGAGGTACCGTCGCTCCGTCCTCGACCGACTGCTGGAAGTCGTAAATCGATACGTAGTCCCCAAAGACCTCCTTGGTTCGCTCCTCACCTGCGATCAGAGGGGTGCCTGTGAATGCCAGGAACATCGCTTTGGGCAGCGATGCTCTCATGTTGAGCGCGAGCGTGTCGTATTGGCTGCGGTGGGCTTCGTCGGTCAGCACGATCACATCGGATCGATCCGTCAGCATCTCTGGCGATTGGAACTTGTGCACCAGCGTGAAAACATAGCGATGGTTGCCTCGCAACAGCTCACGAAGTTTCGCACCGCTAGCCGCATGACACTTTTCACCCTCGGACTCGCTCACCGCGCCGACGTTTTTGAACGTTTTGGCGATCTGATCGTCGAGCTCTACTCGGTCGGTGACGACCACAAAGGTCCAGTTGCCGGCCAGCTTGCGAAGGACTTTCTGCGCAAAGAACACCATCGAGAAGCTCTTGCCGCTCCCTTGTGTTTGCCAGAATACTCCGCCGCGCCCGTGGCCGAGCTTGCGGGCCTCGAGCATCGAAGCGATGGCGTTGTTAACACCGAGGAATTGATGGTTCTGACCAAGGATCTTTACAAGCCCAGCTTTGTGTTCCGAGAACAAAGTGAAATTCTCGACCAGATCGAGCAAGCGGCTGTGGTCGCAGGTTCCCCGTAACATGACTTCGAGGGAGACACGGCGAGGTTCGTCTTCGCGTTCGATCCGTTTCCACTCGAAGAATCGTTCCCAGTCGGCGGTGAGTGAGCCGACGCGGCTATCGGTGCCGTTGCTGGCGATCAGCATCGCGTTGAACCAGAAGAGCTGCGGGATCTGTTGCTTGTAGTGGGTCAAGTTCTCATCGAAAGCTGCCCGCGCTGGCACGCCGGGTTTCTTCAGTTCGATCACCACCCAAGGCAACCCATTCACAAAACCGACGAGATCGGGCCGGCAAGTGTAGAGGTTGCCGACCACGCTGAGTTGGCTCACTAGCAGGAAGTCGTTTTGCTCGGGGTTTTCCCAATCCACCACGCGCAGCCGTTCGGTGGATTGCCCCCCTCGACCTCTGGAAGAGGGGTCGAGGGTGTGGGACTCGCGGTCGGGGATCGAGACCGGGATACCTTCTTTGAGGAGTTTGTAGACCTCGCGGTTGGCCGCTTCAAGGCTCATCGCCGAGCGGTCACGGGCGAGGTCGTCGATGGCGGTCTGAATCGCTTCGGGAGGCAGGTCTGGATTGAGCTTGGTCAGTGCACCTCGCAGACGTTCCACCAGCACTACCTCCCCCTTGGTCTCGCGACCGAGCGTACCGGCCGTGCCAAAGGTTTCTTCCATCGCCGAAATCGTTTGCCAGCCCAATGCAGCAAAGAGCCCGATGGCAGGTTGTTCGACGAGCTGGTCTTCGGTGTAGGCGTGGCTCATGGATCCAAACCTTCGAGCAAAGCCGCAAAATCTTCGGGCCGAGGCA
>CAIYZV010000497.1 GCA_903930765.1 uncultured Pirellula sp.
ATTGGGTGTCCTGTGGTCCGAGCGTCCGTAACAACCGAGATCGAAAATCCCAAGATCGTCCGCTGCGATCAATACGATATTCGGCCGCCCCCCCGTTGAGGCGTCTTGGCCGCTAGCCATTGATACACCCACTCGATCGCCATTCCCAAAGCCGATCCAGAAAACAATCGCAACAGCGGAGCTAAAAGTCACAGCGGAGCTAAAAGTCACAGCGGCGCTGATAGACACCGAACGAAAAAAACGCAAGCAGGCAAAAAATCGGTTCATCGGAGATGCTTCAAAGGCTGGGTCGAATCCCGGAATAACGCTGAGAAATAGGAAGCCCCATCCCAGCGCATGCGAATAACGCCATGTCCAATGATAGCAAACAATTTTCTCCAGCGTGCGGCTCGAAATTCGATCCGACCGGAACATTCGGTTTCACTTCGCAGAGGATCAGATCCGATGAAACCAGAGCATCAACACGCGTCAGCATGCTAAAGATGCTAGCAAACGACGCCATCCAAAAGCAGCAACACCATGTTTCGAATGTTAGGCAGAGCGGCCCAAAGGCTACTGACTGAGATCTCGCAGCATCGCACCCCGGAACAGATTGCATGGGGACTCGCGATCGGTGTTTCGTTTGGTCTCGTCCCAATGGACAGCATCATTTCCGTGCTGCTGCTAATCGCAATTTTGATCCTTCCCGTGAATCACTTGTGCGCTGCCATCGCATTTGTATCGATGGCATTGGTGAGTCGATTCGTCGCTCCAATCCCCAACACCCTAGGTCTTTGGATCCTGTCCCATCCATGGGTCGTAAACGCCTTAAGTGTGGTTTACTCCTACCCATTGGTCCCGTGGTTGCGGCTTAACAACACCATGGTGGTCGGTGGCTTCTGCTTGGGAATCCTCTCCGTAGCCCCCAACTACATCACCCTACGATGGCTCGTTCGGCGCACGCATTCCAAGATCCAGCAATGGTCGATCGACGAAGTCGCTCGCCACGCTCCCGAGTTTCGAAAAATCTCCGCCGAAAAGTCAACGCGAAACCCAACTCTCTCGCCGTCGGTCGCCCAATCGCATCGAAGCGTCCCTGCCCCGATCCTTGCTACCTCAACGACATCCACACAGCGGGCTACACACGGATCCCATAGCGAATGCAAACCATCGGACTCCCCTCCGCTCCGACACACTACTCCAGAACCAACTCGCATCCCTGCAGCAGTTAGCGCAGCAAGAAATATTGCGCCAGCAATCAATATTGCGCCAGCAATCAATATTGCGCCAGCAATCAATATTGCGCCAGCAATCAAAGCTTCATCCGCGAGCCAGGATGCAACGAAAGCCTCGAGCCGCGACTCCTCGCCAACCGTCTCATCGCTTGGCAATACCATCTCAGCACAGGGTATTTCTGCACAGGGTATTTCAGTACAGGGCGATACTGTCCTACGCGAAACGGTGATCGAAGTCGTCCGATTCCGCGAGCCATTGGAGAGTGGCACGGTGGCCCAACCACTTTCCAGCGTTTCGTCGAGCAACCGAGTTCATGACATTCCAATCGATTCCAATGCCTTGTCAGGTCCTCACCTAACCACCGAAACAAAGAACCAGGAACTTATGATCGCTGAGAAAAATGCTTCCCTTGGCAGTGTATCACTCAAAACCCACACGGGTTCCCCTGTGGATCCAAACACCGGAGCTATCCAGCCTCCCAGCCCGATCGGACTAGGAAACCATCGCCAAGCGATCACGGGACACAAAGGATCCGATTCCCTGAGGTACTTGCTGCGGCACATCACCGGGACAAAAAACGAACGCGAAGGAACCGATTCCTAATCATGGCATGGCGCCGTCGTCTGGCAATCCTTTTCTCACTCGTTGTCCTAGCTGCGTTTGCAGCCGAGCCGA
>CAIYZV010000498.1 GCA_903930765.1 uncultured Pirellula sp.
ATCGGTCGGTATGTTTCGAAGGACTTTTGGTTTTGTTAGACTAACTCCGCCTGCGGAAGATGGCCGCGCTGGAGGTGTTCAACAAGTCGATGCTGCACCAAGCCTTCATTGGAAAATTTTAGACCCGAACATAACATGACCATTCAAACCGGCGGTAAACAGATTCTACTTCATGGGTTGGCCCTCATTCTGGTCGGGCTCGTCTTTGGCTTTGCCCCGCCGTTGACGCCGTACCCCCGACTCGCCCTCGGGGCGCACATCCAGTTTGTTACCAATGGCATGCTGTTTGTGGTGCTGGCAATGGTCGTGCTCAAGGTTCCTCACCGCGCAGGCCCCAATTCGGTTCGAGTCATGTTGGTGTCGGCATGGCTGACGTGGTTCATGGCTTTGTCCGAGGCGGCCAATGCATGGTGGGGTGCCAATCAGATGCTCCCCATCGCGGCCAAGCAAGCCGGAGCCGAAGGTGCTGCGGCTTGGCAGGAAGCCGTGGTGAAACTCTGTCATCTGCCGGCAGCCCTGGGGCTGATCCTATCGGTGACACTGCTTATCATCGGCATCGTAAAACACAGCGCATCGACAGAATCCCAAGCCACCCCATGAGCCATGCGAAAGCCCAACGCCGCCACCGGCTCTCCGAGCAGAAACTGACGTCAGCTATCGGTTTTGCGAACGTTTACGGAAACGTAGCAAACGCACTCTCAGCAAAGACAAACCTATGAAAAGCTCCCTTGTATCCCGAGTTGATTGGTCCACCGACAGTCGCGTGTATTGGCCAGCCCCCGCCCACCTATGGAACGGCGTCGTCGACGGCGAGTGTTTCGGGACGGGGGTCACCGTGCTGTTCTATTCCACCGACGAGGTGGGCAAAGGCCCCAAGTGGCACGTGCATACCTACGATGAGATCTTCATTTTGCAGGCTGGCCGCGCGCAGTTCACTGTCGGGGACCGTAAATTCGAGGCGAAGGAAGGCGACGTCGTCTTCGGGCCAGCCAACGTGCCGCACAAATTTATGAATATCGGGCCGGGGGTGCTGAAGACGATTGACATCCACGCCAGCCCCCGCTGGGAACAGACCAACCTGATCGACCCTGAAGCGAGTTAGTCTCAGGAAACGGACTTCGGCAAACGTAGGACTGGCGACCATTGCCGCTCCAACAGATTGTCCGTCGGGATTGCCGATCCGCCTTGCCTATCGAGTCTCGACCGATCCTACGGACAATGTGACGGTGTTTGGACTTCACCGAAACCCGCCCTACCCATGTTTTTCCTTGCGAGGAGAAAGACTGCGTCAAGGAATGGGGAGCGTTTTCCAACCGCAGTTTGTCGCGGTTTTACGAAAAAAAGCCACCCTAATCGCGAGGCAACGTTGCTGGTAGATGCTCCATCAAGTACCGCATGATGAGCATACGAACATGGACCTCGCTCCCTGGACCTTCCCGCAGACCGTGATCCCGGTTGGGGTAAACCATATAGTCGAACGGCTTCCCTAATTCGATCAATCGATCCACGAGGCCTTCGATGATCTGGATATGGGTATTGGTTTCCCCGGACCCGGTAACGATTAACAAGTTTCCTCGTAGTCCTTCCGCGAAATTTAGCGGAGCGGAACGAGCATACCCCTCCGGGTTGACCGAGCGGTCCTGCATGTAGATCTCTTGAAACCATGCGTTGTACAAATGGGGCTGAGGTTTTGGAACCACTGCGATCCCAACTTTGTACAAATCGGGCTGGCGGAACAACGCGTTGAGCGTATTGGAACCACCGCCACTCCACCCCCAAATAGCAACACGCTCCAAATCGACGTAACTTCGGGTCCGCGCCAACTCACGAACTCCTGCGGCTTGTTCCTCCGTCGATAGCGGCCCCAAGCTACCGAAGATAGCGTGCCTCCAAGCGACTCCTTTGGGGCAGGGGGTTCCTCGATTGTCGATCGATACGACGATGTAGCCTAGCTCTGCGACGGCTCGATTAAAGTCGATCTGAGCGGCTCCCCACTCATCGAGTACCGTTTGCGCGTGAGGCTCCCCGTAAACATAGACAAAGATTGGGTACTTCTTACCTGAATCAAAATCCTTGGGCTTGACCAGCCACGCATCCATGACGACCCCATTCCCAATATCGAGTTTCAGAAACTCCGTTGGAGAAACCTGAACCTTCGCAAGTGCCTCCTTGATTTCGGGGAAAAACTCCAAGGTGCGCATGACACGGCCGCTGGGAATCTCCACAATCTCAAACACCGGTGGCACATCCAATCGGGAGTACTTGTGAATCGCCCAGTGTTTATCTGGGGAGAACTCATAATGATGCGTCCCAGGCTGCACTTCGGGGGAAATCTGTTCCAGGGTGCCTGTGCCATCGAGGGGGACGCGAAACAAGTGCTTCTGGGTCCCGTTGTTTGGGGACGCATAGAAATAAAACCACCCGTTCCGTTCGTCGACCTCACTCCGTTCGATGACGTCGAATTCCCCATGGGTGAGACGCCCAATCTCGTCGCCTTGCCTGGAATAGACATAAGCATGCTGCCAACCATCCTTGTCGCTCAGCACGATGAATGCTTGACCGTCGCGGATCCAAATCAATCCTAGGTTCTTACCTCGGCTATCGACGACCCAACTGTCACGTGATTCTTCAAAGAGCGTTTTGATGATTCCTCGGCGATTGACCAGGAGCAACTCACGCTGGTTACGGAACCTGCTCATTTTCTCGACGATTACTTCGTCTGAATTTCCGGCCCATTCCACCATCCCGAGATAGAAGCCTTCGTCGGGACGATTGAACGGTAGCCAGAAAAGGTTTTTTCCATCGGCATCGACAATGCCGACGCGGAGTGACTCGATCGTTTCGCCCACACGCGCAAAGCGGTGATGATCGATCTCCGGATAGCTAGGATCGGTTGGAACCAAAACAGCCCTCGTTTTCACATCGGAGTCATTGGTGGCGATGAAGAGGATCGCGTTTCCGTCCGGGCTCCATTTGGCTTGCCCCTGGTGGATCTGACCTGCCGAACCATCCGGCGGCAGTTCCACTCGAGTAGCGCGATCAGCGGAGTTGTCTTTGATGAAAATCGTATGATCACGATACTCAATGCGTCGAGAGCCATCCGGCGACATCGCTGAATCGGTCGGCTTCTTTGCAGATTCTTCTACTTCAGATGGATCTATCGATTTTCCAGATCGCAAATCGAAGATCGTCTCAACCCACGGTGCGTCCTGCTTGTCACGACGCTTAACGGTGTAGGAACGTCCATCCCTATTCCAAGTCGCATTGAATCGATCGGCGCGAAAATCGCGATTCTCATAGATCGATTTAAGCCGGCCTGCGGCCGTCGATTGCCAATTGGGTGGCTGAACAGCGTGCGAGCGGACGGGGATCCCGAGCAAGCTCAGAGTCACAACGACGAACATTAGGCCTGGAGAGCGGTTCATTCAAAAGTCTCAGTAGTTAGGGTGGGAGTTCGGCGAACCGACGAAATCCAAAGCCTGGATTGGAAGCAAGCGTAAGAGACGATACTAGTTGTATTGCGGGAAGTCGCAAGTCGAATACTTCAGCGCTGTTCGAAGATGGGGCGAGTTGGTACGTGAAACCGCGGCGATACCTGCGATGGTATTCGGAGCATCGGTGGATCATTTACGGTTGACCGTTTATGTCGATGCCGCAACGCATTAATTATTCTTCGTCGGTCGAAAGGGGTTTACCCACGATAAGAACGGGCTGACATACCGGGTTTGAACCCATACTCTTCCCTGTCCACTAAACTGACAAACCAAGCCTTCACCGCTGAAGAAGAGCCGCTTGAATCCGCCACCGCGCAAGCCGGGCAGGGTGCGCACGCGATACTGCAACGTATCTTCGAACGCGACGATGTAACCCGTGTCGACAACGTAATCGTCAGAAACATTGATCTCGAGAATCGCGCCGTAGGAATTGAAGAACAGATCCCCGGTGCCCGATGCCTTAAGGAGCACTAGCCCTTCGCCGCTGAAAAAGCCTTTGGCTCCTTGCCATTTACCGGTAACCTCGATCCCAGCGCTATTGGCCATGTAGGCACCTCGCTGCAACATGAGAGATCCACCGGTCAATCGATAATGCTGCGTGTCCCCGATATGCCCTGGAGCGAACACCACTTCACCGGGCCCCTTCTCCGCGGTGAAGGTATTTACGATCATGCTCTCACCCCCGAACATCCGTCCCAGCGATTTCAAAGCACCCCCCTTGAGACCTGCTTTCAAAGTCAAGTTGGGGGACATCGAAGCCATAGCGGAGGGCTCGGCAAAAACCTGCTGACCCGCCTCCAAAGCTACCTTGAGCATCGAGAAATCGGGACGTTGGGTGATTTCAAAATTCAATGTGGATACCATTGTCAAACCTTAGTTGTCTCACCTAATTCAATCAACGAGAACCAATCAACGGGGCTTCAGTTTCGGGCCCAGCAATTTTCCGAGCGACGGAGGGTTGTGGCTTTGGCAGTAGAGTTTCCCTTGGCCTTGGAACTTGCAAACCAAACCTTCGCCACCGAGAAAACTTCCGATCAGACTTTTGCCTGCTTTGCCGATTTTGAATTGCAAGGTGTCTTCAAAAGCAACGATGTGACCGGTATCGACCGTGTACTCGCCGTCGACTTGGATCGGATAGATCGCTCCGTAGCTGCTCAAAAACAGATCGCCTGTTCCTGAGCACTTCACCCAAAACATCGATTCACCGCTGAAAATCGCCGATGTGAAGCCTCGCCACGTTGCATCGATATCAATGCTGCTGCTTGAGGCGAGCCAACTGCTACCCTGGACCACCATGGAACCGCTTCGCAGCGGATGGTGGATGCAATCGCCCAACAGAGTAGGACCGATCAGCAACGTTTGCTGGGATTGCTGCGAGGTAAAATGATTCAGAAAGAAATTCTCGCCGGTAAACATCCGCTTGATTCCCTTCATGATCCCACCGCCACCCCCCCGCGACTTCGACGTCGTCTCGACGGTGATTCCCGAAGACATCGCGATCATCGCGCCAACTTCGCAGGTGATGGATTCGCCAGCATCTAGTGCGAATCGTACCGCCGTTGAAGCGGGTCTGCATACTAGGTCGTATTGCATGGTAGTGAACGTTGAAAATGAATAGGTTGTAGTACAGATTGCCATCAGATCGCAGATCGACGTCTGTTGGCCTCATCCCGCCGCTTGCACGGCCCTCGGAATTACCAAAGGTGCGAGTTGGTCCACGCCGCTAATCCATCAAAGGATCTGGACTGCATGTAGATTTTTCCGGGTCCACGCACGCGTGTGATCAAGCCTTCACCGCTGAAAAAGCTCGAGAAAATGCCACCGGCCAATCCGACGCGGATCGAGACCGTGGGTTCGTAGGCGACCAAGTGCCCCGTGTCCACGATGTACTCGTCGGTGATCTCACGCGTGAAGATGGCTCCGTACGCACCAAACCATATCCGACCCGTTCCCGACATCTTCAATCGGAACAATCCTTCGCCCGATAGCCAACTGCGAAGTCCGGCAAAGCCGAGCCCAAGACTGATCCCTGGCTCGCATGCAAGGAATGCACCCGGTTGGAGAAACAACGTGTTGCCGCGCAGTTCCACACAAACAATGTCGCCCGGGAAGGGTTGCGTTAGCACAATGTGCCCCGACGAGTTTGTCGTGAACTGATTCACAAACATCGACTCGCTGCCGAGGAATCGACGGGCCAAGGCCCTAAACAATCCGCCGTTCATGCGCGTTGTCATATCCACGGTGGAACTCATGCTGGCCATCGCATCCGCCTCAGCAATGATTCGGTCCCCCGGTTGAAGGTTGACCAATAGATTGGCGAAAGCGGGACGATTACGGATTTCTACTTCCACAATTCAATTCTCGAAAAAGAGTATTCTCGAAAAAACAAACAGGCCCATTTGGGTCGCTCGCCCTTCGATCCATGGCTTCCATACGGAACACACGCATCGACGGTCAGCCACTATAACGCATTCGAAAGTGAGCGTTGTTACCGACGAAATGCGCTTCTTCGAAAATTCTCGGAATTCAACCTCGCCCCACCGTTGGGGGTGTCGCCGACAAAATCCGTTGTCCGCTTTTCCATGCCCGTCATTTCAAGCTTTCCTTGACCGTTGCGAGATCGAGGTCGAGCGGCGTATATTCTTTTTTGGCCAAGGTCGATTTGAACTTTGCGATGCTTTCGATGCGTTGCTCGTGCAAAGGATGGCTACTTACCCAAACCAGCACTCCGGGAATATCTCCATCTTCCTTCTTGAGTTTGTCAAAGAACGCGGAGATCGATTCGGGATCTAGGCCCGCTTCGTGGAGCATCCTCGCCCCTTCCAAATCCGCTTCGGTCTCCGATTGCCTGCTGTAGCTCGTCAAAATCGAAGTTTGTGCGGCTTGAGAGCCGAGGGCCAGCAAGCCACCTGCATCCCCTATTAAGAATTGGATAGCGGCCACGATACCTAGCGACTGGCTCACTCGCTGCAGCCCATGCCGCAAGGTTGCGTGGGACATCTCGTGCGCTAACACTCCTGCGACTTGTTCCCCCGACTCGGCTTTCTTGAGCAAGCCGGTGTAGACAACCATCTGCCCGCCTGGAAGCGCGAACGCGTTTACCTCCGAGCTTTCGATCACGATCACCTTGAAGTTCATCTCGGGGATGGCCGCATGGGGCTTCAAACGGTCGACGATCTCAGTCACGAACTTCGTTGCTGGGTGGTCCGCAGCCAGCTTTTGCTCCTTTTCGATCGTTTGCATGGCCATGGAGCCTATCTTCTCATCCATGCTGATAGGAACTGCGGCAATCGCCAATCTCGCAGCAGCGAGCACGGAGTAATATCCGATCACCCCAAACAACAGAGTCGCAACCACACCGACGGTTAGCCAAAAGCGAAACCGATGGTTCTCGCCGGCTTGTCTCTTTTTGACCACATGGAGTTGCTCCGAAAGCATTCCTCCCGAGCGATCCCCTAGCATCGCTGCAAAGCCCCGTTCCTCGCAGAATATGGTCAAGTCGCGTTCTTTGTTTCGGCAGAAAACCATCCGACCACTCGCTCCCCCTAAGTCGACTTGGCACTCCGACAAGGGGATCACCCAACGCGGCATCCTCGCAACCTGGCTCGGATCCATCACCGTCAGCGCTTCTGCAGACGGCTCGGCGATGATTTCGCTCGGGGTGATCCGAATGTCTGCTCCGATGCGTCCATCGGGGATACTAGAATGGAACACACCTCCGCGGAATTGCTGGTTGGGATCGAGCATTTTATCGACCTTTATGAATTTCCAAGTCATTACTGGAATAGGCGGGCAGTTGCATCCGGTAAGATTGTAGCAACACTTGCCTCCGAAACGGTACCGTGTTCAGCTTTTCCCATCAGTGACAACCATGCCAACCTTTCTCGCAAATGCCCACTCGCACACCGCGCCTCACCTGATCCGCAGTTGCATGGCGATGATCCTATGGCTACTCGGATGCATGGTGGGTGCACCAATTAACGCTGCCGATGCGCTTAACGCTGCCGATGAGCGGCCCAATGTGCTGTTTCTTTTCATGGACGATCAACAAGCCGACACCATTGCTGCGCTCGGAAACGGGATTCTGAAAACGCCGAATCTGGACCGTTTAGTCGCCGAAGGAACCTCGTTCGATCGAGCGTACATGCAAGGTG
>CAIYZV010000499.1 GCA_903930765.1 uncultured Pirellula sp.
TGCATTTCGCGTCGCGCACCGAAAATCGAGTCGTTTTTCGAGTCGCGCTGGGTCGCCAATACACTGGGGTTTTGCATGTCCCAGTTTGGCAACGATCCACGCCGGTGGAGGCGGTAGGATTCGAACTATCTGAGTGATGTTTCGAAGCTTGGGGATGCTGAGGCCGAACCAACCTATGCAGCGGATTAGCGACCGATAATTCTCTTTGGAGTCCACGGATCGTCGCAGCGCCTAACTTTCCTTATTTCTCGGCCAAGATATGTCAGCCGACTTCGAATACGAATGCGTAGCCGTTTCGGGCTTGCAAGCCTATTGTATTGCCACCTTTACTGCTGAAAATCTATGTCTACAACGCCACTGCTCGATGTTCGAATGTTGTCGTACAGTTTCAGGAGCAGGGTCGCGGTCGACGGTATTTCCTTTTCGATCCAACCCGGGGAATTCTTCGGTCTCTTGGGTCCTAATGGTGCGGGCAAGTCGACCACCATCTCCTGTATCGCTGGGCTGATGAGCCGTTTTCGAGGCGCGATGTTCTTTCGCGGCGAACCGTTTTCGCCTGCGAGTCGAGCGATCGATCGGCAGAGGATAGGAATCGTGCCTCAAGACTTGGCGGTTTACGATAACCTCTCGGGTCGAGAGAATCTACAAACGTTCGGAGGCCTGTTCGGTCTTGCAGGAAAGAAATTGCACAGCGCGGTCGATCGTCAATTGGAGATCGCTGGCTTGATCGATCGAGCAAGGGATCTGGTCAAAACCTACAGCGGCGGAATGAAGCGACGCCTCAACCTCGCGTGCGGCTTGATTCATCAACCCGAGTTGGTTCTTCTAGATGAACCGACCGTTGGAGTGGATCCGCAGAGTCGCAGCCATTTGTTCGATTCCCTTCAGAAGATTCAATCGGAGGGGACGACGATCCTCTACACTACCCACTACATGGAAGAGGCAGAACGCTTGTGCAATCGCATCGGCATCATGCATAATGGAAAGATCATCGCCTGCGGCACATCCGATGAACTCGCTGCTTCGAGCGGTCTGACCGATTCCAATTTGGAACAGGTATTCTTGAAACTGACTGGTCGGAGTTTACAGGACTCATGAACACTCTTCGCTGCAGTTGGTTGCTCGCCAAAAAAGATCTGCGCTGTTACTTCCGGGATCGCGGGGCGTTGGTTGTAGGTTTTCTAGTACCCATCGCGCTGGTGACCGTCTTCGGTTGGGTGATGACCAGTATGTCGGGCGGACCGGGGGCGATGCCCAAGCCGATCCTTTACGTCGTGGATGAGGCATCGAGCGAATCGAGCCACGCCTTCGTGGACCGACTGCGGAAATCGACGGCGCTGCGTGTCCTCCCGAAACCCGATGCACCCCCGCTAACCCGTCAAGATGCGGAAAAAAAAGTTGCTGACGGCGACGCGAGCCATGCGATAGTGATCCCATCCGGCTTCGATCTTCAAGACAGAACTGGCAGCAGCCCCAGTTTGATCTTATATCGCGATCCGGGTATGGCTATGGAGCAGCAATTGATTCAAATCGGTCTCTTTCAGGCTGCGATTGCCCAATCCGACGGAACGTTGTGGTGGCAGGGACTCAAGAAAAACTTCTTGAACGCCGGCCTAAGCGAAGAGGATGTCGCGCAAGTCCAGATCTCGGTCGACGCCATGAACGTCCAGATCAAAGAAAGTTTCGCGAAACGTGACAACGAAAACGAATCGGATGCGAGCACCAAGAGCGAAACGAACGGCGAGCCGAGCGATGTTTCGGATGCCATGGGAGGGATGATGGGTTTTATGACCAACATGGTTCCGCTGGAGGAAAAGACGATCGAACCCCCTTACCGGCCTCAACGGGTCACATATCAAGCCGCACAAAGTGTTGCGGGAATGACCGTCATGTCCCTTCTGTTTGCGCTGACCGGCTGCGCGTCGATTTTGCTCGCGGAGCGCGAAAAGGGAACGCTCCGACGACTGTTTGCCATGTCCATCCCGCGGCAGTCAGTGCTGTTGGGCAAATTATTGTTCGCTGCAATCATCGGCATCATCCAAGTATCGATCCTCTTCGTCTATGGCGAGTTGATGTTTCGTGTCGGATTGTTTCGCGACCCGCTCACGCTTTGCGTGCTGGCGCTGACATGGGTCGCCGCCGCAACCAGTTTCGGAATGTTGATCGCATCGACAGCAAGATCCAGTGCGCAGGCAGACGGCCTAGCTCAGGTCGTCATCCTGGTGATGGCGGCCCTAGGTGGCTGCTGGTTCCCGCTACAAACAATGCAACTGCCTGCAGTCCTCGATATCGCATCCAAATCCATGATGACCTATTGGGCCATGTCGGGCTTCCAAGGCATGCTGTGGAACCAACTGGATCTCTCCAGTAGCAAGATTCAAATCGCGCTGGGATGGCAGTGGGCTTGGGCGATCGTGCTAATGGCCTTGGCGATGGTGATGTTTCGAAGAAACTACACACGGGACTAACCCCTCCACCATCACCTTCGCCACGCCGGCCGCCTTGGCAAAATCATCCTCGGTCACCAGCAGGTAACTCTGCTGTGCGATGCGTGGTGAGTTTCCAAGCCAGGAGCAGACCACGTGGAGCGGAAACTCGCGCAGCAGTTCGGTTTGCCTGCTAGCTCGCATCGATTGGAACAAGCGTGGCCAACTGGAACAAATCAAAGGTCTGAGGCCGCAACTTCTGAGCGAATTCCCTGCCGGTAACCGGACATGACTTGACCTAAATCAGGCGTCCTAGGAAACTGCTGTGCTGCTGGGTTCATGGCGTTGCATCAAATCGGTGACAATTCTCCGGCCTGTATTTGCTGACTTTGATTTCTCCACGCGTTGAGTAAAGGTTTCCTGTCCATGAAAAGCTTTCCCCGAGTCACTAGCATCGCGACGGCCGTTATCTTCGTTGGGGCATCCATGACAGTCGCTGCGCAGGATTTGCCAACGACCGGCAGTATCGAAACCAGGTCCGGAAAACTCGAAGTGGAGAACGGTTACCCTAGGGCTGCTACAGTCGAAAAGATTTTTGAGGACATTGACTACCAGCGAGCCTGCCAAGCTTATCTCTGGGCCTTGCCGCTGATGGCCATGCAGCAATGGCAAAACGAGCACCTTACCAAGTTTGAGGCTGGCAAGTGCGACTACGTTGATTACCTAACGTTTCAAGACAAGTTAGGCCTGCTGACCGCGAACGCGACGACTCCTTACATCATGGCATTTCCAAATCTCAAGGAGACTGGACCGCTTGTATTTGAAATTCCTGCAGGCCCGACTGCGGGTGGCTTCACCGACTTTTGGCAACGCCCCATCACCGACTCCGGACAAACCGGACCGGACAAAGGCGCTGGGGGCAAATACTTGATCCTCGGTCCTGACGACCCTGACATGAAGCCGGATGGGTATTACGTATTCCGTTCGCCCACGATGAATATCTGGTCGGCCCACCGCGCTCTCGATCCGGATGCAGCAAAGGCGCGCGCGCTGATTGATGGTTTGAAGATCTATCCCTACAGCCAGCGAGAGAATCCGCCCCCGACTCGCCATGTTTCCCCGAACGGTCGTAAGTGGAGCGGCACGCAACCTCGCGGACTTGCTTATTGGGAGGGGCTAGCCAAAATCATCAACGAAGAACCTGTTCATGAGCGTGATCGCATGGTGATGGGGATGCTGCAACCTCTGGGCATCGAAAAAGGTAAGCCATTTGCTCCGACCGCGAGACAAAAGAAGATTTTGGAAGAGGCTGGTTTAGCCGGAGAGTTGATGGCTCGCACCATCGCCTACGAGAAGCGGTTTGAA
>CAIYZV010000500.1 GCA_903930765.1 uncultured Pirellula sp.
ATGTTTCAGCCTTACCCGATGCGATGGGCCGGCGAAACCGAGACACCGGACGCAACGCGTCCACCTGGACAATGGAATCAACTGTTCCTTCGGATTTCTCCAAAGGGCTGCGAAGTCTCGATGAATGGAGTGGTTTACTATCAATTCCGGCTGGGTGATAAACGCTGGGATGAACTCGTGGCGAAGAGCAAGTTCGCTCAGTTTCCTGGCTTTGGAAAAGCGGGCGAAGGTTTTATCTGCCTCCAGGACCATGGCAATTTGATTTCGTTCCGCAACATCAAAATCCGCGAGCTCGCCGAAGATGGTTCGATCGCCTCTCCTGTCGATGGAAAGCTCGCTCTAAAACCTGTGTTGGCGTTCCCAAAGTTGAAATGGGATGGATGGCAACCGGTTGATGAAGATGGCACCGCAAATCGTCCCATCCGTATCTTGGAGCTGACCTATGCCAAAGGTGATGGAAAGCGACTGTTCGCTCTCGATCAAGGAGGCGTCATCTACACGTTCGACAATGACCCAGCTGTCGAAAAATCGAAGGTGTTTCTCGATCTACAAGGGCTGGTGAGCCCTTGGAACGGCCAAGGGGGAAACGAACAAGGTTTGTTGGGAATGGCAATGCATCCCAAGTTCACAGAGAACGGCCAATTCTTTGTTTATTACACCAAACCGAAAACGCACGAGTCGGTAATCTCGCGCTTTCGAGTCGATCCCTCGGACCGAACCAAGGCGGATCCGAAGTCGGAAGAGGTGCTGATGGCTGTTCCGCAACCCTTTCAAAATCACAACGGAGGTGCGATCGAGTTCGGACCGGACGGAAATCTGTACGCTGCTTTTGGTGACGGTGGGGCTAGGAACGATCCGTATGGGAACGGTCAGAACCGCACTCAATTGCTCGGTTCGATCATCCGAATCGATGTCGATTCAAAAGCGAAGGAGACACCCTATGGAATACCAGCCGACAATCCTTTCGTGAATGTGACGGGTGTTCGCCCCGAGATCTATGCCTACGGTTTACGAAATCCATGGCGGATTGCGTTCGACAAATCGACCGGAAAACTGTTCTGTGCAGACGTCGGTCAAGACCTTTGGGAGGAAGTGAACGTCATTACCAAAGGTGGAAACTATGGTTGGAGTGTGCGGGAAGGAAGCTACTCGTTTGGAAACCGCACACCGGGCCCTGACGCGGCTGCCGCCATCGATCCGGTTTGGGCCTATGACCACACGGTGGGCAAGTCCATCACCGGTGGTCGTGTCTTTAATTCGGATCGTGTTCCGAGTTTGAAGGGCAAGTATCTCTACGCAGATTACGTATCGGGCGGTGTCTGGGCGCTTACGGTGGTCGATGGAGTCAAAGAAGCGACTCGCAATGAAGAAGTCGTCGCGGGTGGGCTTCCTGTACTCGCCTTTGGGGAGGATGCTGCGGGTGAAGTCTACTTCATGATGGACAGCGCTCGAGGCGAATCGATCTACAAGTTCGACCCGCAGTGATCGTAAGGCGAGCACGGTTAGTGGATAAAAATATAGTGGATAAAAATAGAACGGGCCGCGAGGAAACTTGCGGCCCGTTGTGTTTCAGTTCGGTCAAGCCGAATGATGTTTACGGACGGAGCCACGGATGACACCGATAGTACGAATGAAGATGCCTCGGTATTGCTCCATGTTCAATCGGTGATATCCGGTGCGATCCGTGGTCCATCGACTTTCGTCATTTGGTTGGTTAGATCGGATTCCCTTTCCAACGTGCGAATGCTTCGAGCGCAAAGAACTCGGGCAGTCCGATCCGATTGTAATTGTCTGCGGTGCCGCGGTTGCGGTCTTCGGCACGCTGCCAGAACTCGCGAGGGTCGCTTCCAGGAAAGAGGGCTTTGTCCTTTTGGCTCTCATGCATAAAGATCGCTTGTCTTTTGAGCGCCAGTTCGCTGGGGCTGATGGGGACCGCAATTTCGATTTCATGCAACGGGTATTCTTGCCAGGCTCCACGATAAAGGAGTACATCCGGCAACGTTTCGCCTTGGGCTTTCCATTGCAACAGCACGGTAAAGATAGCCTCGGCGCAGACGCGATGGGTTCCATGCGGATCTGCTAAATCGCCGGCCACATAGATTTGGTCTGGCCGAACACGCCGCAGCAACTCGTCGATGATCGCGATGTCTTTTGGACCTACCGGCTTTTTGGCGATAGTACCGGTTCGGTAGAACGGTAGGTCGAGGAAGTGAAGGTTGTTTTCTCTACAGCCGATGGCGAGAGCTCCTGCGACTGCTTCATTCTTTCGTATCAATCCTTTGATATTGAGAATAGTTTCAGAATCGGGCTGTCCAGGGCGTTTGTCGTGGATGGAACCTCGAACCTCGGCAGCGAGTTTTGCCGACTGTTCCGTATCGATGCCAAAGATCCTGTTGTACTCGGCCACCAAATCGGCCACCATTCGCGCGTCGTGATCGAAGACCGCAATATTGCCGCTGGTCATGTACGCGATGTGGACTTCGTGCTGGTCATTGATCAGCCGGATCAATGTACCTCCCATGCTGATCACATCGTCGTCCGGGTGCGGACTAAAGCAAAGGGTCTTGCGAGGTTGGGTTCCGGCGGGATGGTAGTCGATGGTATCGAGCATCCACTGGAAGACTTTTTGGCAGATGCGTTCCGATGGTCCGTGATGCCGGAGCAACTGATGCAGATCGTGGGCTCGAAAGTCATCCGCATCCAATTTGAGAAGCGATTTGCCGGTACGGTTGCAGAGCCAAAGGGCGGCGCGTTTGATCAGCTCGTCGGTCCAATCCACGTTCCGGAGGAGCCATGGGGTTGAGGCTCCCTTGAGCATCGTAGCGGCCGGAGTATCGAGCAACGTGCGGACATCGCCATGTTCTTGAAGGAAGGACGCAGGTACCCGTTCGGTCACGGAGCCTTCGAGGGTTTCGACGACGATCTTCGCTTTGTGCTCGCCGATAGCGAGAAGCAAAATTCGACGGGCTGCGAGAATAGGGCCGAGACCCACCGTGAGGGCTTGTGTCGGGACGTTGTCTTCGCCAAAGAAGTCACTTGCGACTCCACGGCGAGTGATCGGATCGAGCGTGCACAATCGAGTACGGCTTCGCCGGGCCGAGAAAGGTTCATTGAAACCGATATGACCATTCATTCCGATTCCGAGGAGTACCAGATCAAAACCACCTGCTTGCTGGATCGCTTCGTCAAAGCGGCGGCAGTGGAGTTCCACATCGCTCGTGTGTACATTTCCATCGAGGCAATAGACCTGTTCCGCTGGAATATCCACATGCTGGACCAATTGCTCATGAAGCCAAATGCGGTGCGATTGCGGGCTACCCGACGGTAGCCCATAGTATTCATCGAGCAGAAACAACACGACGCTGGATAGATCGAGCGACTCTTCGCGATGCAAACGAATCAATTCGCGAAAGGTGGTCAGTGGGGTCGAGCCCGCAGGTAGGCCGATCACGGTTTTCTGCCCTAACGCTGCTCGTTCTCGCACCAGACCGGCGATGATATGGGCCGCGTAATGGGCCAACTCGTGGACGGTTTCAAAGCAGAACGCCGGGATTTGGGTTCCGGGGATAGGGCGAGCCTTGTGGCTCTTCGTCTGAGACTCCATGGAGTATGGCTTTTACGGGTACAATGAGGTAAATCGCTGGTGACTGCAAACGCTTCGAGGAGATACCTCCAGTGTACATGAAATTGTTGGAATTGCGGGATAAGTTGCGAACGGGACAACAATTGCTGGTGCTGGCCGAAAGTTGCACCTGTGGGCTGGTCGCCTCGGAACTTGGTCAAATCCCTGGGATTTCAGCAGTTTTTTGTGGGTCGATGGTGGTGTATCGCAACGATTCGAAATGCCGCTGGCTCGGCATCGATTCGGAACTCCTCGAATCTCCAAGCGTTGGTCCGGTAAGCGAGACGGTCACCGTCCAACTAGCGCGTTCCGTCCTGCAACGAACACCGGAAGCCACCTTGGCAGGTGCCGTAACGGGGCATCTCGGCCCCGATTCACCGGTGGCAATGGATGGTGTGGTCTATTTTGCGGTTGTTAAGACGGACGTTCCAGGTGGTCCGATCGCTATTGCTCGACGCATTCATCTGAGTTCACCGGCTCCTCGCAATGCCGAGGATTCCTCGAGGCGGGTTGCTCGCCAGCGCGAGGCGGCAGAGCGAATGCTCGACTTTCTGAATGAGTTTGTAAGCTGAGTTTGTAAGCTGAGTTTGGTTCCGCTGAGTTTGGTTCCGCGATAGGCATGTTTCCATGGAACGCGAGCCATGCTAGTTGGGATCGGATCCGGTTTTGCATTTTTTGGCCAGACCGCACGAGGCGCATCCCCCGCTGCTTCCGCATCCGGACTTGGCTTCGGTGCCGCACCCAGGTCCGCATCCGTGTTCTAGAAGCTTTGCAAATCCCGAGTTGCTTACCTGTTCTTGGTAGACTTCTGCCAATTGCTCTACGCACTGGTTTGTTGCGTCGGTCGGTTCACCCAGAAAATGAAAAAAGAGCGTTTTGCCGTCCATCAGCGGTTCGACTTCGAGAAGAACATCAGGAAGCCCAGAATCGCTGAGATACCGCTGACAAGCGTCCGAGGCGCTTTGGCTTAATTCCAGCAATTTGTTCCAAAGCAACTCATCCTCGGGACCTGCGTTGCGAACCCATCGACCATGCTCTGCATCGAGATCGGCATGAGTTTCACAAAGGATATCGCCGATCTCCAAGCCGCGCGCCGTGCGGCACACGATTCGATTCCCTCGTTGCAAATTTTCCAATCCGACCGTAATCGTTTGATACCCGCTCCGCGTGCCGGTGCGAACGAAATAAACGGGCTGGGATTCGGCTTGTGTCATGGATTGTTCAGGTCGGTGTTGGTTTCTTGCTCGCCGGAGTTTTGGCTATTGCGAAACACCAGCGATGCAGTCATGGGATAGTTGTTCGCCAGCGCGCGATTTTTGGTCGAGCGATTTCAGGACGGCGATCGCGCGAACCATGGCCGAGCGATCGACCTCGTGCACCGACAGGCTTTGGCCAACACATCGGAGCATGGTCAGGGTCAAGCGTCCACCCAAGTGCTGCCGGAATTCTTCAAGTCCGTCAAAGACCAGATCGGTCTCAAGCATAGGATCGAAGATGGGAAGCCCGAGGTCGATCAAGGTCTGCACGGTGGTGACGGCATCCCCGGCTTCGAGTCCATGGACTAAATGGGAATAGATCGTGTCGAGCGCGACCCCGATCGATACGGCTTCGCCATGCCGCAGGCTGTACCGGGTCATCTGTTCAAGCTTGTGTGCGGACCAATGACCGTAGTCGAGAGGCCTCGCTTCCTGCATTTCAAAGGGATCACCACCATGGGTGATGTGGTGCAAATGCATCAAGACACTCGAGCGTATCGCGGGCATAACGGCGGTCCAGTCACGACCGGCGATGTCCTTCGCATGCTGGCTCAGGAACCGAAACGCCGAAGGGCTTTTGAGGAGCGATACTTTGACGGCTTCCGAGAAACCAGCTCGGAAATCGCGGTCAGGTAAATGGCTCAACAGCGATTGATCATTGACCACTCCCCAGGGGACTGCGAACGTTCCTTTCCAGTTTTTCTTTCCGAAGGCGTTGATGGCGTTCTTCACTCCAACACCAGAATCGGCTTGGGCGAG
>CAIYZV010000501.1 GCA_903930765.1 uncultured Pirellula sp.
AGTTTGGATAGGCTGCGTAGCTAGGCCAAGCGTAGTTAGGCATGTAGGGTTGGTCGTACCGGGGAACTCCACCACCGTAGCTTGGACCACCTTGCATCGGCATCGGGGCTTGAGGAGCCACGACGTTTCCGGTGTAGGTGCCAGGTGCAGCGCCACCATTGATGCCGCTTGGTGCGAACGGTCGCGGGGCAGCACCGGTGACAGCACCGGATGCTGGAACTCCAGTCATCCCTGGTACAGCGAGACCCGATACGCCAGGAACACCTGGGATACCAGGCACACCTGGAATTTGACCGCTTGCTTGTTGAACGCGGTTGACCATAACTTCGTCAACCACTCGTTGCACTCCGGCACAGCGTTGAGCCGTACCGAGAACCATGGCTTTTTGCTCGGGGTTCGAGACATAGCCTCGTACCCAAACTTCGCCGTTCATCGTCGAGACGTCGAGGTCGAAACCTTTCAGTTGGCCGGCTTTCTTTGCAGCGCCGAGTTTACCAAGGATCTCGCTGGTGATTGCCGAGTCGACCGAAGCGTCGGCAACAGGCATACTGCCTACTGTCGATTCGGTGTTTTCTGCAACATCGGTGAGAAGTGCAGGTGGTTGGTTTGCGGATGCGGGAACCACAGCGGTTGCTGTTTCGCTCTTCGCTGCAACTTCAGCGAGAGTGACTTTGCAGTCGACCGACTTTACTCCCTCGGTTTCGCGGGCCGCAGCCATGACCTTGTCGAGTTGAAGTTGACTTGCTGCGACACCGGAAACCGACACGTTTCCGTTTTCGACAGTCAGATCCACATCGAACCCTTTGAGATCGACTTGAGCCTTCTTGACAGTGGCAATAATGGCATCAGCGATCTCGCGATCTCCGCCAAACGCCGTCCAGGGAGCACCGGCGGTCAGCGAGGCAATCGCCATGCCCATAAAGAATCGTCGCATGGATATCCTCCTACGATATGTTTTGCGGGAACTACGGCGCTTTGGAGCCATTCACTCAGAACCTCGGCACCTGCAAACTCGGCAGCATGACGCTTGCAGGGGAATCTCGCGTTCTCTCACCGAACTCGATCGGGACTCCATTCCCAAATCGCGTCGGCTTGTATCCGTGAACGCGGCCCCCCACACTCGACCAGACTAGCTGGATTGCGAATACAAAACTATGTTTCGGCATTCATTGGCCGGAAGCGAAAGGTTTTTACCAATTTTGACGCGCTTCGGGGGAATTCCTAAGGATCCGATCGTTCCGACCCCCTCCCTGTTTGCCTGATGCCTAAAGCTTGAAAAGGCGTTAAACTTTGCCAAAACCCCGTTGTTTGTGTTTCAACCCATCCTCCCCCCTTAAATACCTGGAAAGCTATCGTTGGATGACGATCAAGACGGAAATCCATTTTGCTTGCAAGTCCGTGAAACTGCCCAAGAAGACGATCCTAGAGGCGGTCAGCAAGATCGCGTCGGATTATGGCTGGCAGCACGGCGAGATTTCCATTGCAATCGTCGATGATGTGGAAATCCATCGTGTGAACCGGGAATACCTACAGCATGATTACCCAACGGATGTGATCAGTTTTGACACAACCGAACGGGATGAGTTGC
>CAIYZV010000502.1 GCA_903930765.1 uncultured Pirellula sp.
GACTTCAATAAGCTCGCTACGAATGTTCCTGAACCACAAATAATTTTCTTGACTTACAGTTCGCGATTCACTCTATTGTCGCCCGCAACGTAAGCCAATCGAACTGAATACGCTCCTCATCTCGAAATGGATTTCTATGGCACTCGCACTTCTCCGCCGCGCTGTTCTTCGTTGCCGTTCTGTAATTTCGCATGCACGATCCGACGCAATCAATAGTGTAGACCGTTCGCGCAACAGAGCACGGCTCAAGTTTCGGATCCTCCTCAATGAGTCGCTGGAACTGCGAGCACTAATGGCGGCAGATCCTTTCGCATTGTTCGAGAATCCCGCTCCCGAACGGCAACTTGACCTCCCCGACGAAATTAGGCGCAGCGAAAACGCGGACAATCGCAATGATCTCTCTGCTTTCAGCGACCGAACCAATCAACTCTCTCAGTCCTTACTCCCTAGCGGTGTCGCAAAACATGGGGCTTACTCCAGCCAAGTAACTCAGTATGCCGACAGCGTCCAAAGCACACAGAAATTTGATCGGACAACAGCAACCAATGCTGCGTGGCAAGACTGGGCTGATGCGTTTTCTTCAAGCGATTCGATCGATCCATCCGGCCATGCAACCACATCGTTTTTGGCGACGGCTCAACCGATTCGAGACATTACTACCGCATGGCCTTCGGAAAGGGATACTCAGTCCCGTGATCTGATCAGCGAAAGTCCGCTTTCAATCCAACCGAATATTAACAGTCAGTCGAGTGGATTCGATCCCTCGAAAATCTGGGTTGGTGCCAATCTTGCGGGTAGTCGCCAAACCTTTGGTCTATTTCAACCTATCGATTCGGCCGATGGATCGATGGCTGTGGATCTCAATCGATTCGTCGGTTCTAAGTCCGCAGGAATCTCGGCGATTGGAAATCAAGACAACCAATCGAGCGAAGGGGAGGTTGGGGCAGAACCGAGTTCCCTTTCGCTTTCAACCCAAAATTTGCCGCAGGTTCAATTGGCGGGGGCTGGTTTCCAAATTGATCGGTACACACCGGATTTCACGGCCTCGAGTGTCACTTCGGAATTTGCGGGCGGATTCACCTCTCGAACCACGGCTGCTAATGCCGATTTGAAGTTTCCCGGTTTATCGTGGGTGCATACGATCGCTCGAGTTTGGACTGGTCCTACCCAGTGGAGTATCACCGAAACGATCGTGCTGGCATTCAATGCATCGATCACCTCGACCATAACGAATCAACGACCCACCACACCCTCCGGATCTACCGATAACGCGTCGGGGATCCCTTCCCATTACAGTTCGGGAACAGGCTCTGCTACATTAACTGCCAGTCGATCCGTCTTCCTGATCATCGATCTTCATGCGGAACGGGGGATTACAACTCACCCCGACGCTGGGGTGGCGTGGTCTATCAAATCGTCGTCGAAAGACTCACGCTCGTTGGGTGTCATCATAGCGGCGTCCGCAGGCGTGGTACCCAATCCCAACTATGTGGATTCCGCTTGGCAACGCAACGGGGGCATTGGCCGTAGCGACGACCCCAATGGTCCCGCACCGGTACCTCGTAACTACACGAGTGGCTCCAGTCTCTCGTCCAGCGTCCTTATCGGCGTCTCGTTCGGTGGATCACTCAGTGCAAGCGGCACTCCTGTGCTGGTACCTAACGCATCCTTCGCAAGCGGATTTGATGTCGAGACTGACTTTACGTACAGCAACCATCGGGTTACGAGTATGGACCTCGGCCTCACCTCGAGCATTGGATTTCATTCCGGTTCTGGGAACATCGACTCAACCGTTCCAATTCTTGGGGACTTCAACGACAGTCCCAGCGGCGGACTGCGACTTCGATCGGGTGGTGGAAATAACAACAATGTAGGCATGGATACGCCCCCTATCCCACAGCCGACCTCAGGTATCGGCCATTCCCTGGGAGGATCATCGAGTTCGGCCACCTCAACCGCCTCCTCGTCAGACCAAAATATCTCTATGCGAGGTCGTATGCGATCCGACGGTCGACTCAACCAGTTGAGTGGTTCGATGCGTAACCGGATGGATGACGCACTCCAACAAAAGGGTGATGACAATGTCGCCTTGACACTAAGGCATGAAGAGGTGGACGCGAATGGTGGTTTATCTTCCACCATCACCTCGGGACGTGGCGTGAAAGGGGATGCTGCCGTGAAAGTCCTGGATGAATTTGGTACAGAACTTGGCCTGGATACTGAAGGCAAAGCTGCATTTGCAGTCGATTTGGATAACACCGAGTTGGATGTTGGCGGTAGCAATGGAGGGATAGACTTCGAGTTCGTGAAGACTAACGGATGGGGACGCACTTCTTCGGTCGGTGGGTGGGAACAATGGCAAGCGACACTTACCGAAAATGAGCTGAACCGTCGCTACAATAAAATCGATGTCGATGTCGACCTTCAAAACATCACTACCACGTCAGGTCAATCCACGAATGAAGGAGCCTATAAATCCCTAAAGTCAGATAGCTATTCCGGGATACTCTCCATCGTCACTTACTTTCCCGAGAGCTCGGCTCGATCAGAGAATGGTGGTCGAGCCTTCGAAAAACGAGTGTTCCTGAACCAAGATTCGTGGTCCCTTGCGTCAGAAAGCGGCGGCGCGATCTGTAGCAGCATCGGACTCGATGGCGATGTCTACTCGACGGGTGGATCGTCTGGATCGACAATTGAATCATTGAGCTATTCCGCAGATGCATTTTTCGTTCGCCAGTTCATCTTGCCGGAAGTACAAGACATCTTCAACGATAATCGCTCGGCTCATTACAACCAAACGATCCGCAGCAGTTCGAGCTTGGACGTACTGAATCCGAATGCCGCCAATCCAACTTCTACGATCACGGGAGATGATCGGGTCGTCGTGACCGGCAGGCAATTTCACCATAACGGTAAGCAGTCCATTGGCATGCCAATGGTCACTGAAGTGACACGGGATTTAGCGACCGGCGTGACGACGATCGTCTCCACAATCCAAATGATGGGGATGGATGACGAGGGTAGTACTGGACCTTTCAGCCTATCCTCGACATACACGGAACCGAACTGGGATCCTCGAAATACGTACGAAGCCGGATTGGATGGCGTTCCCCTACCGCCGTACCACAACACCGCCAGCGATGTTATCACGGAACTGCCGCCCGGCTACGTTTACCCAACTTGCAATACGGCGGGCAAGACCTGGATTGACTTCTTTGCAGGTAGACGAGGTGATGCTGCCGATCAGGCCGCAAATCTCGCCTCTGGCTTGGGTGATGGTTTCACCGGGGGCTTGAGTACATGGATTCGGCAAAACATCAATCCGTTTGGTGACTATGTCGATTACGAAAGCGGAACTTATGTTGGCGGGGAAATCGTGGGAACCGTGGGGGCTACCTTCGTGAACCCGACTGGTATCGCAGCCAAGGGAACAGCGATATACAACCTTTATAACAAGTACGATGATGTGGGCCGATGCGCGAATCTGGCCACCAAGCTCATCCAAGGTGGTTGCTTCATCGAAGGGACCTTGGTCACGGTATCGAGCCTCCCAGGACAATCATCGTCGACGGAGTCACTTTGGTCGCAACCCCATTGGCTCGATGAGCCTTCGCAGGAAACGCCATGGCTTGCCCCCGAGCGTTACGCAACGGTCGCAACGCGAACGCAGCTACAAGTCCCCATCGAATCGCTCCCCATCGGATCGCGCATTCCGACCAAGAACCCCAACCGCTGGGAAGTCGACCCGCAACCTGAGCCCGACCAAGCCACCTGGGCCAAGCTGTCGATCACGGTCGAACGCAGCGACGGTGGCATTGTCGACGCTGAAATCATTCGGCCACGCTCGTGGATTCTACGTAACGGCATCTGCGCAGGTCGTATGCTACCGCTAAATCTTCCTGAACTGGAAGTCTCCGGGCTAGCGTTAGTCACTGCCATTGACGATTGCCCACCAATCGCTGACGGCGAAGGCTCCGTAGTCACCGCACGGTTTGTCACCCGCGAAGTCCACGTCGTAGCCAGCGTGGATGTGCTAGGTGCCGATGGCACTGTCGAGACGATCACCGGGACGACGATTCACCCTGTGGGGTCAGTCGATCGCCCGGAATGGGTGCCACTGGCTGAGCTAGCCGTCGGCGAGACCTTGCAAGGACTCGATGGCCTCGCGGTCGTTTTGAGCGTCTCCCTTTCGCGAGTCTCCCAGCCGGTCTACAATATCGAAGTCCACGGCGAGCACGTCTACCAAGTCGGCGAGCTGGGATTGGTAGTGCATAATTCGTGTGCAAATGTAAGCGAGCTTATAGGTCGCCAATTAAAAAGTGAGTTTTCAGGTAGTCTTATAAAAAGAATTAAGAGGGATATGAAATCGAACGGCTTCAATCCTGAACGTGCAATCGAGATCGTCGTCGTTAACGGGAAAAAGATTATCTGGGATGGACACCATCGGGCTCGCGCAGCAGGAGCGGCAGGCATCAAAGAAGTTCCAATAAAAATACTGGAAAAGTCTCCAGAGGTAATGAGTAAACTATGGCATCAGGCGGCCGAGGCCGCTTCTCAATTGGGTTTACCTTTCTAGAAGAGACGAAAATGTTTGGTAAATCAAGCAACCACGTATTACTGGAACATATTCGTACTTTTGTCTGGTTGCAAAGGAATTTAATTCAATTATTGCAATTGCCTAATGATATTGATGAGTTGAGTTTTCGGTCAGCAATTCCTAAAAAAGTATATCTGGACGGATCAGAATGGTCTGTAATGCCCCACGGAATCGGGATTAGATTTACCAATCGAGCAACAGCAGAAGTAGTTGATGCTCCTGTGGGGTTTGTAGATGCACCAAATTCATTTGATGCTTGGCGATTAAGTGTCTACTTCGACTCGAAAAAACTATTTCCAAACGATGAGAAGTCATGGATTTCAATTCTTGAAGAATTGGCCAGGAATCAAGCTATTCTTCCCTGTCAATGGCGTGATGGTTTATACTCGTTGCCTGTTGCTGACAAAGCAACCCATTAGATAGCGGCCCCACATCGAATCGGTGCCGATTGGATCGCGCGTTCCGACCAAGAACCCCAACCGCTCCGAAGTCGACCCGCAGCCCGAGCCCGACCAAGCCACCTGGGCCAAGGTGTCCATCACGGTCGAACGCAGCGATGGTGGCATTGTCGACGCCGAGATCATTCGGCCCTGTTCGTGGATTCTGGCAAGCGGCCTTTGCGCCGGACGGATGCTGCCGCTAAATCTTCCTGAGCTGGAAGTCTCCGGGCTAGCTTTAGTCACTGCCATCGACGACAGCCCACCGATTGCCGAAGGTGAAGGTTCGGTGGTCACCGCACGGTTTGTCACTCGCGAAGTCCACGTCGTGGCCAGCGTGGATGTGCTAGGTGCTGATGGCGCTGTCGAGACGATCACCGGAACGACCATTCACCCCGTCTGGTCGGTGGACCGGCAATCATGGGTGCCGCTCGCTGAGCTAGCCCAAGGCGAGGGGCTATGCTGCGATACTGAGTCTTTCGGATTGGGTTTTCCCTCTAGCCTCTCGCCTAAAGCCTCCGGCCTGGTTCTGAGCGTCTCCCTTTCGCGGGTCTCCAAGCCGGTCTACAATATCGAAGTCCACGGCGAGCACGTCTACCAGGTCGGCGAGCTGGGCGTGCTGGTGCATAATGAGTGTCCTTCTTTCGCTTCCTTAAAGCGAGCACTGGGCCCAGCCGGTGAGCGACGTCACTGGCACCATATTGTTGAGCAATCTAAGCTTGCACAGTTTGGTGCGAACGCCATTCACAATACAGACAACGTTGTTTCTGTAGCCGACGATGTTCACTATAAAATCACAGGTTTTTACAACTCGATCCAAGACTTCACCGATGGGCAGACAGTTCGTCAATGGCTAAATGGGAGAACTTTTGAGTTTCAATATGAATCTGGAATGGATATCTTGAGAAAGTTCGGTGCAAAATGACCACGAACGGAGGGAAGGAATTGAAGAATACTACTTCTTTGATCGAACAGTATGCAGCTCTTGCGGAATCGCATGGTAAAGCAACCGAAGACGGAAATTCCATCGAAGCAAATGCATACTACAAGGACTTAACGGCCACCTTTAGCGAAATCAATAAGGCTAACGAACGAGAGCGTTTGGTGACACTCTTAGACCATCCGAATGCCCGTGTGCGGGCTGCGGCTGCATTTCACACTTACAAGCTAAACGCTGAGCGATCAGCAGCTACCTTAGAACAGATATCGCAGGGTGACGGACTTGTCGCGTTTAGTGCTGCAATGACCCTTAAGCAGTTGAGAAATGGTGGCTTGAAACCTCCTTAACTAAAGATCTTTGAGGCCCCCCAATCGCTTGGACGTCGATCGGCAACCTGAGCCCGACCAAGCCACTTGGGCCACGCTTTCGATCACCGTTGAACGCAGCGATGGCGGCATCGTCGATGCCGAACTGATCCGGCCACGCTCGTGGATATTGGCAAGCGGCCTTTGTGCTGGCCGGATGCTGCCGCTAAATCTTCCTGAACTCGAAGTCTCCGGGCTAGCTTTAGTCACTGCCATCGACGATTGCCCACCGAACGCCGACGGCGAGGGCTCGGTCGTCACCGCACGGTTTGTCACGCGTGAAGTCCACGTCGTGGCCAGCGTGGATGTGCTGGGTGCCGATGGCACTGTCGAGACCATCACCGGGACGACCATCCACCCTGTGTGGTCAGTCGATCGCCAGGAATGGAACGGCGGGACGGATGAGGGGACGGAACCCAAGGATTTGGGTTGTCCCTAAGATTCTCCAGGGTTGTTCGAATCCTTCCGGGCGTACTCGTCTCATCCTGCGAACTTTAGGCAGCACGCCAGTTCGCACAGTGAGAGGTTGTCTTTCGCGGTCTCTCGTTCGCTGAAACCCCCAATGCTTTGGGCGTTTTTGATTTTACCGGCCCAGCTTGTCGCGCTC
>CAIYZV010000503.1 GCA_903930765.1 uncultured Pirellula sp.
CAAGCCTTTGCCCGCGTCGGTCACCGAAGGCCAACGCCTTGCGTTTATTCGCTCCGATGCGGCGGTGATGGGGCCGCAGTTCAAATTCGCAAGCCACGGTCAATCGGGGATGGAGATATCCGAGGCGTTGCCTTACCTATCAAAGATCGTCGACGATATCTGCCTAGTCCGTTCATGCCACACCGATCAGTTCAATCACGCTCCAGCGCAAACCTTTTTTCAAACAGGATTTGCCGTACCCGGCCGACCCAGTTTTGGGTCGTGGGTGACGTACGGATTGGGGTGTGTAACGAGAGATCTTCCCGCCTTTGTGGTGCTCAGCACCGGCAGCGGGATTAGTGGCGGAAGCGGACTCTGGTCGAGTGGATTTCTGCCGAGCATCTACACCGGCGTTCGATTTCGCAATCAAGGCGATCCGATTTTGAATGTGACGAACCCGGCTGGGGTCGATGCAACATTGCAAAGAGATACGATCGATCTAGTGAGCGATTTGAGTCGCAAGCGACTAGAAGAAACCGGAGATGCCGAGATTTCAACGCGGCTCGCCAATTATGAAATGGCATTTCGGATGCAAACGTCGGCTCCGGAATTGATGGACTTGAGAGGGGAGAGCAAGGAAATCTTGGATCTATACGGATGCGATCCTGCGGTCCCTTCATTCGCACGAGCGTGTCTCTTAGCACGCCGAATGATTGAACGCGGAGTGCGTTTTGTGAACATCTTCCATGAAGGTTGGGACGCGCACAGCGATGTTGTTGGGAATCACCGCGGCAACTGCAAAACGACCGATCAAGCGAGCGCTGCTTTGATCATCGACTTGAAAAATCGAGGACTGCTCGATGAGACGCTTGTGGTTTGGGGTGGTGAATTCGGACGGACTCCAATGGTCGAGAGCAATGCAGCGCTTGGACGTTCACGCGGTCGTGATCACCATCCGAAAGCCTACAGCATGTGGATGGCGGGTGGCGGCATTCGACCTGGCTGGACGCATGGAACCACGGATGAATTAGGCTACAACATCGTTCAAGATCCCGTGCATGTTCATGATATTCAAGCGACGCTACTGCATTGCCTGGGCTTTGATCATGAGCGACTCACTTATCGGGCCCAAGGCCGCGATTATCGACTGACCGATGTTCATGGACACGTCGTTAAATCGATTCTGGCCTGATTTCTCGTGCGATGATGAATCCCTTCAAATAGCGAGAAAGACGACATGTCCCGCTTTGGTAGTTACTTGGTGCTTGCGATCACTTGTTCGTTGGTGATGGTTGTGTCGAAGAAGGCCCCATTGTCGGCCGACGAGGTGCGTGGGGTGAGCTTTTACGTATCGCCGACTGGGAGCGACACGAACTCCGGATCCGCGACGGAACCGTTTGCCACTCTTGGTGCCGCGCAGCGAGCTGTGCGTCCGTTCGCAGGTCGAGAACCCGTCACGGTTTGGTTGAGCGAGGGGACTTATTATCTGCCAGAGACATTGCGATTCACGGCCGAGGATTCAGGTTCGGAAAAGGGGCCTATTGTCTATTCTGCGATGCCAGGAGAAAAACCAATCATCAGTGGCGGGATGCGACTGGTTCTGGATTGGAAACCCTCAGGCGGTGGGATCTACGAAGCGAAAACGCCTGCTGGGTTGACGATGGATCAAATGTTTGTGGACGGAAATCGGCAGCATATGGCGCGCTATCCCAACTATGACCCAACGGCGCGACAGTTTAATGGAGCCGCAGCGGATGCGATTTCACCTGAACGCGTTGCGCGTTGGCGCGAGGATCCTGCGGGCGGTTATATCCATGCCATGCACACAGCTCTCTGGGGCGACATGCATTGGCGAATCCTAAGCAAGAAACCCGATAACACGCTCGAAATGGAAGGTGGTTGGCAAAACAATCGCCCTAGTTCGATGCATCCCGATTTTCGGTTCGTCGAAAACATTCGCGAAGAACTCGATGCGCCGGGGGAATGGTTTCATGATTTCAAAAAAGGCGTACTGTACTTTTATCCACCCACCGGATTGGATCTAAAGTCCGCCGCGGTCGAGGTGGTTCGCTTGCGACACCTGATCGAATGGAATGGATCCTCCCATGATCCCGTTCGGTTTGTCACGCTGCGAGGAATGACGTTCAAGCATGCGGCTCGGACGTTTATGGAAAACCGCGAACCTTTA
>CAIYZV010000504.1 GCA_903930765.1 uncultured Pirellula sp.
AGGCATTGCCGAACCGGTCGAAGTCCTTGAAGGACCAAACGACCTTCTTATCCGGGGACACTTCGAGGATCTGCGGATTGTCTGGACCCGCATGGCAATTGACGATCCAGGTGTTCCCGTTTTCGAGGCGATCGACCATCGTGATCCACGCCAACTGAACTCCTGGGAGTTCTTTTTCTTTGAGTTCCCAAACGATGTTCTTGTCCTTCGTCACTTCGATGACACGATGGCCATCTCCGGTCCCGATCAGCGTATTTCCATTGGCCAATCGAACCGCCGAGTAGAGTTTCGAGCCGACGTTGTATTCCCAAACGATTTTCCCATCGCGATCGTATTCGCGGACCAGTCCTAGCGCTTCGTGGGCGACGAGATAATGCCCATGAGGAGCGGGGCGTACCAGCCTGGTATCGCGGTGAGCATCGGGGTTGGGGACGGTCAACGGGATCGAGTGAACCACCTTGAGGTCTTTGTCGACCTCGATGATACGAGCGGCACCGCTTTCCGCGATCATTGTCAGGCCGTTGGGGAGTCGCCGAAACGCATGGATCTCGATCGGCCCACCTTTGTCCGTTTTACCAGCCTTGTACGCCCATACCTCTTTGCCGTTCTCATCGATCTCGACCACGTTTTGGAAGGAGGTTTGGAGCAGCCAATGGCCATGCGGCAACGGTTGTGCATCATGGATATCGCCGATTGGGAATTGTAGAGCCACGCTCTGATCAGGTTTGATGATGGCCGCGATTTTCTTTTGGTAGTCGGCAGCAAACAGAGCTCTGGGTGTTCCGGTTTGTTGAGCGAGGCTCGAAGAAGCAAGGAGAGAGCAGGCGAGGAACGAAGACACAAAAGCTCGAGCGAGGAGAGAACGTTTCATGGTGGACTCTTGGGTGGTAGTGGATCTTGAAATGGACGGGAGGATAGGTCATCACGGCAATCACTCGTCGTGATGAGCTCGCGACATTCTAAGAAACTGCGAGGTGCTGGTGCAGCGACTGCGAGCCGTTGGCCCAAAGAATTGGGGGGAAGAAGCTGGAAATTCCAGAATACAAACCCGCAAGGTTTTACGGACTCCGGGGAGCCGTAAAACCTTTATGGCGTTTGTGCGTTCATGAATACCCGTGGGTTACTTGCCACTGAGGAGTCGTTGGACTTCTTGCAAGCTGGTGACACCCAGCGCGCAGGCGAGGATACCTTCTTCTTGGAAGCCGAGGTGCCCTTGCTGTTTGGCGAAGGCGCGGAGTTCATCCGGCTTCGAGGCAAACTTGAGGATGGCTTGTCGCATCGGTTCGTTGATGGTGAGGAGTTCGAAGATGGCCAAGCGACCGAGGTAGCCTCGACCGTTGCAGCGTTTGCAGATTTCGATTTCGATCGGATTCCCTTTGGCATCGACACGTTGGTCTGGAGGTGGGGGGATGGTCGGGTTGTACAGTTTGGTAACGCGACCAGCGGGGATCCCTAGTTTTTGCAAAAGTTGCGGCGCGGGTTGGTACGGTTGCTTGCAGTTGTCGCACAATCGACGAATCAATCGTTGGTTGAGGACGCCTTGGAGGACGGACACCAGTTGTTTGGCATGTTTCGGGTTTGCGGTCAAGAGTTGAATCACAGCATCGACAGCATCGTTGGCAACGATCCTGGTGACAGCGTGTTTTTTTTCTTGGGTGATTTGGTTAAGGAGTTCGCTGGCCACTTCGCTGTTGATCAGCGAAGGCATCACATACACGTCGGGTTGTTTCAGTCGGACTTTGTTGAAGACTTCTTCCGGTAGCTCGCCTGCCTCGGTCCCGTAGTAGTACGCAGTGACGTTGATAATCTCTGGTTCTTGGTCTTTTTTGGGTTCGATCGAAACCCAGTCTCGAACGAATTTGTCGGCGTTTTCGAGACCCACCTTCCATGAGGTAGGGAGGCCATGGGTGGCGGGAGCGCTGAGCACGATCAAGCCGCCGTGACCGTTCATCATCCCCTTGAACGATTCCTGCATGGCATCGCGCATGCCGAGGTCGCTGAGGGTTTTGATGATCGGTTTTTTGCGATCGATGGAGATCAGGACACGTTCGCCCGACGGTACGCCGGTGCTCATGAACGAAATGACCCAGTCGATATCCTTAAAGTTGGTCGCAAACTTTGCGTCTTGTCGGGCTTTCCGTTCGGTGGGGTTTAGTCCGAGAACCTTTTTGTAGACGACGAGCGCCGAGTCGGCAGTGACGCGGTCGATTGTCGGCAGTGTTTCCCAAATGCCGTCAACGCGATAGCGAACCACGGCACCTTGGGCGGAGTAATCGATCAAGATCCGGTCGGCTTTACCGGTGATTGCGTTGGCGAGCAGGACGATGGCCACTGGGTAGCCAGGTAGTTGCTTGGAAGCGATCAGCAATCCGGTCGCTTCATCGCGACCGATCCCCATGGTTTTGATTTCCAATGGGGGGATGGTGATTTCACCGCCGAGGCTTTGCGCTTCGTCTGTTTTCTTCGGCTTTTTCTTTCCAAAAATCATTTGTTGCCTTTGCGACGGTTAGATGATACCAGGTTGGCTGACATTGATACCCTTGAGTGCCATCTTCAAGGCTTCGGGGTTCGGTGCGACTTCGAATGCCGTTGGGCGATCGATGAGACCATCGTCGATGAGTTGTTTGAGGCTCATCGTGAAGTCTTGCATACCTTCGGCGGCGCCGATGCGGATCGCATCAGCGAGCTTCTGATCTTTCTCCTCCAGGAGAAGTTTCCGGATCATCGGAGAGAAGGTCATGATCTCGCAGGTTGGGACCCGCGATACCCCTTGTTTGATCGACTTCAGAAGTTTTTGGGCGACGATTCCTTTCATGTTGAACGCGATCGCATTTCGGATCGCCTTGTGCAACTCTTCTGGGAACAAGTCGAGGATACGGCCGATGGTGGAGGGTGCCGAGGAGGCGTGGATGGTACCGAACACCAAGTGCCCTGTTTCCGCCGCGTGGATGGCCGTCATAAACGTTTCCTCGTCCCGCATTTCGCCGACGAGGATGATGTCTGGATCTTCCCGCACCGCATGCTTCATCGCGATCCCGAAGTCCTTCACATCGGTCCCGACTTCGCGTTGGTTGATCAAGCATTTGTCTTCGGTGTAAACGAACTCGATCGGGTCTTCGAGGGTCAAGATATGTTTGCGGTAGTTTCGATTGATCCAATTGAGCATGGATGCGATCGTGGTACTTTTTCCCGAGCCGGTAACGCCGGCCAGGAGCACCATCCCTTGATCGAACTTGCAAAGCTCTTCCAAAATCGGGGGCAAGAACAATCCTTCGAAGTTCGGGATAAAGTTATTGATCCGCCGAGCGACCAAGCCTGGGCGACCAAGCTGTTTGAGCATGTTGACGCGGAATCGCCAATTCTCGCCATCGACGTTTACGGTATACGAGAAGTCAGCTCCACCTTCTTCTTCGAAAATTCTGCGGTTGCGGTCGTCGAGCATGGGGATCAGCAGTCGGACCATTTCCTCCACTTCGATGGGTGGGCGGTTGAGGGGTTTCAGATCCCCTTTGACGCGGACGATGGGTGCAGTTCCAGCTTTCAGGTGCAAGTCGCTACCTTCGAGTTTCACGCAGGCCTTGAACAGCTTGTCCACTTCCAGCTCTTGCTTGGTCTTCAAGAGGGATGCGGCGAGCGCATCGGCGGGAGGGGCGGCATTGGTGCGATTGTTTTCTGCAACAGCCATGGTGCGTCTTTGTGGTGATAGAGTTCTGGAGAACCGTTGGAAAAGTTTGGGCGAAAAGGGCCGCGGCCATTGCTGCGGGGCCTTGGACGGTTGACGCGACCAATTCGACCTGGAGTATTGTGGTCGAATTTGGGACGCTTGTCATCCGTCAAGTTTCAGGAACTTGGTCGAGGCATCCCTGCCGACTCAATTTTAGGGTCTTCTCTCCTATGGTGACTCGATTCTCCCGAATTGGAATCAAAGTCGGACTGGAATTCCTCGTTCCGCCATCATCCGTTTGGTTTGAGCGATGGTGTATTCGCCAAAGTGGAAGATACTTGCAGCCAGGACGGCGTCGGCTTCGGCGAGCAGGATGGCATCGATCAGGTGTTCCGGACGCCCAGCACCGCCACTCGCCACGACGGGAATCGATACGGCTTGGCTGACCGCCCGGGTGATCGGCAAGTCATAGCCATCCTTGGTCCCGTCTTTGTCCATGCTGGTTACGACAATTTCACCTGCGCCGAGTTCTTCGACCCGCTGCGCCCATTCGACGACTTCGATGCCGGTGGGGGTTCTGCCGCCATGGATGTGTACCTCCCAGAACTCTTTACCGTTGCGGATGACCCGCCTGGGGTCCATGTTGACGACGATGCACTGTGCCCCGAATCGTTCGGCGGCTTCCCGAACAAAGTCCGGATTCTTGCACGCGATCGAGTTGAGGGAGACTTTATCGCAACCGGCTTGGAGAAGTGCCCGGATATCGTCGACGGTGCGGATTCCACCGCCGACGGTCAAGGGCATGAAGATCTGCTCGGCAGTTCTTCGAACGACATCGATCATGATCGCTCGTTCTTCATGGCTGGCGGTGATATCGAGGAAGACGAGTTCATCGGCCCCTTCGGCTTCGTACCGCGAGGCGATTTCGACGGGGTCACCAGCGTCTCTCAATTGGACAAAGTTGGTGCCTTTGACCACGCGGCCTGCATGCACATCGAGGCATGGAATCACACGTTTGGCCAGCATCCGAGGTTTAACCTTTCCCGGCCATCAGTTTTTGGAAATCATCGAACAGGTAGCTGCTGTCGTGCGGTCCCGCGGAGGCTTCCGGGTGGTATTGCACGCTAAACGCAGGGACTTTTTTGTGCCGCACTCCGGCGATGGTGTTGTCGTTCAGATTCCGATGAGTGATCTCGAGGCAGTCCGGTAGGGATTCTTCGGTGACCGCAAAGCCGTGATTTTGCGAGGTGATTTCAACGCGACCGGAGCCGCAATGGAGGACCGGTTGGTTTGCGCCGCGGTGCCCAAATTTCATCTTGAAGGTTTTCGCGCCGCTGGCGAGGGAAAGGAGTTGGTGCCCTAGGCAAATTCCGAATACTGGTTTCTTTCCGAGCAGATTGCGGATGGTAGAGATCGCGTATTCGAGCGGCTCAGGATCTCCGGGCCCGTTGCTCAAGAAGACGCCATCGGGATTGAGGGCAAGCACATCCTCGGCGGTCGCGGTGCCAGGCAGGATGGTGACGCGATTTCCGCGGTCAGCGAGGTGCCGCGGGATGTTCCACTTCATCCCAAAATCCAAGCAAACGACGTGGTAATTGTGTTGGTTTTCGTGCGAGTTCGATTGGCTCGCGAGCGAATGAAGGTGTTCGGACCATTCCCGTTTTTGGGTGGGAATTACTTCGCGAACGAGATCGCGACCGACGAGCCCCGGGCTTTTCCTCGCCTTGGCAACCAGTGCATCGGCGTCGAAATCGATACTGGAGAGGATCCCCCGCTGGGCACCTTTGTCGCGAATCTTTCGGACTAACGCTCGCGTGTCGATCCCCGCGATGGCCACAATCTGGTGCTCGATCAAGTAGTCGCTGAGGGAGTTTTTAGACCGAAAGTTGCTGAAGATCCTGCTGTTTTCGCGGACCACAAACCCAGACACCTGAGGCCGCCCTGACTCGACGTCTTCTTGGTTGATTCCGACGTTTCCGATCATGGGATACGTCATGGTCACGATCTGACCTCGGTAACTTGGGTCAGTCAGGATTTCTTGATAGCCGGTTATCGACGTATTGAAGACGACTTCGCCGTCCATTTCTCCATCGGCACCGATGGAAATCCCTTCGTAGACAGAACCATCCTCGAGTGCCAAAAAACCGCGTTTGCCTTGGTGAATCAAAGTCGTTTGCCTCACGTTTGCCTCGATGCATCAACCTGACGAGCATCATAGCCGAGCCTCGAAAACTTACCAGTCTTAACCCCCGGGCTTCTCCGGGCTACCGAAAACGGAGCCGCAACATCGAGCAGCATCGAGCAACATAGAGTTCGCGGGGCTGTTTGGAACCGCAGGACCGTGGTGCCACTCCGCTTCGGGATTTCAAGAGGATGTTAATCACCCAAGGGTTTGTTGGCGAAAGGTTTAAGTTCCCGAATCGCGATCTCATGGACTTTGCCATTGCTCGCCAGGCAATGGCCGGCTCGGATATCTTCGATGCCCGCCCAGGATGTAAATTTCCCACCCGCTTCGGTGATGACAGGGGCGACTGCGGCTACATCCCAAGGGTTCACGATCGGGTCGACCATCAATTCCGCGCGGCCGGTCGCGACCAAGAGATATCCGTAACCATCGCCCCAGGATCGCGAAACATAGGCGATGGACTCCAGGTTTCGGTAAGCGGATTGCGCACCTCGTCGGTTAAAGTTGTCGACTTGGGATGTCAAGAACAGACCGTCGGCCAGATCGTCGACTTGGTTGACGTGGGCCCGATTCAGAATGGGTCGGTCTCGATTCACTTGGCTTGCCATTCCGTACCAAGCGCCGAGGCCTTGAGCGCCCACCACCAATTCGCCGAGCGCGGGGATGGCGATCACCCCTAATACCGGTTGGCTCCTGTAGGTCAGTCCAACCAGCGTCGAGTAAAGCGGGACACCGGAGATAAAGCTTTTGGTTCCATCGATCGGGTCGATGATCCATTCAAAGGGGGTGGTCCCGGCAATCCCACCAAATTCCTCTCCGAGAATCGCATCGTCCGGATAGTGCGACTCGACAAGCTTTCGAACGGTTTGTTCGGCTTGTTTGTCCGCTAGCGTCACCGGCGAGCGGTCGTTTTTGCGTTCCACACGGAAGGAGTCCGTCCGGAAATACTCGAGGGTTACCCGGCTCGCTTCGGTGGCAAGGCGAAGTCCGAACTCGATTCGTCTTGCGAAATCAGCCGGCGTAACGGCGTCCCAGTCCAAACCTCGGTTGGTTCCCCCAGGGGTGGTTTGGCCTGCTGGGCTCGATGGATTTTCGCGGATGGAGGCCTCGATGCCGGCTTCAGTCAGCGATTCCGGCAATTGAAAATCGGGAAAAGGTACCATGGGGATCGAATCTCCTGGCATCGAAGGCGGGTTTACGGACGGAAGGCTGAATTGCCTAGCTGTGCGGCTTAATTGCCTAGCTGTGTGGAGTACAATAAAGGAGTCACGAGTCGGACGCTAGGAGTGCAAGGATCGCAAGCCCGCGTCGAAAAAATGTGGACTCGGTACAACCCCCAGCCTGATTTCCTCCCCTAACCCCCCTTCCTCGATCCATGTCATCGATCCCGCAAGCGGACTCGCGTTCGGACGACCAGCCACTCCCCACGAGTGTGGATTCAGTTTCCGAGGGAAAAGGTGTTTTGTTGGAGCCGAGCGAAAGGTCCGGAGTCGTTTATTCATCGAACACTGACAAACCGCTTCCGAAGAGGTCGTGGGGGTATCGGTTCGCGTCGCTGGCGTTGATCGGTGCCGTAGGTATCGCCGTTTATTTCACGCGTGATCGGTGGGAGCCAGTCTTGGAAGGTTTCATTCGGCCTGCCGCTGCGGGTGCGAGACCTAAACCGCGGCCACCATTGGTCAGCATTGCCAAGGCTCAGAAAGAAACGGTGCCCCAGTACATCAACTGCCTGGGAACGGTAACCGCCTTCAACAGCGTTGTCGTCAAAAGCCGCGTCGATGGAGAGTTGGTCGAGGTTTCGTCGCAGGAAGGCCAAATGGTGGAGGCGGGGCAGTTGCTGGCCAAGATTGATCCACGACCGTTCGATGCCGCACGCGATCAAGCCAAAGGTCAGTTGCAAAGGGACATGGCTGGGTTGGAACTGGCCAAACTCAACTACGAACGTTCGAAGAATCTCGCGGTTGGCGATTCGTTGTCGCAGCAGGAGCGGGATGAGCTCGAGGCGGTGTACAAGCAAGCTCAAGCGATTGTTGAGGTGGATCGAGCGACGGTGGCGAACGCCGAATTGCAGGTGACTTACTGCAGCATCGTGGCACCGATTCGAGGCCGGATCGGATTGCGTTTGGTCGATCGTGGAAATATGGTCAAGGCGAGCGATCCGAATGGACTGGCGGTGATCACGCAGTTGCAACCGATATCGGTCGTATTTCCTATCCCGCAGGATGAGATCCCGCGCGTGCAGAAACAGCTATCGACGTCGAATGCGGTCCCTGTCTTCGCGTACGATCGAAGTTTTCAAAATCAACTAGCTTCAGGCACGCTAACCGCGATCGACAATCAAGTCGACGCGACGACGGGGACTTTACGACTCAAGGCCACCTTCGAAAACACCGATGACGCTTTGTTCCCAAACCAGTTTGTCAACATTCGGTTGCTGGTCAAGCAATGGGACGATTCGATTGTCATCCCATCGTCGGCGGTCCAGCGCGGGATCGATTTTCTGTATGTGTATGCTGTGCAAGACGATTCCTCCGTGGAAATGGCAAAGGTTACGGTTGCATTCAGCGAAGGTGGCCGATCGGTGATCAGTTCGGGGCTCGAAGAAGGGCAAACGGTTGTGACCGAAGGGACCGATAAATTGCAACCCAAAGCCAAAGTCACCTTGCCAGGTGCACCGAGCCCTTCGAAGCGGGCCCCTTAAAACGATGAATATCTCCAGGATTTTCATCTTACGCCCGATTGCGACGGTTCTGTTCATGGTCGCCATCTTGCTCAGTGGAGCGGTGGCCTACCGACAACTTCCTGTGTCGGCATTGCCTCAAGTGGACTACCCCACGATCCAGGTTTTGACTTTTTACCCTGGAGCGGGTCCCGAGGTTATGGTCTCCTCGGTAACGGCACCCTTGGAAAAGCAATTCGGCCAGATACCTGGCTTGTCCCAGATGACGAGTTCGAGCACGCAAGGCTGTTCGGTGATCACACTGCGATTCGTACTCGATCTCAACATCGACATCGCTGTTCAGCAGGTTCAAGCATCCATCAATGTGGCGGGTAATTTCCTGCCTCGCGATCTGCCGAATCCACCGGTCTATTCCAAGGTGAATCCGGCGGATGCGCCGGTGTTAACGTTGTCCTTGTCCTCGGACACGATCCCGCTCCCTCGCATCCAGGATTTGGCCGACACACGATTGGCACAGAAGCTTTCGCAGGTGAAGGGGGTTGGTCAAGTATCCGTCACCGGTGGTCAAAAGCCGGCCATTCGCGTTCAAGCAAACCCGACGAGCCTGTCTGCGGTCGGATTGACCTTGGACGATCTCCGAACGGCGCTCGTGGCTGCCAACGTGAACCAAGCCAAAGGGAGCTTTGACGGACCGAAGCAGTCGATCATCATCGGTGCGAATGACCAGCTGTTTACGGCGGAACAGTTCCGCGAGTTGATCGTCGCTTACCGAAATGCGGCGCCGGTCAAACTAAAAGAGGTCGCCAACGTGATCGATGATGTCGAAAACGTTCGGCAGGCAGCGTGGCATGACACGCAGCCTGCTGTCCTGCTCAACATCCAGCGTCAGCCCGGTGCCAATATCATCGATGTGGTGGATCGGATTGAAGCGATGTTGCCGCAATTGAAGGAATCGTTGCCGGCGGCGATTCGCGTTGAGGTGTTGACGGATAGAACCACCACCATTCGTGCTTCGGTGGAAAGTGTTCAGCACGAATTGTTGCTCACCATTGGTCTCGTCGTCGTCGTCATCTATGTTTTTCTGCATAGCGTTCGAGCCACCATCATCCCCAGCGCCGCTGTCCCCCTTTCCATCGTCGGTACATTCGGAATCATGTACATGTTGGGTTATACGCTCAACAATTTGACACTGATGGCGCTGACGATATCGACCGGTTTCGTCGTCGATGATGCGATCGTGATGATTGAGAATATCATTCGGTATGTAGAGGAAGGGATGGAGCCGTTGCAGGCATCCCTCAAGGGTGCTTCGGAGATCGGTTTCACCATTGTATCTCTCAGTGTATCGTTGGTCGCGGTTTTGATTCCGCTCCTTTTCATGGGGGACGTCGTCGGTCGCTTGTTCCGGGAATTTGCAGTGACCTTGAGCGTGACAATTTTTGTCTCGGCGATCGTCTCCCTTACATTGACGCCGATGATGTGCGCTCTGCTCCTCAAGGTACATCCGGGCGGGGCCTCCACTGCATCTCGCGAGCGTGAGGGGCAAAGCGAATCGACGGGCTGGTTGTTTATTCACCTGTTGCGATTTTACGAAGTCACCTTGCGATGGACGTTGCGGCACCGACGGTTCACGATGTTCGTGTTTCTGGTGACGTTGGTGGCGACGATTGTTCTTTATATTCAGATCCCCAAAGGTTTTTTTCCAACACAAGATACCGGGGTGATTCTCGGGATCACGGAGACCAGCCAAGACGCATCGTTTGCGAGCATGCAATCGAAACAGGCTGCATTGAATGCTGTTTTGGCGGGTGATGAAGCCGTGGAGAGCATCGCCAGTTTTATCGGAATCGACGGCATCAATTTGACCCTCAACAGTGGTCGCATCCAAGTCAACCTCAAGCCGCATCATGAACGCAGCGAGAGTATCGAGCAAGTGATGGCGAGGTTGTCGAGAAAGGCATCGGTTGTCCCTGGCATCCAGCTGTTCCTTCAACCCGTGCAGGACCTGTCGGTGGAGACTCGCGTGTCTCGGACGCAGTACCAGTACTCGATCGAAGACTCCAATCCCGAGGAGTTGAAGGAATGGGTTCCGCAACTGGTTGAAAAGCTCAAGTCCAGGCCGGAGTTGCGGGATGTTGCCAGCGATCAATCCAACTTTGGGAAGGAGGCGTTGCTCGTCATCGATCGCGATACGGCGTCTAGGTTGGGAGTGACACCGATGATGGTGGATGATGTGCTGTACAACGCCTTCGGACAGCGGCAGGTTTCAACGATTTTTACTCAACTGAATCAGTATCGTGTGGTATTGGAAGTAGCGCCTGAGTTCCGCGATTCCCTTGCGGACATCGGATCGATGTTTGTGAAAACGGGCAATGGGCGAACAGCACCGCTCGAGTCGTTGACACGGGTGGACTATCGCAATGCGCCCCTTGCCATCAATCATCAAGGGCAATTTCCGGTAGTGACGATTTCGTTCAATGTCGCCCCAGGGGTTTCTCTCGGCCAAGCTGTCGATGCCGTGGAAGCCTCGGCCAATGAGTTGCAGATACCTCCCAGTATGATCGGGGCCTTCCAGGGTTCCGCTGAAGCGTACCAGCGGTCGCTTGCAACAACGCCGCTGTTGATCTTGGCTGCATTGGTTACCGTTTACATCGTGCTCGGTGTTCTTTACGAGAGCTATGTTCACCCGCTCACGATTCTTTCTACGCTACCGTCCGCGGGGGTCGGAGCGCTGCTGGCGCTCATCTACTTCCGACTCGATCTCGGGATCATCGCGATCATCGGCATTATTTTGCTGATAGGGATCGTTAAAAAGAATGCGATCATGATGATTGATTTTGCGCTCGAGGCGCAGCGGGTGCATGGGCTCAAGTCGGAGGATGCGATTTTCCATGCGAGCTTATTGCGATTGAGACCTATCTTGATGACCACCATGGCGGCGTTGCTCGGGGCAGTTCCTTTGGCCTTTAGCACAGGGGTTGGTGCCGAGCTGCGACAGCCGCTTGGGATATGCATCATCGGCGGTTTGGTGTTTAGCCAAGTGCTGACGTTGTACACGACCCCGGTGATTTACTTGTGGTTTGACAAGTTTTCACCTTCGTCGAGCGAGGGTGGGCGATGAAGCTACCTACGCCGATGAAACTTGCGGAATCGACCAACTTTTCGACCCCCTTCATTCGTCGACCTGTCGGGACAACGCTGCTGACGATCGCGGTCACACTGGCGGGATTGCTCGGGTATTTCCTGCTACCGGTTTCACCGCTACCGCAAGTCGAGTTTCCGACGATCTCGGTGAGCGCATCATTGCCAGGAGCGAGTCCGGAAACGATGGCCTCGGCGGTTGCGACTCCGCTCGAGAGGAGCCTTAGCCGTATCGCGGGTGTGACCGAGATGACATCCACCAGCACGCTCGGAAACACCTCGATCACGTTGCAGTTTGAGTTGGATCGGGACGTGAATGCGGCGGCGAGAGAGGTTCAAGCGGCGATCAATGCGGCTCGAAGCCAGTTGCCTGCGAATTTGCCGAACAATCCTTCGTACCGCAAGGTGAATCCGGCCGACTCGCCGATCATGTTGTTGACGATGGTCTCCGAGATTTATTCGAAGCCTCAGATGTACGAATTGGCTTCGAACGTTGTTCAGCAAAAGCTTTCCCAGGTTTCTGGGGTTGGTCAAGTGTTCGCGACCGGGGGCTCCAATCCAGCGGTCCGGATCGAAATCAATCCCACGGTGGCGAACCAAATGAACGTTGGATTGGAGGATATCCGCGCGGCGCTGGGTACCTCGAATGCCAACCGTCCAAAAGGAGCGATCGAAGAGCAAGGCGTCCATTGGATGCTCAATTCCACCGATCAGTTGATGACGGCGGACGAGTACAAGCCACTATTTGTTGCGTTTCGAAATGGAGCTCCGATACGGCTTCAGGATGTGGCGAATGTCACCGACTCGGTAGAGGACATCCGCAATTTTGCACTGGCGGATGGACGGCCATCGATCAGCGTGTTGATCTTTCGTCAGCCCGGGGCCAACATCATTGAAACTGTCGATCGGGTCAAAGGGTTGATTCCGCTGCTGCGAGCGCAGCTTCCTGCTGCAATTCAACTGGATGTCGGTATGGACCGTTCCACCACCATCCGGGCCTCGCTCGACGAGGTGCAAAAAACATTGGTCATCTCGGTATTGCTGGTGATCGTCGTTGTCTATTTGTTCTTGCGAGATATTCGCGCGACGATCGTGCCTACGGTTTCTGTGCCTGTTTCACTGATCGGAACGTTTGGCGTGATGTATCTGTTGGGGTACAGTCTCGACAATTTGTCGTTGATGGCCCTAACGATTTCTACCGGCTTTGTGGTCGATGACGCCATCGTCGTGACCGAAAATATCAGTCGTTACTTAGAAAAGGGGATGAAGCCGATCGACGCTGCTCTTAAGGGTGCAGGCGAAATCGGATTCACGGTTTTTTCGATCACCGTGTCCTTGATTGCCGTTTTTATTCCGATCCTTCTCATGCGAGGGGTCGTCGGGATGCTCTTTCGGGAGTTTGCGGTGACTCTTTCCATCGCGATTCTGATATCCCTGGTGGTGTCTTTAACGACGACACCGATGCTGTGTGCGATCTTGTTGAAACCGACTTCGCATCGAGGTCACGAGCGCAACAAATATTGGTTGGAGCATGCGTATGGTCGGGTTCTCGATGTGGTCCTCGATTTTCCGGGTTGGACCATGTTGGCTTTTGGGGCCATCGTCGCCTGCAATGTATTTCTCTACATGAAGGTTTCGAAGGGGTTTTTCCCACAGCAGGATACCGGCCGTTTGGTTGGAAGTATCGTTGCCGACCAAGGAACCTCGTTCCAATCTATGGTGGATTTGGTGCAGAAATTTGGCAAGGCGGTGAGTGACGAGCCGGCGATCGATCGCGTGTTGGTAAGTACAGGTGGTGGCGGCGGTGGCGGCGGTGGTGGTGGCGGCATCAATAGCGCGCGGATGTTTGTGACGCTCAAGCCTCTGGATCAGCGCAAGGAGACCATCGACCAAATCCTGGCGTCGATTCGCAAGAAAACCGGAGGGATCAGCGGAGCCAATATCTTCATGCAAGCGGTCCAGGACTTCCGGATCGGCGGGCGGCCTTCTGGGGCTCAGTTCCAATACACGCTTCGAGGGGGGGATCTCAAGGAACTGAACGAGTGGACGTTGAAACTGATGGCTGCGATGAAGAAGGTTCCTGAGGTTACGGATGTCAACACGGACCAACAAGACAAAGGCCAGCTGTCGCGACTGGTGATTCAGCGCGACATGGCGTCCGTGCTGGGGCTTGATATCGCGACGATTGACAATACGCTGTACGACGCATTTGGTCAGCGTCCGGTCTCTACCATTTACTTGCCGATGACCCAGCGGCGCGTAGTCATGACGGTGGACAAGGAGTATTCAAAGGGCCCTGAGTCCTTAAATTCAATCTATGTCCGAACGAAGAACAACTCTCAAGTTCCCTTGCAGGATTTGTATACGCTCGAGAGCAGAAATACGTCGCTGTCGGTCGCTCATTCAGGATTATTTCCATCATCGACGATTTCCTTCAACTTGAGTCCGGGTAGTTCGCTCGGGGACGTGGTTCCACTGATCCAAGGAGTTGGATCGGAGATTGGGATGCCGTCGAGCATTCAAGGTAGTTTCCAGGGGACGGCACAAGCGTTCCAGGATTCGCTTTCCAACCAGCCCTTGCTGATTTTGGCAGCGATCGTAGCCGTGTATATCGTTCTCGGTATTCTCTATGAGAGTTTGATCCATCCCATCACGATCTTGTCCACATTGCCGTCGGCCGGCGTCGGGGCGATCCTGGCGCTGATATTGTTCCGGATCGATCTGAATGTGATCGGTCTGATTGGAATATTGCTGCTGATTGGAATCGTGAAGAAAAATGCGATCATGATGATCGATTTTGCCATCGCCGTTCGGAAGGAGCGTGGCTGGGGGCCTCGCGAGGCGATCCACGAAGCCTGCTTGCGTCGCTTTCGTCCGATCATCATGACGACATTGGCTGCGATTCTGGGAGGCATCCCGCTCGCAATTGGTCGTGGAGATGGGGCGGAATTGCGGCAGCCGCTAGGGATTGCCATCGTTGGGGGGTTGATCGTCAGCCAGTTCGTGACGTTGTTCACAACCCCAGTCATCTATTTGTACATGGACTATTGGTTTTCAAAGAGCGAGCCAGAGGAAGTGGTGGTTGGCGAATCGAGATGAACGAGAATGTGCCGCCAAGTCATTCGGTTGAGCAAGACCTCGGAGCATATAGCCTCGGGGCATTTAGCCTCGGGGCATCGACGGATCGCAAATGCCCAATTTGCAAATCGGACGCTAGGCTGTGGAGGAGCGTTCGATCGTACGGCATTGCCGAATGCGAGAAGTGCTTTCATCGTTTTCTAGCGGAGCCGGTTGCGTCGAATCACGTCGAAAGTATTTACGGGGACGATTACTTTTTTGGTGGTGGCGCGGGTTATAGCAACTATTTGGATCAGTCTTTGTTGTTGCGAGGACGTGGACGGGATTACGCTAGGCAGATGAAAAAGTATCGAGCCACGCCTGGGAAGGTGCTAGATGTTGGTGCGGCGGCTGGATTCTTGCTCGAGGGCTGGATCGATGAGGGGTGGCATGGGGTGGGTGTAGAGCCTAATCGGGCGATGTGCAAGCATGCACAGGGGCGCGGGATCAACGTTCGTTGTGGGATAGTGGAGCACGAGAATCTGGAATCGGAGGGCCCATTTGATTTGATTTCGATGGTCCAAGTCATTTCGCATCTCCCTGAGCCGGTGGAGTCGATTCGTAACTTAGTGCGTCTCTTGTCTCCAAGCGGTTTACTTTTGGTAGAAACTTGGGATCGGTTGAGTTGGTTTGCACGAATGTGCGGAACTGGATGGCATGAGTATTCACCGCCGAGTGTTCTTCATTGGTTCACGCCGAAAACACTCGAATTGGCCGCGACGACTTGTGGGCTTCGTCCGGTAGCTTCGGGAAAAGTGCTTCGTTGGCTACAGGTAGGCCATGCAAAGTCGCTATTGGAGCATGCGGGTAAGGAGTCCGCTTTGATGCGGATGGCCCATTGGACCGTGGCGCCACTACCGGGTGGTTGGTCGGTTCCTTACCCAGGTGACGATCTGAGGTGGGCACTTTTTCAAAAGCCGAATTAAAGGCTGTTGGGATTTTCTTAAAGCGAGACAGACTACTTCGTTTTCGGTTGGCTTGTTGGAGCCATTTCGGAGAGGGGCATGTGTCGGTAGTATGCTTCGAGGCAGAGGATTGAAAGGACTGTCGAGTAGAGTCGACCACCAGCAGCACCGTGCGGGTCGCCTTGGGGGGGCCAGCTGCCTCGTTCGCGGCCGGCTTGAATTTGCAAGCTCGGGAGGGCTTCTTTCATCACGTCGTTCCATTTTCGCCAACTGCTACCACCTGCATGGTGCAGTGCGTTGGTTGCGTAGTACCAATAGTAGTAGTCGCGGCCTTCGATGCTGGTAACGATTGGGTGCCTTGCGACGTGTTCGCAGCCAGCCACGATACGTTTGTCTTCGGTGCGCCATCCGAGGTACATGCGGCAGAGCATACCTTCGGCGGTCATGGAGTCTTTGGGAGGGCTGAACGCTTGGTAAGCGTATTGCTCTCCATCGGGGTTCGCGCCGCGGAATCCCTCTTTGCGTTGGACGGTATCGAGGAACTGGTGGATTCGTTCGATGTTGTCGCTGGGAACTTCAATGCCAGCCATTCGGGCTGAGATCAGCGCCATGACGTACCAGCCAGTGACGCTCGTATCCCCCGTTTCTTTGGGCTGGTATCTCCAGCCACCTCCGTCGTCTTGTGCCGATAGCGCGTAGCGAACGGCTAACTCCGCTGGTTCTTTTAATTTCGGATCAGCGGTCATCCCAAAGAGTTCGCACACGGCGATGGTGGCTTGTGCCTGGGAGTAGGTTTTTTGGATCCCGGTTGTTTTGTTGGCAAAGAATCCGTCGGAGTCTTGGATGGACAGCAAGTAATTGAGGCCACGAAGCACATTGCTTTGGTACTCCCCGGACTTGTGCGTATTCCCAGCACCCATGAATGCGAGAAGTGCGAGCGAGGTAGCAGCGGAGCGATTTTCACTGGTTCCACCGTCGCTGTAGGGTTGAACCATGCTCCATGAGCCATCCGAGCTTTGGTTTTTTTTCAGCCATTCCAAGCCGAGTGCGACGGATTGTTCGGTTCTATCGTTTCCCCCGAAGGCCTTCAGTAAGGCCCCTTTCATGGTACCGGATCGTCCCGTGAGTCCCTTTCGGATAGAGAACTCTGGCACGGCGACATTGCTGCCGATTTCGGTCAGATCGGGAAGCGTTGTTGCGAGATCGGATGCGGAAATGGAGAGATCGTTGAGAGCATCATTGTCGTTTTCACCTTGGAGCGATTCCATTTCCGAGATGTTGAACGAGGTCAACACATCACCCTCGGCGCCAGCTTCGCTATTTCCCAAAAGGAGTACGAACGATTTTGCTACTTCTTCTCGGAGTGGGATGAGGGCAAGTAGCAAAATTACCGCGATATGGACGAGGGTACTGATCAACCAACTCGGTGCGTCTCGGAGGTACTTGACCACGAACTTTTCTGAGAAGGTTTGGTCGGAGTCGTCATCAGCGAGTTTGTCGCTGGTCTGTTGGATTGCCTCTGTAGGTTGATGAGATTTGACGGTTGAGGCCGTCGCGGGCACGGATGCTCGTTGACGAACTGTCGATGATGCATTGGGCGGGGAACCAGAGGCGACGGGCGCGTTGGCGAGGGACGTTCGGGGTTTGACTGGGATCTGAAATTCGTTGAGCGAGTCCGTGGATGGTTTCTGAGCCGTGGTGCGTCCCAAATTAGGAGCGGTGGGGGCGGGGGCGGCGACGGCGTTGGAAGGGTTTGGGGGTATAACGGGAGGAACGGCGGGGGACAGCACCGGTGGAGGCGTTGGTGGGGTGAGACGCGACGTCACCGGGGGGGCTTGAACCGGCGGAGGCAGTTCCGGGGGCAACCCTGTGGGCTTATTGGATCGAGGTTGATTGTCCGCCATCGGATGTTGTTCTTTGGAAGAGCCTTGTTGCCGTGCCGGTCGCAATCCTTTTGCCTGGCGTGACTATTTCGAACACCCACTCCCGTGATTATACCGCACAGAGGCTGACCTGGCGCGGTATGGGAAAACGAAAACACCCTTCGGGTCAACCGAGCGGTTGAACGCTCGAGAGAAGACCCGAAGGGTGAATTGTATCGCAACCGATCTCATGGATCGGTCGGGGAGAACGTGCTTGACTGCCGAGACACGGCTCTCTCGAGGCCGTGTCCTATGGAAGTCGAGCGATTTACTGTCGATCTTCCTTCAAGCTGCGGAGTTCAGCTGGTTGGATATGATTCGCTTTGCGATTTTCACGTTTGATCGCCTCGTAAACTTCCTGCCGATGGACAGGAATATCGTTTGGGGCTTCGATACCTAGCCTCACCTTATCCCCTCGAATGTCCACAATCGTGACAACAACGTCATCGCCGATCATGATGCTTTCGTCTCGATGTCGCGAGAGCACAAGCATTGGAGACTCCTTTTCACTTCTAGGTTGCATCCCGTGCAACAGGCTTCGGATTGGATTTGTGAGTCGTTCGTGTTTGGTTGAGTTGCCTAACTCGAACAGGGCATGGTATCGACCAGCCATTACCTCGGAATGATGGTTTAAGATCGCTTTCCGTCAGAAGCATCCCTAGGCGTTGTAACACGTGTAGGGGCGATTGTTGCCTTTTCCAATTATTCCGTCAGCGACCAATTGTTCCATACACTTTACGTGACCCTCAAGCTTTCGCAGGACGCGGTCGATGACATGCATGTGCTCTTCGCTCCAAATCTCCATGAGCATCATGACTAGTAGTATTCGGCCTCGGTTCGAATGCCAACGCGCAGTTGGTAAGTCGTAGAGCCTCGCCGAGCGTGAATGTAGGGTTGGAGCGAAGTGGAAAGAACTAACCGACCAACCACTTTCTTTAGAAGTTGAAAACGTGAAGCGACGGTTTCCCTCCCATTTGCGTCTTCACACGGAAGACCAAGCCTCGGCAACACCCACCACCGGTTCGACCCGTTCTACCTTGCGAGAGTTGGACGAGGTGGACATGTGCCTTCGCGCATTTGCGGAGGCTACCAGCTGGGGTGTCGCTGCTCGTTCGATGTCCAAGGATTCACGCGGAAGCAAAGAGTCCGCCTGCGGAAAGACTGCGAATCCCGCAGGCCGCAGCGGCTTGTCAAATATGGGCGGCCGCCATTGGCAGCTTGTGGATAATATCGTTCGCGATGGGATTTTGGATGAGTGCGATTTGAACGCCCTTCCTTCGGTACCGATGTCAAAAGCTCAGGATTTGCTGTTTGCCATCGAGCGATTGGTGCAGCGGTTAGACACCGCGGAAGAGACGATTCGCCGGCAGGAAGCCGAATTGGCAACGGCCGTTTTGGTGACCAGCCATCCCGATCGCCAGCAGGAAACCGCAGATCGGCTTGAATCGATCCTCGAGAGCACTTCGCGATCCATCGGTGCTGTAGCGGCTGCGGTCTATTTGCTCGACGATGCGACCTCGTCCTTGAAGATGCGTTCCTGTTTCGGGTTGCCCCGCAGCCGACTGGCTACTGGTCCTCGCGATCTGCGAGGGTCGCTCGCGGACCTCGAAGCCTTGCTCGGGAACGCGGTTTTGCTGAGCGATATCGACATGATGCCGGAATGGCCTAGTCCGGAGAAGTTCGCTTCCGCGATTGTGGTTCCGATCGGTACATCGACGATGCCGCACGGAACGATGTGGTTCTGGTGCGATACGACGCGGTCTTACAGCCCCACTGAGGTAGAAGTCGCTAATCTGGCGGCAGGGCGCGTGATGGGAGAGATTGAGCAGTCCATTCTCGGACACGAAGTGAGTCGCTCACGCGTCGTCCAAAAGCAGATCGATACAGCGAGTCTCACTCAAGCCAGCATGCTCCCGGACATGCAAGTGCTGCACGAGGATTACGATGTCAACGGCTGGACATACCAACACGGTAGTCTCGGCGGAGCCTTCCATCATTGGGATGTGGTGCCCAATGGAATGATGACCGTCGCGATTGGAAATGCCAGCCAAATCGGTCCCGAAGGCTGCATCGTGGCGACCAGTGCGCTGTCCATGATCCGGACCCTTTGGAATCAAGGAACCCCGCCGCACCAGATCCTCCGAGTGATCAATGATTCCCATTGGAGCATGACCGACGCCGACTGGACAATCGCGTTGTCATTGCTTCAAATCAATCCGGTCACCGGATATGGTTCGCTCTGCAATACCGGGGATATGCAGTCATTCATCGTGTCGAGTCGCGGATCGCGTCCGATCGGTTCCCCCCGTCCTTTTGTGGGTGCGCAGCCAGACACCGTCTTCACGCCGTCTCGATTTATTTTGCAACCGGGAGAGATACTGGTCGGGTTCACTCCGAAGATTTTGCACGTACCGCAGCAAAAGCCGAGTGCGCTGAATTTTCCCGGAAAAGATCCCCACAAGCCCTATGTGCCGTCCCCTCCGGAATCGGCGGATCCCAATCGGCTCGGGCAAAAATCGCTGGACCAAACGACGCTGTTGACGCTGGTTCGGGATCTTTGCGATGAATCGGCGAATGACATTGCCAGCTACATTGCTAGACTATTACCTCAGAACGCTCCTGATTCTCCATCACCATGCGATCGGTCCTTGGTGTTGATTAAGAACATTCGCAAGGCGTTCAAATAGCTTTGGTCGTCAGGAAGCAGTGAGTAGGAATGAGTGAGTCCCAAGCGGGGAGGAAACCACGTATGAATAAAGATGAACTCGGGCTCAGTTACAGCAGTCGCAAAGCGTTGACGGTTCATTTAGGGGAAAACGCAGGGAACGAAATCGCGACCCTTCTCCAAAAGATGGCTGCCCAAATCGAAGAGCTCAAACGGAACAAGGTGAACGTCACCCAGGTCATTCCCCAAGAAAAAAAGGATGATCACGTCATTGCGACCATTGAAAACGAGTCGTTTTGAGCATCCAATCCAAATCGTTTGTATTGGGGATTCGAAAACAGGGAACCGATCGTGGCTGGGATCCGTCTAGGAGTTGAAGTGTGACACCTGACGCGGAGCTGGCCTTGATTTCTACCATCCGATCGAATGAGCCTTGGCGATTCGACGAGCTTGTTAGCTCGCACCAGGGAAAGCTGTTTGGCTTTCTCCTGGGGATGATGCGCAATCGTCAGGATGCCGAAGAAATTACCCAGGAAGCCTTCCTGTCGGCCTACCGGAATTTGTCTCGGTTTGAGGGGAGATCTTCGTTTTACACGTGGCTCCGGCGAATCGCCTACAATTTGGCGATCGATCTGCAGCGGCGGCACCGCACCGCCGAAAAAGCGGATCCGCATTGGATCGCGCAGTCGTTGGCTGAATCCGACGACGGGCCAGATGCCTCCTTGATGCACGAGGAAATCCACGACATCGTGCGCGGGGCGTTGGACCGCATCGGTGCCGATGCGAGAAGTATCATTCTTATGCGGGACATTCAAGCACTCGATTACGGCGAGATCGCGGAAATTCTTGAGGTCCCGATTGGGACGGTTCGCAGTCGTCTCCATCGTGCTCGCAACGAACTCCGAGCATTGCTCCTGAAAGAGCACAGGGAATTGTTTGAGGCGACGTTGGATCGTGATCCGCTTTCCAAGGAGACTCGGGGATGAATCGAGAACCCTTCGATGAGTCATTGTTGACAGCCTACCTGGATGATGAACTTTCGCACGACGATCGCAATAAGGTCGAATCCGCCCTGCGCGAGTCTCCGCAACTGACCAAGTTATTGGAGCAGCTTCGCATTGTCCGCAAGCTTGTTACGAGCGCTGTTCGCAGCGAGGAGAACAAGCTTGCTGGCGCGGATGCCACTACTCTCGCTGATGATGGACAGCCCTCGTTTATGATCAAGGGCCCATGGCAATCGGCAGCAGTGACGAAGCCGACCGACACGTCGCCCGCGATGGTGGCAACGAAGAGAGTCGACCCGGTTGTTGCTGCGACTCATGATCAAGCGTTTCATCGGGCGCTTCGCGGTTGGATGATGCTCGCATCGCTCGCGGCAACAGTGCTCTTGGGACTATTTGTTTTTTCTCCATGGAAAAGTAAGCGAGAATCTCCCATCGCTTCGGCTCCATCGGCATCCCCAGCCCCTATAAACGCCGAAAAGATGCCTTCCGCACGAATGGCCGTTGCTCCGCCCGCCGATGTGGCCCCCGGAATGCCAGTGCCAAGCGATCCGGCGCCCAAAGATGCTTCGCTGTCAAATCATTTTGGGGTCGCTTCTGATGCCCTGATCAACCTTTTAGCGGAAGCGTCCGCGCAGACGGATCGGAATCGCGGTGAGTTCGATGCGATGGCTCGAAGCCCCAAACTTCAGGAACTCGAGTCGCTGGCGAAGAAGCAATCGTCGGAAGTTGATAAGTCATCGCCCCCTAACGAGGCGAATACGGAAGAGCCGCCTTACGCAAATCGTTCTGCGGACACTCCTCGTTTTGTTTTCGTGTTGAATCCCCGAGTTGATTCCGTCCCTTTCGCCGACGCTAAGGGTTCGGTTGCTGCGGATGCCGCAGCGACCGGGGTTGGCCTTGGTTCCGTGCAAGACGCGCCCGGGGCTCCGCCACGCGATATCCTAAATGCGCCGAACCATGGTGAGCCCAGCAATAGATCGTGGGCGTTGGCAGCGTTGGATCGTCCGGAACCAGGCGAAGGCCCTTCCTCGCAGCTCGTCATCGAGTTTCGATTTCCGAAAGATCGCGAGGAACAAGCCATCGTAGCGCTTCGCGAACTAGGAATTGTTCTACCTGCGGAGACGCTGAAGAGCGATTTGTCAAAGCAAGGATACTTCGGTGAACTCGATGATTCCCAAAATGCGATTTTTGAACGAGTCGAGAGCCGTTTTGTGGATCGCAATAAAAACGATCCGAAGGAATCAAAAGCCCTGCAGATACCACAACGCACGAAGGGCGAGTTTGAGCCGATTCAGGGCCAATGGCGTTCGATTCGAATCCTATTGCGCCGACGAGTTTCGGAGCCTGAGTGATTTTGAGTTGTACCTACGGGGAGCTGGCAACCATACTTATTTGGAATCCCTCCTAGCGATGGTGGATCGTGTTGCTCGCCATTGATCATTGCAACGGGTGGCGAGCCGCGGAAGTGATCGCAAGAACCCCTGGATGTTTGATTTTTCGCTCGACGGAGATAGCGTAGAAACGCTCGGTGATCGGGAGCTGGCCGATAGGGAGCACGCTATACATGGTTTCGACCTCGGGAAGAATTATCGATGGGATGCAAAAAAGCCCAAGTCCCGATTGGCCTGCGCTCTTGAGCATCGCAGCATCATCGAACTCGCAACGGATCGATGGTTCGATCGACTCGTCGGTAAACCATTGGTCAAGCGATCTTCGCAGTACTGTGTCCGTCGTCGGAAGTAAAAATGGCGCTTTGTGCAGAGAGCGCGGGAAATGTTCGATATAGTCTTTCGCGAGCCGAGTCGATGCCACGACGGTGATGGAGGATTCGCCCAGCAAGTGCGAATAAGCGCGGATACGTAGACGCGGGTCGCACGGTGTATCCGACAGGACGACATCGAGACGATGGATGCTCAGTTCATTGATGAGGTGTTCTAAGTCACCTTCTCGAGAGATCAATCGAATTGGAGTTTCAAGTTGAAACGCTGGTTGCAGGAAGCGAAAGGCAACCATTTTAGGCATCACGTCCTTCACTCCGACTCTCAGCAACAGCGGTGCTCCGGTTGGATTACCTCGGAGCGCATTGAGCATTTCTTCGCCGGTCGCGAAAATCTCTGTCGCATAGCGGTACACCGACTCGCCGGTATCGGTCATGGCGAGTCCCCGCCCTGACTTCTTAAAGAGTTGTCGGCCCAGAAAACGTTCCAGTTCATGGATCTGTACGCTGAGGGTTGCTGGGGTTACCCCCAATTTTTCAGCGGCTTTTGCCATGGTCCCTTCCCGTGCGGTGACCCAAAAGTACATCAAATGGTGGTAATTAAGCCCTTCCATGGATCGTTTACTTTTTCTAAAGGATTGTGCTGCCAAATTGTGGGCAACTTTGGGGGGATCTCGCCGTACTATTCCGATAGACGTGTTTCAAACAACTTTGCTCGTTTACAAGGAACTAGCGCTGTGCTGATATCCATCCATGCCAAAGGTGAATCTCTTTCCGATAGTTTGCGAACTTGGATCGAAGACCGACTCGAGACGGCGATCGAGAGGGTAGCCGGCCATTGTCAGCAAATTCAAGTCTTTCTCACGGACGAAAACGGGCCCATGAAGTCTGGGTTGGATAAAGCGTGCCGGGTGGTTGTGCAAATCGACCATCAGCCGAGTTTGGTGGTGACCGACCGCGACAGCAATGTGGCGAAGGTGATCGATCGCATTGCGGATCGATTGGCGATTGCTGCGAGTCGTCGAAGCGAGCGACGCCGTGAGCATCGCCATGGTTAACGGTGGCTTGTTTGGTGTTCGAATTGCTGGGGCTGGTACACGTGTTACGCCGTGAACTTTAGGCCGAACGTATGCGCGACAGCCTCGTTGGTGACTGTGCCTTGATGAATATTCAACGAGTCCCGGATCGGTTTGGATTCGGAGATGGCTCGTTGGATACCTTTGTCCGCGAGCAGTACAGCCCATGGAAGAGTGACATTGCAAAGCGCGAACGTGCTGGTGCGTCCAACGGCGCCCGGCATGTTCGTAACGCAGTAGTGAACCACATCGTCGACCATGTAGGTTGGGTTCTTGTGCGTGGTAGGCTTGCTAGTCTCGACGCAGCCTCCTTGGTCGATCGCGACATCGATGATGACACTGCCGGGTTTCATGAGCTTGAGATCGTCCTTCTTAACCAGATAAGGGGCGCGAGCCCCTGGGATTAGGACCGATCCGATGACCAAATCGGCAAGCCGCAATTGTTCTCGAATGGTGTAACGGTCGCTGAATAGAACGTTGACGTTGGGCGGCATGACGTCGTCAAGGTACCGGAGTCGATCGAGATTGACGTCGAGGATAGCGACATCTGCACGGAATCCGGCAGCGATACGAGCCGCATTGGAACCGACGATTCCACCTCCCAGGATGGTGATGTGTGCGGGTGCAACTCCTGGAACGCCACCGAGCAAAATGCCTCGTCCCATTTGAGGTCGCTCGAGGTATTTCGCCCCTTCTTGAATGCTCATCCTGCCGGCGACTTCGCTCATCGGAGTCAGCAGCGGCAGTCGTCCTTGGGCATCCCTCAGCGTTTCGTAGGCCAAGCATGATGCGCTACTTGCGATCATCGCTTCGGTAAGAACTTTATCTGCCGCAAAGTGAAAATAAGTGAAGAGCGCTTGGCCTTTGCGAATCATCGGAAACTCAGAGGGTTGAGGCTCTTTGACTTTGACGATCAGATCCGCGCGATCAAAAACGTCTTTGCCACTTGCCACCAACTCGGCCCCAGCTTGCAAGTAGGCGTGATCCGCGAGACCGGATCCCAATCCCGCTCCCGCTTGAACAACCACTTTGTGGCCACGTTGAACCAGTTCCTCCACCCCGACAGGAAGCATGGCCACGCGGTATTCGTCGTCTTTGATTTCTTTGGGTACGCCGACAATCATGATAGTACTCGTCTGTGATTACGGTTGGAGTTGCAGATAGGGAGGACGGTGTTGGTCGTTACTAGCATCCTGATGAATCCGCGAGCGTGTTTATGGACACAGCCCGTTCCAAAAATCTTGGACGGAGGCTGGTACCTTCCCGGGGCTGGTACTTTGCGGGGCAATTTACAAATGACGGTAGCTGTTTTTCAAGAGGCTGTTAGCAACATTTTCGAATTGTAGCCGCATAGGGAATGAGCGTGCTACCGCACTTGTTGTGTACGAATGTTCGGCAAGCTGATTTTAGGGCCTGCCGTTCCTTGGCTGGAACGGATTAAAGTCGCGAGGGGAGGGGAGCGCTGGTGCCACGGGGCCATTTGGGGAGGTGGGGGATGCGCCTCCAGGTCCGGTTGGTCCAATTTGGGAATTTTGTCCGGGGCGTTGGTATTCCGGAGGAAGCGTTCCCTCGATGCGTTTGATTTGCGCTTCCAACTGTCCCGTTTTCAGCTGCATCGACGCGGAGCTGACTTGCAATTCTTCGGCTTGTGCGGGTGACGTTCCATTGGGGATGCGACGGATGGTCGCCCCACGCCGTTGCGTTCCGTCGATGCGGACCGAGTCATTCAGCGCCGCATACCCGAGGCGACTGGCGTCGATGATCACATCACCGGATTCGGTTTTGCTGGCCAGTCGGGCATTGCCCAAAGCGTCGATTTCCCAAGTTCCGTTTGAGGACGCGGTGCGCGATTGGTTGTAACTGAGGCTGGCCGAGTCAAAAAGATTCAGTTGGTCGCACCACAATCTCGTTTGGTTCGTGGCGAGCGTTTCCGACTTGCGGACATCGATGGAGTCCTCCCAAGTGAGGATAGGAGAGAGCAAGGCATCGATTTTGTCGTAGAACGAAACGATTCGCTGGCCTACTGAGCCTTCCATGCGGCCTAGGAATGTCAGGTGAAGGCATTGCAGGTTGTTGCTTCCAAGCCGTTCCGCTGGGTTGCTTTGGATAAGCGATGTCATCGGAGATAGCGAGTTCGGCGAAATTGGATTGCTGTTACCCAATCGCCGGCTCCAGAGTTGGCCTGGTCCGTACCCGATCCACGTCTTGGTCGGCATATTGAACTCGATTTTCGGGACCTGAAGATTTTCTGTCGATTTGCGATTACCGCGGAGGTCCGTTTGTGCGGCTCGTATATCGACATTTCCATCGAGCCGGACGATTTGCAGTTCTGGTTTGACTGTCGCACGTGTTGGATCTTTCTGGCCTTCTCGCATCTGTTGAAAACGAAGCGGGATACGGTTCGCTAGGTCGAGGGTCATGGTGCTGGCATTGGCGGTCATATGCCATATAGTCTCAGGTGCCGATTGCATCTTGCAGTCGAGTGCAACTCCGCCTCCAAACCTAGCGATACGCCCATCGAAGGTCATTCGTTCTCCCCATTGGACACGCGGAGCGGACAACCAGCGAACCGAAGTGTTCGAGGGATCATTGCGGTCGCTCCTGCTCCCGTTCGGAGTGGTGAGTAGGGTTGGGATTGCATTCGACGGCGTTGGTGCTGATGGCGTCGTGTCTTGAAGTGCTTCGACGGGAATCATCAACTCGCCGGGGTGATCGATCCAAAAGAGTTGTTCGGTTTGCGAGAGTTGCAATTCGTTGGCTTCGACCCACCCGGTACCTACGGAAATTTTCGCGGGAGTACCGACCAAATGAATGTTGGTGATATCTTTGGATTCGCCGAGCAAGACCAATTTGTCCCCTCGGGCCGTCAAAGGCCATTGTGTTTCATCCGTGAGTTGATCTCGGGTGAGTGTGAAATTTCCCTCGAGCGTCAAAGAGTCGATTGCGCTCATGTTGCCCATCCGGCTGACCGTTGCATCGAGCTTATTACCGGTGACATTGATGGGGGATAATTTCTTGACAGGGCGCTGGGAAAGTCCCAGGGACGACGGGGAAGTTTTGAGTGTGGGGGTTGGAATTGGCATGCCGTTGGG
>CAIYZV010000505.1 GCA_903930765.1 uncultured Pirellula sp.
TAACATGCCCCCGGAAATCGCGTGCCAAGCGACGATCGCATTCGACGAGATTGGCCATGCAAAAAGTCGCAGCATGGGGCCTTGAGCGATCGCAATCCCGATTGCGAATTGCAAAATAATCAATGGCAAGAAGGAAAACTGTAAAACAATACAGGGAAGCGATTGGGCAGCCAAGCTGACGCCGAATCTGGAGAGAGCCCCGTACACCAAAAGTGGGATTGCATTTCCCACCAGGAACAGTCCAGGCACGGACCAGCGTCCGCGAACAAGCATTTCCCACAGGAGCGCTTTGGGTATCGATCGCATGGTCTTTCTCCTTAATGAGGAGTGACAAAAATACTAGGAAACGCGGGTGAGGAATATTTCGTCGAGCGATAACGCAGCATCGCTTACAACCGTAGCACCTAAAGCCCTGGCGGCTTGACGCAGTTGATCCGAGTCGCCATTGCAGACATACGTCCACTCGTACCCTTGGCCATCGCATGCAAGTGTGCCGACGAACTTTGGTGCTTGTGCCAAAGGCTGCTCGAATCGCAAGGTCAACCGACGATGGCTATCTTTGATCTCGTCCATCGATGCGGCCAGCATGATCTGGCCTTCGTGAATGATGGCGACGCGGTCTGCAACCCTTTCGACTTCGTCCAGGAGATGGGAGGAAAATAATACGGTCCGCCCTTCCTCTCCAATTGTCCGAATGATCGCCCCCAAGATGTCGCGCCGCACCACGGGATCGAGTCCGGAAGATGGTTCGTCGAGAACCAACAACTCAGGCCGATGCGCCAATGCCACCAACAAGCCCGCTCTCGCACGCTGACCGCGTGATAGGTTGCGGACGAGTGCTTTCGGATCCAAGTCGAATGTTTCTCGCAACTCTTCGGCATAACGATCGTCCCATGAGGGGTAGAATGCCGCCGAGTATCGCATCAATTCACGCACCTTCATCCAATTGGGAAGGTTGCGATCCTCGGACATATAGCCTGTCTTACCCAAAACACCGACCGGATTCGCGACAGGATCGAGGCCGAACACCCTGACCGAACCGGTCTGTGCTTTGAGCATCCCCAGAATGTGCCGCAGGAGCGTCGTTTTGCCCGCGCCATTCCCTCCGATCAATCCAAAAACCCCGCCTCGCGGGATCGACAATGAGACATTATGAAGCGCTATCTTTTTGTCAAAGTGGCGGGTAAGCCTCTCGATGGCGATGATCGGAGGTGCGGCTGAAGAAAAGGTTTCAGACATCGTTTGTTTCCTTGAATCGAGAGTTTTGGATCACAGAAAAACGCTGCTGTAGCAACTTGATGACTTCCTCTAACGACACGTCCATATGCCCAGCCTCTGCTAGCAATTGGTCGATCCGATCCGAAAGGATCTTCGTCCGTTCGCGTCGCGCCAGCGGTGACCCTTGGTCGGTGACGTAAGTCCCCGCGGTCCGACGCTTTTCGACGATCCCCGATACCTCCAACTCGCGGTACGCGCGAGCGATCGTGTTCGGATTGACGACCAGTTTCTCGGCCAAGGTCCGAATGGGAGGCAATTCCTCGCCCGCCTTCA
>CAIYZV010000506.1 GCA_903930765.1 uncultured Pirellula sp.
CTGCCGCTGCGCTCATGCACGGAGTCGCTTGACGCGTTGAGACGAGTGCAGCGGTTGGAAGAGATTTATGAAGTTGGTCTGGCACTGCGAGCGAATCTCGCCTCACCGATTTGCCACAACCAATGAACTAGCAGGCAAGACCTTCGGCCGGAGCTTCATGATCCTGAAGCGAGACGCTGTGGATGGCGTCTACGAGCAATTTCGTTTGCGATGGTCTTTCGAGCCAGGAACGGATCTCTTTGGCGCGATGGTTCGCCATTCCTCGAGCATCCCGTGAAGTGTCGCTTAAGATGTAGATCGGAAGATCGTTGAAACGATGATCCTCTCGGATGCGAGCGATGGTTGAGGGACCGTTGTGTTCCGGCATCGAAATATTGAGCAACACGATATCCGGTTTTCGATCGAGAAGCGCCTCAATCGCTTCGGAAGCACTGCGAGCACAACGCACATCCACATGGTTCAATTCCAAGATCTCAGCGATCAAGTTTCGATCGTGGGTGTTGTCATCGACCAGCAAGATGCTCAGCGATGGATCGCTCGGCCGGCGATGGTAGGCCGGCGTTGACTCGGAGACCGATTGCACTTCGGATTGCACTTCGGATGCCAAAACCGGAGTAAGTTTCGAAACGATTTGTTGCAAGGCTAATTCAGCCCGGTGCAAATCGCCTCGTTCAAGATGTTTCTCGGCGATGGACATCGCCAGCGCGACAGCGTTGATTCGGTTGCGCAGATCTTGCTGGTGGAGTGTTTCACCATCGCGAGTCGCCTCTGCGGAGGATACGGGGGCGGATCGTTCGAGCAACTCGCTCCTGAGGACGCGAATCTCATCAGATGCTTTGACACCCACTTGAACACGATTGCCGTGGATCTTTAGGATCTCGATGGCAAGATCCAGTTCGGGGAATGCGATACCATCCCCTGCGCTACGCGAGAGAATTAACATAGAAGGACCTCTTGTCGAAAAAGATTGGTCGAGCTAGCGAACAGCTAGGTACGCATCCATGCCGACTGTGTTGCCTTCCTTGGCAACGCACCTTGTTATAACCATGCCGCTGCCACTTCGCGTTGAGACTTATCGGATAGGGATCGCGAAAGATTCCGAATTTCCAAAAAACCTAACCATGGTTTGCTAGCATTCCAACAATATCGGCTTGTCGATTTCCGGCGTAGCTGCTTTTGCGGATGTTTTTTCGGTCACCAAGCTGGCCCATGCGAGGGGGTCTTGGGCGATGGGAGGCCACGTGTTGAAGTGGGAAGGGAGGACCCATTTAGGATTTACCATCGAGATGGCGTCGATGCTATCGGAAGGGCCCATGGTGAACAGGTCTCCGATGGGGACGATGAAGCAGTCGATACCGCGTCGTCCGATGAGTTGCATGTCGCTGAACAGGGCGGTATCGCCAGCGTAGTAGATCCTTTTGATGGCTCCGCCCGCGGAAGCGATTTCGATCAGCCAACCGCCGGCGGTCCCTCCATAGGACCCATCTGGCAAACTCGAGGAATGCAATGCGGTGGTTAGCATCGCGCTGCCGAACGTCGTTTTGATGGATCCACCCAAATTCATGCCGACTCCGTTTTGAACACCGTGATTCTTTTCTAACCAGGAGGCGATCTCGTAATTGGCGAGGAGTTGTGCTCCGGTTCGATTCGCGATGGAGGCGGCATCGGCGATGTGATCGAAATGTCCGTGCGAAACCAAGATATGCGTGGGCGACAGATCCATCGCTTTACGAGTCGCAGCAGGATTCTGGTCGAGGAATGGATCGATCAGGATGTGGCTGTTTGGGGTGTGGATACTCCAGGTGGAGTGCCCGTGCCAAGTGATCGAAATGCCGTGGTTCATGGTTAGGGTTCCGGAGCAGAAGGAATGTAAATTGGGATTGGAAGTGTAGAACGTTTATCGGATCGACTTGATCGCATCCTAACGATTTTTGCATCGATGGACCGATCGGTCTATCGATGCTGGAGAATAAAACACGGAGGCACGGAGATCACCGAGGGAGAGTGGATCGGGGCGCGAGGGGTTTTGGCCCCCTGCTTTTGAACGTTCCAATTCATTAGCGTCGATGAGTGACCTTTAGTGGTTCGCAGGGTTGAGAACACTAATCGTCACTAATCTTCACTAACCGGAGACCGAAAATCCAAGTTCCTCGCGACTGGGCCTTTTCCAAAAAACTCTCCAAGGCACCAGATCCAGCTCCGTGTCCTCTGTGCCTATGTGTTTCTCTCGGATCGGAATCGAACCGCTGAGAGATGGGATTCGTTCGCGCAGATGGAGTCAGCGATCCGCAAAATTTTTTTTCAACACGCGAACCTTTTCGCTCGGTGGCCCTGTCTCTTAGGGTCATGAAGCATCGAAAAAATACTACCAAGCACAACCCAGAGCTTTCGGGATCCATTCAGCCAGGCGATGGAGTGGATCCTCGTTACGACATACGAAGGGCATTGAGTTCTTCGAGCAAGTTCGATCGCAAGGCGGCTCAGCTTTGCTCGCAGATCCGTCGAGCTTTGGAGTTTATCATCCCCGAGGCCCTTCAGGATTCGGACTGGGATGCGATGGTACTCGATGTTCGTCCGGCACCCAATACAGGACATTTGTTAGTCTTACTACAAGCCATCGAAAATCTCGATGGGGACCGTTGTCAGCAATTGGAAGCGGCTGTTTTTGGGAAGTTAGGACAGATCCGCACTGCGGTCGCTGGATCGATCCAGCGTCGCAAAGTACCGACACTCACGTTTCGGGTTGTACCATCATGAGCCAAAGCATTATTAATACACCGGATGCCTCCGGGATCACTGTCACCGGTGAAGCGACCGGGATCGTCGATCTCGGTGACTCCGTTTCACCGATCCAGGTTATCGGAACCGAAGCGATCCGTGAAAGCTTTGGAGCTAGCTGCATTCAGCAAGCGATCTCAGCCCGGCTGGCACCTGGTGTTTCGCAGATGGTTCTCAATCCCGATGCGCACTGGGGGCATGGGGTACCCGTAGGTAGTGTCATGGTCTCGCCAACACACATTTACCCTGGTCCGGTCGGCGTCGATATCAAGTGCTCGATGAGCTTGCTGCAGACCGATTTACCGGCTGATGCGATCGGTGATCGACGAGTTCGTCGTGAGATCATTCGGGAGATAGAGTCCAAGCTCGCGCGTGGCCGTCGCTCAGCGCCGGGTCGACCGATCACGGAGCAATCGGGCTTTGATACAGCCGTTCATGGCGCGACGAAAAAGCTTCTCAATATGTTCGGTATTCCACCGCAGTGGTCGGATCGCTGCGAAGACGCCCAGCATGCTGCACCGGATGGTCGCAGTGATCCACTGGCGTTGAGACTCGAAAAACACCTTCGCGAGAAAACCGTGAAGGATTTCGGAGCCAAGTGCAAGCAGCTTGGTTCCTACGGCGGTGGCAATCATTTCGGCGAATGCCAAATCGTTCGAGTCCGAGAGGAGTCGCAAGCACGGTCGATCGCTCAGCAATTCGGGCTGCGCGATCGGTGCGTTGCGTTTCTTTCACATTGCGGTTCGCGAGGGCTGGGGCATGCGTTGGCAACCCATCAATTTCGAACGCTGCAGAAAGGGTTTCGCAAACGAGGGCGGGCTTTTCCAAGCGGCGAACCTGAACTGGTATACGCCGAGTATGGAACGCGCGAGGCGGACGAGTATTTGCAGGACATGGCGCTCGGAGCAAACTTTGCCACCGTCAATCATATGTTGATCAATTCGATCGTCCTCAATGCGTTCCAGAAAGTGATTCCTGGAACGCGTGGCGAACTGGTTTACTTTATCAGTCACAACATCGCTCGGCGTGAATGGGTTGACCAGCAGTGGCAATGGGTGCATCGCAAGGGAGCGACGCGTGCGTTACCGGCTGGTCATAAAGAGCTTGAGGGTACGGTGTTCGAGAAAATAGGGCATCCAATTCTGCTACCTGGAAATCCTCGCGATGGTTCCTCGGTCATGGTGGCCCAGCCAGGGGCGTCGCTGACGACATTTAGTGTCAATCATGGCGCAGGTCGGCGTCTGAGTCGCACGCAAGCCAAGGCGATCCTGACGCGTTCCGAGGTTGAGCGTTCGCTCGATGATGCCGATGTGGTTAGCAATTGCCGCAGTTATCCGATCGATGAGGCCCCTGATGCTTACAAGGATTTCCGGGAGGTGCTCAGCAGCGTTGAGAAAGCAGGACTCGCGGTTGAGGTTGCGAAGCTAAACGCAACGTTTGTTATCAAGGACCCGAGTTCGTAGGTGTTTCCTTCGTGCTTTTGACCGTTGTCGCGGGTTGGACGTTCCTAGGGACACCGACGGCTCACGCAGAGTCGCTCACGATAGCTACGGTGGTTCATGGTTATGCGATTATTACCAGACAACCTTATCCGCTGGAAACACGGGTCCTTCGAGGCACGTTCTGCGATAATCCCACTCACCATCCTCTTGGCGAATCTTTGCCACGCACGTAAAGCAGATCCCGATTCCACATGCCATCGGTGTCTCCAACGACACCTCGCATGGGACACCGTATTTCGCGGCAACTTTTCCTACACCTTCCATCATGGGCTCGGGGCCGCAACATGCCACACGTACCGAATTGTTTGACTGCTGCAACAATCCCTCAAGCACCTCGGTGACTCGACCTCGGTGTCCCATCGAACCATCCTCGGTCGCAACCCGAACATCCACCCCGCGGGCCTCAAACTGATCGAGCCCTGCGAGGTACTCCGCCGTCCTTGCTCCGTAACACAACGTGACTCGTTTGGCATAACCGCTTGGTGCGACCGGCTCACCATACGATTCCTTGCCAAGTGCCGCACTGGCGAGCGTCAGCATCGGCGTGATTCCAACACCACCTGCAGCCAACACCAAGTGATCGGTGGCCGATGTACTAAACGGGTTGCCTAAAGGCCCCCA
>CAIYZV010000507.1 GCA_903930765.1 uncultured Pirellula sp.
CGCATGACGTAGTGGGTACCGGCCCCCGGTTGCAAATGCTCACTGGCGACTCTGAAGCCAATCGTCGCATCGAGCAAGCGTTCATGATGTGGGCTCGCTCGGTGCATCTCGCTGAGAAACTCCGCACGATGCGGATGGCACGCGCCACGGATGGCGAATCTTTCGCAATCCTCACGAACAATCCGCGCCTCAATACGGAGGTCCAGCTCGACCTTCGCCTCGTCGAGGCAGACCAGGTCACGACGCCCGATCTCGACCGGCTTTCCACAATCGCCGTGGACGGGATCGTGTTTGATTCTGCTGGGAATCCCGTTGAATACCACGTTCTTCGCACACACCCTGGGGACGGCTTTTACTCGGCCCGCAGTGACTACGATCGCATCTCTGCTGATGCCGTACTGCACTGGTTTCGAGCCGATCGCCCAGGACAAACCCGCGGCATTCCGGACATCATGCCGGCATTGCCACTCTTCGCACAACTTCGCCGATTCACTTTAGCGGTACTTGCTGCCGCAGAGACTGCAGCCGACTTTGCAGGGATCCTCTACACCGATGCGCCGGCCAACGGAGAAGCCGACGCAGCCGAGCCATTCGAACCGATCGAGCTCGAGAAGCGAGCGCTCGTGACGATGCCCGGTGGTTGGAAGATGGCTCAGATGCAAGCCGAACAACCATCGACGACCTATGGTGAGTTCAAACATGAATTGCTCAACGAAATCGCTCGCTGTTTGAACATGCCGTTCAATGTCGCTGCGGGTAATAGCTCGGGTTACAACTACGCCTCAGGTCGTTTGGATCATCAAACCTATTACAAGGCGATCCGAGTCGAACAGTCGCATTTGGAGCGAACCGTACTCGATCGCATTCTTGCCGCTTGGCTCGATGAAGCCGCTCTTCTCCCCGGTCTGCTTCCCAACGGACTTGGACCATTTGCCCAGTGGCCACACCAATGGTTCTGGGATGGTCACTTCCCCTCAAAACATCTCGATGGTCTTGCAATCATCGAGGATGCAGGAAAAGCGGTATTGCATTCGTTTCTCAGATGCTGTATTCAAAGGATCATGATGAGAAAATCTTCATTGAGAAGCTGGAAGCCGCTTTTGTGCCTTATGGTTCTGTCGACTGGTGGGTGCACCGGGACTCCATCGCAAAGGCCCAACAAGCTTTACGACGTCCGTTGGGCTCCTATGGAGTCATGGTTCGACAGCATTTTTGGGAACGATGAACAGGATCGACTGTGGAAGCAAGGGTATGGATTCAATAATCCAAACGCCGAACGCATTCGACAGGAAAGACCGAAGTAGCCGAAGGTAGTCCGCTTTCAAAATCAATAAGCGGTGACTTCTATCAGGCTATCATCCCCTCCACCATCATCTTCGCCAGGCCTGCCGCTCTCGCAAAATCATCTTCGGTGACCAGCAAGTAACTCTGCTGTGCAATGCGTGGTGAGTTGCCAAGCCAGGAACAGACAACGTGAAGCGGGAACTCGCGTTGGAGTTCCGTTTGCCGGCTGGCCCGCATCGAGTGGAACAGTCGTGGCCAACCCGATACTCCGGCGCGGCGCAGCAGTCGCGTCATCTCGGTGCGCAGGTTCGAGTTCTTCCAGCCCATCGCTGTATTAG
>CAIYZV010000508.1 GCA_903930765.1 uncultured Pirellula sp.
ACTCAGGTGCTGAGTCGTTGTCGGACGACTCGGTCGCAGTGTCGCTCGTACCATCGCTACGGGGTGATTCGAGGATTAATGCGGAGGCTTCCCAATTCGAGGACAAACCCTCGACGGCGGAAATATCGGCCTGCAGTGATAACGTTTCACTCAAAATCCCTTCGGCAGTCGCTGAGAAATCCTCGGAAACGGCGGATCTATCGCTCGGATCGAGATCCTCCGCAGCGGTACTTCCTACGTCCGAATCGACGTTGATAGGACTAGCGGGCCCGCTCTGGTCGGGTGACTCCGTGGCGAGTTCTTCGGGGACAAGGGACCCGAGTGCCGTTTCCGCTGCGTTCTCGTCCTGCTGCTGAACGGAGCCTACAAGCCCCCCTCCAGCGGGGTTGAGCGACTCGATGTACGCCCAGATATCGTCGGGGATTGGGGTTCCAATCCCGTCTGGGTTCACATTCGCCTCGCCCCCGGATTCTTGGGCGTCCACCGGCATGGGCGTGCCGCTGTAGAGCACGCGTTCTTCGAGAACGATCGCATCCACATCATTGGGCGATAGGGGCTGCTCCAGAGAAACCGCTGCCTTTAGCCAACGAGCTAGCTGGTCCAACAACTCATCGAGTTTTTGGCGAAAACCAACGGGCGTCTTGCGCTCCTGTTCGGGTTTCAGGGCCATTTGAATCGTCGGACGGACAGACAACGAAAATAAGGATAGCTTCTCGATCCTTCATCGAAAAAGTACGACGACTTTGTCAATTGAGCAAACAAAAACTGTCAGTAAGAATTACCCAGGTGGGTTCTCAATAGCGACCACAACGATTGTGCGGGCCCATGGCACACACCCAACGTGCCCCATCCAACCATCACAATCGTTAGAAAAGAATGAATCGATAGAAGTGTGCATATATCACCGTCACGCGTGCGTTTCGCCGCCCATCATCACTTGTCAAACATCTTCTCTTCGACGGTCAATACCTCCTTCTCCGTCTTAGCCGCCATTCCCATCGTCAACGCGATTGGATCCAATCCCGACCAAACTGGCGCTGCGGTTACCATCGTCGCTGCAACGTGGAACCCTTGAGCCAACCACAATACCACTCCCGTACCCAAAACCGTCTGAACCACCGCGGTCGTGCTCAATTCAATCGTCCCACCCGCGTCATTGCGACGCCTTTCGTCAACGTTCGCTCGATTCATTCCCAATTCGATACCGAGGCGTTCCCTATCATTCCATTCGCTACGAGCCAAACGCTTATCTACCTGCGTGAGGTCATTCTTCGGCTCCTCGCTCCACATGAAATCATTGGTTACCCCTAGAGCGCCATACAATACCCGCCCACCGGCCAACGCTTTATTGGCTTCCTCTTTTGTACCTCCCTCACCACCGACAGCACTTGTATCTCCAACCACCATCGCCGCTGCCGACACATCCACCACCCCAACTCCATTGGCCAATCCAACGGTTTCCGAACTGCGTGCGACGGTACCCGATGGGGCCGAAGTCCCATGTACGGCAGACGAACTGCTGCTAACCAATGAACTCTTCGCCGAATTCAACGAAACCTGATTCGGATTACTCTCCACGATACTTGTGCTAGAACTCGAAGTACTCAACTGCGTCGTTCCAGGCATCGTCTTTGGCAACCCTATCGCGATTTCAACAGTAACCAGATCCGATCCTAGCAACCCATCGTTCAACTCATAAACAAATGTCACCGTACCTACGTACGCTCCATCGGGTTGGTACATGAACGAACCATCCGAGTTGAATGTCAAAGCTCCTAATGAAGGACCAGAAATCAACCGCGCTGTCAACGCATCCCCTTCCGAATCCCTGTCGTTGCCGATCACTCCACTCCCACCCACGATCACCCGCTCGATGTATGTCGTCTCATAGCGATCCGCTCCACCGATCGGCTTCTCGTTCACATTGAGAATCTGAACCTCAAACAGATAATCAATCGACAAACCTTCCATGTCCGTCGCTCGAACAACAACATATTGGACCGCCGAATCCTCAAAATCGAGCCAAGCACCATCCTTGACTCGCAAAACCCCACTGACTGCATCAATCTCAAAACGACCATCTGCGTCGCTGTCGAGCGAATACGTCGCCGTATCGCTGACATCCACGTCCTGCATAAACAACTGACCAACCCAGGAACCATTCGACGAGTTCTCGTTCACCGACAACGCCGTCGCTGCAATTGCACCAGGCGTATCGTTGGCACCTCGGATCGTGATCGTCACTTGCGTCGAGTCCAGCAAACCACCCGCGTCCACCACCGTGTACGTAAAGACATCCGTCAACGTATCCGCCGCCAATCGCAACGCCTCAACACTTG
>CAIYZV010000509.1 GCA_903930765.1 uncultured Pirellula sp.
CCAACTCAACCGCGCAGCCCTTTCGATCTCGTCAAACATCGCCGAAGGGAACGGACGTTTCACAAAAGCTGACCGCAAGCATTTCTTCGGAATCGCCCGTGGCTCCGTCCAAGAATGTGGACCGCGGTGAAAACCTACCTCAGGGTCATCAGGACGGAGAGGTTCATTCATCAGGATATTCAACATGATGCCCTTAAACTGGGAAGAATTGCACTTATGATCATGCTTGAGCCAGCGTACAATGAGTCAAACATTAATAGTTCTTTAGGGTAGCCCCTCCAGTTCAACGGCGGGCTTTGAGGCATCTGTGTCAATCAAGTTTTCCGATCTCCCCATCATTCCGGAGATCCAGTCGGCTCTAAAATCTCTCGATTATCTCACCCCAACCCCGATCCAAGCTGAGTCGATACCTCCACTTTTAGAGGGTCAAGACCTCTTAGGATGTGCACAGACTGGGACAGGTAAGACCGCCGCGTTCGCGATCCCGCTCCTACAAAGAATTCAGCAGCTTGGAAAATACGCTACTCCGTACCAACCTGTCGGCCTCATCGTTGCTCCGACACGCGAGTTGGTTGTCCAGATTGCCGAAAACATGAGCGCGATCGGGAAGAACCTTAAGTTTCGCCAAACGACCATCTATGGCGGTGTCGGTCAGCGTCCTCAAGTGACTGCATTGGCCAAAGGGGTCCATGTCGTCATCGCGACCCCAGGCCGATTGCTCGACTTGATCGATCAAGAATACTGCTCCCTATCCAAGCTACAGTATTTTGTCTTGGACGAAGCAGACCGCATGCTCGACATGGGCTTCATGCCAGACGTCCAAAAGATCGTACGCCTGCTGCCTAGAAACCGACAGTCGGTATTCCTGTCGGCGACCATGCCTGCACCGATTGAGAAACTTGCCTCCGCGCTGCTGCACAACCACGTTACCGTAATGGTGACACCACCATCGAGGACTGCCGATCGCGTCAAGCAAACCGTGATGTTTGTCGATCGAGGTGACAAACGGAAGCTTCTCGATCAATTGCTATCCGACGCATCGCGCACCCGCGTTCTCGTCTTCATGCGCACTAAACATGGAGCGGATCGACTTTACAAATCGCTGGTTGATGCGGGAGTCTCTGCCGAAGGAATCCACGGCGGCCGATCTCAAAATGCTCGCCAACGTGTTCTCAATTCGTTCCGAGATGGCGAAATCCGCGTTCTCATCGCAACCGATGTGGCATCGCGCGGAATCGATATCGATGAAATCAGCCATGTGATTAATTATGATGTTCCGGTCGAAGCCGAAGCGTACGTGCATCGCATCGGCAGAACGGCTCGCGCCGGCGCCAGCGGCGAAAGCATCACGCTTTGCGATGGCGACGAACTCAAGTACCTGCGAGAGATCGAAAAGACGATCGGAATGGCCATCCCCATCGATCGGGACCATCCATTCCATTCCGTCGACGCCGCCGACGATGAACTCAATCAATACAGCAATCTCTCGAAGTCAAAACGGCCCCAGTCACAACGGGCCCGAAGTGCCAAGCGTGGAAGGGGATCAGGATCAACAGGATCCAACGCTGGGACCCCATCGCGGAAAAAGTCGCCCGAGCCAACCAAGGATCGGACGGACGATGGAGCGGTCACCCAGCGACGGCGTTCCATCAGCGGCAAAGTTCGAAAGATCAAACCTCGCCCACCATCGCATGGCAACAAGTCGTTCGGAAAACGATCGCGGCCTAAATCGAAAAAACGATAGCGCAGGTTTGCGAACGACGAAAACGCGAGATGCTACAATACTTTGAGGGATTTCCATGCTGCGACGGCGGTGATTCCAACTCGCGTTTTGGTGAATACTTGCATTACCCCCGTCGACGTTATGTATTACATAGGCCGCCTGATGATTGAACAGAGGTTGAAGAGATCAGGGTAACAGCCCCCATAGACATCCCAAGAAGTACTTGCAGAGGACACATGCTTTTCTGCAAAGTACACGCACGCCAATATAAACGGGCAGTCATCCATGAATCTGTTTTCCCTATCGATGTTCCAATCGAAACGAGACATGAGAAAACAAAAAGCCCCTGGGTCACCAGATGGCTTGAAATTGCCGCGAGTGCTTGGGTTGTGGATGGCGATCGCGGTTGTCGTAGGAAACACGATCGGTGCGGGAATATTCGTCAAACCTGGAAGGATTGCAGCCGACGCAGGATCCTTCCCCCTGATTTTTTCGGTTTGGTTTGTCGGGATGACACTATGTATCCTAGGCGGATTGTGCCTTGCTGAACTCTCAGCGATGCATCCGCGTTCCGGGGGACTCTATGTTTATCTCCGCGAAGCTTATGGCCCACTGCCAGCCTTCCTTTTTGGTTGGACTGAGTTCCTCTTCGCGAGGCCAGCATCCACAGGCGCATTAGCGGTAATCTGTATCTCCTCGTTGTTTCGTATCTTTGGCTGGAAGTCAGCCCCCTGGGAAATGATCCCGTCGGTACTTGTGCTGATCGGAGTGATCTCTTGGTTTAATGTCATCGGTGTCCTTTGGGGCGCACGACTCCAGGCGCTGACAACGATTATCAAATGCGCGTTGGTTTTGACGATCGCTCTCTTGCCCTGGATCCTAACCGCAATTGGCAAACCCTCGATCCATTTCAATCTATTGACCGAATCGATGCCCCCGGAGCAACCAACGTTCTCGACTCAAGTCGCCGCAGTCCTACTGGCCGTCATGTGGGCCTTCAATGGATGGGAGGGCGTAGTTCCCATCGCGGAGGAGGTCAAGGACCCGGGGCGAAACCTCCCGTTTGCTTTATTGGGGGGGATCGGCGTGCTGGGACTTTTGTATCTAAGTGCCACGCTCGCGTACCACCTCGTTATTCCCTTGCCGGAAATGGTGACACCTGAAAACCGTGAACATGTCGCCGAATTGCTCTTGATCCGATTACTAGGAAGTTGGGCTGGTTCGCTGATGTCGGTAGGACTGGTGTTGAGCACGCTCGGGACGATCAATAGCAATCTCCTGACCAGCCCACGCGTTACCTTTGCGATGGGAAGAGATGGTTTATTGCCGAGCGCTTTCGGATCGCTCCACCCACGGTACAAGACACCGATGGTAGCCATCCTCTTTCAGGCTGCAGCAGCGTGCGTCATGGTAATTCTCTCAGCAGCGTTGATTCAGTTCACGGATTACTTCCAAAAGCGAACCATTTTCGATCTGCTCACAGACTGCATCGTTTTCGCCTCAAGCCTCTTCTATACGGCCGCAATCGCCGCTTTGATCATCTTGCGTGGAAAACAGCCGGACCAACCAAGGCCTTTCCGAACACCATGGTATCCATGGACACCCCTTGCATATCTACTGGTGTATGTTTGGTTTATTGCCAGCATCCTACGAGAGCAACCGGTAGAAGGCGTCGCAGGTCTTCTTTTGATCGCGGCTGGTATCCCCTATTTTTATAAAAGGAATCGAAACCAATGATCGGGGAACCTCTTCCCTCTACGAGCGCTAACTATGCATGTTCGCATCGAACCATGAAGGCCATCCTTTTTTTGTTAGCAGGATCCTTATGGACAGATCTCACGAGCACCGTTATCGCAGAGGAGCTTTCAGAACGATTGACCCGTTTGATTTCTAAGCATCAAGGTGTGGTTGCGGTCGCTGTGAAGCATTTCAAAACGGGCGAGACGTTTCTGTATCGAGAAACCGAAGTCATGCCGACTGCGAGTTTGATCAAGTTTCCGATTCTTGTCGAATACTACAAACAACTCGAAACCGGTGCGATAACAAGCGACCTTGTGGTCCCATTGAGGGAGGAGGACAAGGTGCCTGGTTCTGGGATACTGACCGAACACTTTTCGAATGGAACCTTGCTCCCGCTCGAAACCGTAGCCCATCTCATGATCACCTATTCGGACAACACAGCCACAAACCTAGTGCTGGACCATGTTGGCATCTCCAACGTATCCAAAACCATGTCTGATCTCGGTGTCCCTGAAACCCAGATTCACTCGAAAGTTTTTCGACGGGACACCTCGGTAGCCATCGAACGAAGCCAAAAGTATGGGTTGGGTAGCACCACGGCGGCAGACATGCTAACGCTGCTTGAAAAGCTGCACCTGAAACAACTCGTCTCGGAAAATGCATCCACCATGATGATGAAGCATCTCCTTAGTTGCGACGACAAAACTAAACTTTTACGATTTCTGCCAATCGACGTCAAAGGCTACCACAAGACCGGTGCCGTCAACGACTGCAGGACGGACGCAGGATTATTCCAAACACCTAGCGGTTGGGTTGCCATGGTGGTTTTGACCAGCAACAATGGGGACAAGAGTTGGGGGGACAATAATGCTGCAGAGATCCTGTGCGGCCGGATCGCGGAAACGGTCTACGAGCATTTTCATCCGCTCCCAACCGATTCCATCCAACCTCGGCCTCTTAAAATCGGTGCGAATGGGATTCTCGTAGAAGCGTTGCAGGCTGCTCTCAACGAGCAATTGAACCCGTCACCTGGTTTAACGGTCGATGGGGACTTTGGTGGTATGACCGAGAAAGCGGTTCTACAGTTTCAACGCGAGAAGGGGCTTGAGGAAAACGGCATCGTCGACCAATCGATGTGGCAGTCTCTCGGGGAGATTAGGCTCATCGATGAATCTGAAAAACGGCTAGAAGAACTTCCCGAAATCGAACCTGCGGATTCCCCGGGCGGAATGCCAAATCTATCGTGCAAGGCATGGCTCGTCGCGGATGCGTTGACGGGAAAGGCCCTCGCAGGACACCGACAAAATGATCCTTTGGATTTCGCCAGCACCACAAAGATGATGACGGCACTCTTGGTAGGGCGGGAATTGGAAAAGGA
>CAIYZV010000510.1 GCA_903930765.1 uncultured Pirellula sp.
AGAGTACCGGGTACCGGTGATTGTTTCTACGCACCCGCGAACAAGGGCGAGGCTGAACACCGTTTCTACAGAGGCGTTGGATCCACTGATTCGTTTCGAAAAACCATTTGGTTTTTTCGATTACATTCGACTTCAGCAATGTGCAAAATGCGTTATTTCCGATAGTGGTACAATCACTGAGGAATCTGCGATCTTGGGATTCCCGGCCGTGACAATTCGAGATTGTCACGAACGCCCCGAAGGCATGGATGAGGGCGTCTTGATCATGTGTGGGCTAGAAAGGCAGGGAGTGCTGGGTGCCGTGGAGATGATGATTGCATCCGCGACCGATCGAAAGTCCGTGTTGGTCGAGGCGTACCAGTCAAAGGCTGTGTCTCAAAAGGTGCTTCAATTGGTGCACAGTTACGTCCCGTACGTGCGTAGAAAGGTATGGGGTATCATCAACTAAAGTTTGAGTACCGAGATTTTCTTGATACCTTGTATGTGTTCATCGCAGAAGGCGAGCAAGTCATCACTCTTTTCGCTTACTTCACTGTTGTAAACCAAGTCGTGAAACTCACCTACTATGTTTCGAACGATTCCTTTTCTGAGTTGTTCGGAGTGGAGTAGGATCTCAAACTCACTACCTTCGCAATCGATCTTCAGAAGGTCGATCCTCTCGACGGCTTGTTCATGGATAATTTCATCGAGAGAAATACAAGGCACCGTGATTGATTTGGCAGGCGAAAGATGGAACTCTTCAAAGGGTTCTTGAGAGGAGCAAATCGTATTTCCGCCGGAGAACTCGGGGTGCAGATGCAGTGTTACTGAGTTGCGTCCAGCTTTTCCAACCGCACAATTAAAGACTTTTACGTTTGAGATGTTGTTGAGTTTGATGTTTTCAAGTAGGAGTTGGTAGGTTGGCGGGAACGGCTCGAAGGAGTAAATCTGCGCGTTGGGGTTCTGCTTTGCAAGTATGGTGGTGGCGACACCGCAATTCGCACCTATATCGAATATGGATTTCGAGTAATTACGAAATCGGGATAGCTCGTACTCATCATTTAAGATGATTTCCCGGATGCAGCCATATCCCGAAGGGTCCTCGGGATCTGTCTTGAAAATGTAATCGACATGGTTGTAGGTTAATTCGGTCAACATAGAAGCGTTCCTCGGTCAATAGAGTGTTGCCATTGAATGGCGATGCAGCGATTGAGACGTCGAGCGTATTATCCGCTGACTGCCTTTCGAATCTTGCGCACAGCTCTTCCTATTTCTTTGGAGACCTTTTCGGGAATCTTGTAGATGGCATCTAGCGGATGGTGTTTGTCGACACGAATTTCTGCCTCCATGGTATCAGTAATGAACTCAGGAGTTTTAGGAGGCTCGACGGATGGAATCGCCTCTGTCGCAACGGTCTCTGGAGGAATCTCGAGTGTTCGACTTGCTGCAGCAACTAGTCTATTAATCCACGTGCTGTGGACGGCTAGGTGCTGGTGTCGCATGCAATAGAGTGCGATGTTCAACAGACCGATAACTTGCTTCTGGGGATTGAATGCTGACGATTGATCGCTGATTCGTACTCGAGTTAAAGATGCATCGAGGCCTCCCCAGCGATGAATTGCAGACAGTTCGATCCACAAGCAGACATCCTCGCCGATTTCATTGTTCTCGGGGAACGAAAGAGTTTGAAATACTTCTTTCTTACCCATTACCGTTGGCATTGCGATAGTGCACGTCCCGATGACTGCGGGGAAAATGTTGCCATTGAGTTTTGCTGAGTGGATGACTTCCAAAAGCTCACCAGCAGTTGTCATCCGTTGATAGGATGTGTGGGACAAGGAACAGAGATTTTCCTCCATGAATTGGAGTTGTTTTTCCAATTTTTGCGGCTCGTATAGGTCGTCGGAATCAAGAAAAGCAATGTACTGTCCGGTTGCATGTCGGATACCGTTGTTTCTGGCTGCCGCAGGGCCTTTCGGAGGCTGAAGTACATATCGGATACGCGAGTCCGCTTCTGCTGCCTCACCTAGGTCTATGCATGGCGTGGACGAGCCATCGTCAACCATGATCAATTCCCAATTTGTGTGTGTTTGGGATTTCACGCTTTGCATGGCTTCGATGGCCCATGGGAATCGATCCCGAAATGGCATGATGATGCTGATTTTGGTTCTGGCAAGCCGTTCCGCGGCCAGTTCATCGGCTTTCTTCTTTGCTTCCGAGTAAGGTGTCTCAGCAAGAAACTTCGCCGTTCGAGTTAAAAAACGGTATGGAGAACCCTCCATCCTCGTCATTTCCTCATCGGTGAGTTTATGTAAAAAACCTGTCCATAGCTCATTGCACTCGGCAATATGCTGATGCCATTTTCGATGTGTGTCCTGCGCGGGGTGTACTCGCGACCTCACCAGGAGCTGCTCGTCATAGATTAACGGCGCGTCTCGGAAGAATTTGAACCAGAGATCATAGTCCTGCGTTGTTGGGAGCGCCTCGTTAAAACTTCCCATCTCGTCGAAATACTTGCGAGGAATCAAAAGAGCACATCCATGGATCAGACCTCTTAAAAGAGGCAACATGGGCGTTTCTAATTGATTCTTTTTCAGAACGGCGTGAGGACGCATATCCCCTGTTCGTTTCGACGTCGCGTCCATCAATTCGTAACCACAAAAAACGATTGCATCCGGATTTCCGGCACTTTGATGCAATGCGATTTGGTGAGCGATTTTATGTGGTACATAGGCGTCATCATGGCTTAGCCACGAAAAGAAATCGCCTCGCATGTTCGCGATACCTACGTTGAGAGCCGAGCCGCAGCCACCGTTTGGCTTGGAGAAATAACGAATTCGGTCACCATAGGACATGGCGATAGCTTCGGTTTGACCATCATCCTTAGATCCATCATTCACTACGATGACTTCACAATTGGGGTAGGTTTGCCCCAAGGCGCTGTCAATCGCCTCTCGCATGTACTGCCCGCCGTTGTAAACGGGTATCACGATTGAAACTAAAGGAATGCTTTCAATGGTTTCCGAAGACACTTGTCACCTCCATGTTGTTCGTCGAGCCGTCCGTCCCGGCGATTTTGCCAGTATCCGTTCTGACTGCATCATTGCTCAAAAATGATAACAAATTCCCGGATGACAAGTCATTAGGAAAAATTTCAACTAGGGACACGACTTTGGCGAATTGCTAGCAATTGCCATCGCGAATTAGCATGATTCGTCAACGAAATCTGCAAATCTAAACACCGATATCTTCGTTCCAGAGTTGAGGGAAATCGGTGATGAATTTGCGCATCAGCTCGATGCACTCGGGGTCGTTGAGCACGGTCAAGTCGACACCGCGTGAACGGTTGTACTCTTCGGGGCCACAAAAATTGACGTTTTCGCCCACAACGATGCGAGGGATCTTGTACAAGAGCGACATGCCACTGCACATGTCGCAAGGCGATAGTGTCGAGTACAGCGTCGCAGCGGCGTATTCTTTTGCAGTCAATCGACCCGCATTTTCGATGCAGGCCATTTCCGCGTGCAAGATCGCGCTACCGCGCTGCACGCGCATGTTATGGCCTCGCGCGACAATCTCGCCGCGGAGGACCAAAACGGATCCGATCGGAATCCCGCCTTCCTCAAGTCCTCTTCGGGCCTCTGCGATCGCCTCCTGCATGAATTTATCCATGGTCATGAATCCTCCCCGATCTCTCGGTATCAGTTACAGAAAACTAAATTGATCCCAATTCCACTCGGAATCTCTACTGCGGGAACCCCCGGAAGATACCATCACTTGCGACAGAGCGAACAAAATCTTCGAAATCCAAATTCGCCAGCGATAAGTTGTTCTCGATGCTTTGGATTGTTTTCGGTAAGGCTCGGAAGGACTTAATGTCCTCCGCTGGTACTTGCCTCGGATGCCGTCTGAAATCTGCGGAGGTGTCGTCAACGGGTGCAAAACCGATGACGAGGATCGGTAGCCCAGCGGTTTTGAAGGTGTATCGATCAGCCACCATACAGAAAAAGCAATTGTAGGAATCCGGGAGGAGGTGAACCACAGCCTCTGGATCAAGACCTTCGAATTTCCTGTTGTTGATACATTCTACATCGGCGAAGAATTCCTGCTCCAGTTCCAACTGTGGTGCGAGCACTTGTGCGGTCAGATTATTCCACATCGCGTCGCCAGAGAAGTCTGTTCGGACGAGCCATGGCTTATTGCTAGTTTCATCGGACACGTATCACCTCGCCTTTATTGGCTTGATTTCGGCAAGTCCCCTCGACGTTTACGTCAGGCATTTTGTATCGTTCATCCCTTCGAAACGATAGGCCGACTGTACTTCGCAATTAGGACGAGGATCCGAACGACGCTTCCGATTGACATCGCGTTCGGAAAATCGGTAACGATTGCGCGCGATGGATTGCGGTAGGCGGCGAGGTACGCTGCTTTCGGGGCACTGATTGGGTTTGCATGCATTGGCATGCGGGATTCTTGAAAGCGATGGTGTGGAACGGCAGGAAATGGGAAGAACGCTGGCATGGACAATTCGCTGGTCCGCCGTTTGGGCGTTTGCAGTAGCTGCGTCACCATGGAGCTGCGCCGATGAGGATCGGGATCCACTCGACTTGAAAAAGGCCTCGATATCCGAATCGAATGCATCCCTAGATTCTTCCACTAAGTCACTGCCAGCGTGGCTCAGTGGGTGGGTGGAAATGGGTTACACAGCTTCGACGGTTGGTACTGGGCGATTATTGGTTGAGCCAAGGCCTAACCATCTGGGGAACGAGTTCTTACTGAACCAATTGGTTCTGAACTTACAGCATGCTCCCGACCCTACGGAGGACTCACTTGGGTTTCACGCCCAGCTTTTCGCGGGTTCGGATGCATGGCTCCTTGCCGGTCCGGGCGATCCGATCAATGACGATATCTACTTTGGTTTTGTCCTTCGTCAACTGTACGTTTCCGCCCACTTGGAGATTCTTGGGGAGGGAGGATTTGATTTGAAGGTCGGGCGCGCACCCTCCTATTTGGGGTATGAGTCGTACCAAGCCCCCATGCGGCAGCTGTACTCCATGTCCTACCAGTGGTTCTATGCCGAGGATGGGTGCGACACGGGTACATGGGGTACCTGGCATGCCAGTGACTCGTGGGATCTGACCGCAGGTGTCTATTTGGGCTCGAATACCTTTTTCGAGTTGCGAGGGGATGCTCCGTGCGGTGTCGTGCAAGCACTCCGCAAACGCGACGACTCCGGGAGCAATTATCAAGCTTGTACGATCGTGTTCGGCGATCAAGCGATTGGACAAGGGAATAGCGCGCTGCTCGAGGGAAAGAACCAAGTCGTCTTTGAATACCGGCATCAGGTCCCGCTATCAGATCGTGTATCTCAAGTAGTGCAAATGAACGTCGGTCGCTCCGATAATGTGCTTGGGAACCACCATGGTGTCTGGTATGGTGCGTTGGGGGCTAATCAATGGTCCGTAACGGAACAGATGCGATGGCAATGTCGATACGAATGGTTTTATGACAACGGTACGAGAACCGATTTTGATACCGATTATTTTGCAGGAACCATTGGTGCGCTCATGCTCCCACGCAAAAACATGATGTTGCGTCCTGAGTTGCGGGGAGATCTTGCTGGAGTCCCTGCATTTGGAATCCTAGGTGACCCTGATCGCAAGCGGCAACAACTTACGGCAGCGATGGATTTGGTCTTCACCTTTTAAGTGAAACACACTCGAGAATTCATTCTTGCTGCGAACGAACGGAAATACGAATTTGCGTTCGATTATGGGATTAAGGCGGAAAGCAATCTGCATTGCATGCGCTATTTTGCTCCGACCATGGAACCTTCGAATTGGATTCTCGGATCCGATACTTTGACTAACTCACCTAGTTCATAGACATTTTGGTATCCATACCCAAAAAGATTGATATACGTGGGAACATTTAGAGCTAGCTGCACAGGCTTTTCTTGGGATGCTATCTGCGAGGTGAAGGAACGACTTGCTCGCGGTCGTGGCGGAGCCGACTTAGACGCGAAATCGACTTGGTTGCCATCAAAGTTGTTGTTGCAATAAATGAGAACAACGGTGTCCTTGGAAGGGATCGTTTCCGCTAAGTTTGCTTGGGTGAAATCGGTGAAGCTCAAGTGCTTCGCTCCTTTGATATGGATTCTGTCGTAACGAAATGCAGATCGAGTGTCGAGGATAACGACATTGGGTCGCTTGCTCATTTCGATAAATTGATCCAAGCTCACAAGCCGGTCCTTGCGGTGCGATTCGACCTCCTCGACGAGTTGCTTGAAATCCTCGTAACTCACGCGGGCTTTGGGGTAATTCGCAAACGTGGGTGCAGGAGGTTGCGAGTCTCCTACCGTCGATGCCCCAAGGGGTGAAGTTGGTGGTGTCAGGGACTCTCCCGTGGATGTTGTTGGTGGTGGGGGAACGATTCGTGATGGTGGTACGGACCATGAGAGGGGCGTCGCTGGCGGTAGAGTGGTTTCCGGTGTAGCAGGATTCCGTGGTGTCAATCGTGGCATCGAAACCTCCCACCCGATGCCTTCCGCCTGCTGGATCAGTTGGTTGACTCGATCCGAAATGATCTTCGATTGGAGCGAGTTGCGTTTTTCATGTAGCTTTTTGCGTCGAAGCAATTCTCTCTCCAAGACTTCGATCTCTTTTAGGTGGTTCGACTGATTCGCCTCGAATTGCTGTTGAACCAGATGGGACACCTGTATCGCGATTTGCTTCTTTTTCGATACCTCCTCTGTCTGTGAGTATTCCAGCAACAACCGAAGTATGGTTGGGTCTTCAGGGCGCCATACCGATGGCGGGAACGTTCCCGGAGAGATCGGATAAGGTGGCGTGTTGTAAACTGGTTCTGGAGGGGCGACCGGAATAGTGCGTGGAAATGCCGTTGAAGGTGGTACGTCGGGGGTTGTTTGGCCGGGAGTTGGTAGGCCGCTGAGCGAGGGAATTGGAACGTTCGTCGGAGGGGAAAGTGGTGGAGTCGTTGGAACGATAGGAAAAGGTGTCGCCGGCACCTGAGTGACGGCTTGAGCCACTAAGCGGTACTCGATGCCAATACCGAAAAAGTACACGCTGCAAGTGAAAACAACGGTGAGTGCCGTAAATCGATTAAGATTTTTCATTCGAGTGGATCCTCGCAACCGTTGATAAGCGTCGAGCGGATGCGTGCATTGACGAGATGGATAAAGGAACGATTGAGGTTGGCGACTTGTGGCCGCAACAAAAAGGCCATGCCTTAGTTCTAACTCGAACCTTCACTAAAGTGGATGGAGTGGTGGTCGAATTGTAGCAGCGGCCCTGGAGTTTATTTTGGCGAGTCCGTGGGTTCGCGGTCAACTGTCCAAGCCCAGCGATGGAGGTTTCTCGAGTCCGCATAGCGAGCATCCGAACCGGAGGCACCTAATACCACCACGATGGTTGTTTTGCCGTGATGATCGCTCATCGAAACGAGGCATTCACCGGCCGCGTCTGTTGTCCCCGTCTTGATCCCGATGTATCCGTGCCTATCGAGCAATCGATTGGTGTTGTTCCAAACCACTCGGCGTTGGTATCCCTCTGGACCTTTGACGAGGGAACTGTGGCGTCGCGTTGCAACGATATCTCTTAAAAGCGGTATCAGCATCAACTCGCGGGATAGAACGACTAAATCCTCACAGGTACTTTTATGTTCTGGATGAGTAATCCCATGCGGATTGCGAAATGAGGTAGCGTGCATGCCGATTCGCTTCGCTTCTTCGTTCATGCAATCCACAAAATACGTCAGCGGATCCATAGTCCTGTTCTCGCTGAGTTTCCGTGTTCCGTACCACTCGGCCAATGCAACACTCATGTCATTTCCAGAGGGAAGCATCAAGCCGTACAATGCATGTCGAAGGGAGATAGATTCACCAGCTCGAATGGTTGTGGAGGAACCCGGGGTTGAGTCGGCCCGTTTGGAAAATGAAATCGACGCATCGAGTAGGCTTGGGTCTTGTTCCAATTCTCTCGCGACCAAGAGTGCTGTCATCATCTTGGTGGTGCTGGCAAAATCCAAAGGATCATTTTGTCGGTGTCCTGCGAGGGGCTTGCCCGTCAACGCATCCGCGACCAACCATGCCTTGGACGATAGATTTGGCATTCCGCCCGGGGAATCCGCAGTTTCAATTTCGGGAAGTTCTTCTAGCCGTTTTTCAGAGTCATCGATGAG
>CAIYZV010000511.1 GCA_903930765.1 uncultured Pirellula sp.
GAAAGATAGTCGGGGTGATAGGATTCGAACCTACGACCCTCTGGTCCCAAACCAGATGCGCTAGCCAGACTGCGCTACACCCCGGAAAGATCATTGTTTACACAAACCTCGCGGATTCCGCTAGGGCATTCTCGTACTTCCCCCACCACATTCTTGAACCGGAAATTTCCAGTCGCCGAAATCTCGAGAAAATCTCGGTTTTCAGGACTGCGAGAAAGCTCTATTAAGAGGGCTGATCGACGGTTGAGGTTCGCTTGATTTTGGGGAGAATCCTTTTACATGAGTGGGAAAAAATGCGATCAACACGCTTTCTCAGCGGTGCGGTTGGCAGGTTGTGATCGCTCTATTCAGCGGCTCGTCACCGGTTCCAATCTCTCGAGCCAATTCCCGCAAAAATACTTTTAGGAACTCGGTGCGGCGAACCGCCTCGGAACGCCCCGCAGCCGTTTTCATGGTCTCGTGAAGGCCAAGCAGTTTCGCAAAAAAGTGATCGACTGATTGCTCGGTGTCGCGGGGCGGTCGAGTCACCGGAAAAGGTTCGGTAGGTTCATAAAGTCGCTGACCCATGGAGCCACCGGTCATCAAGCATCTGGCCAGTCCGATCGCTCCCAACGCTTCCAACCGATCTGCGTCTTGGACGATTTCTGCTTCGATGGTTTTGCACGGTATGCCCGCTGAAAAACTGTGGGCTTCAATGCAGTGAGAGATTTCGGCGATCCACCGATTTTCGTAACCGATGGCAGTGAGAAACTCAGAAGCCTTGGCAGCGGCCAACCGCGATGCTTGGGAACGCATCGGAGAATTTTTGGGGACACTCACGCAATCATGTAGCCATGCGGCAGGAAGGATGACATCGACGTGTGCATCGCTTCCTTCTGCTAGCAAGATCGCATTGCTGACGACGCGCTGCACATGCTCGATGCCGTGTCCTGCATCCACACCATGCATCTGAATGTCGAGGAACTCGCGGACCCGTGGTAGCCACCGCTTGTCCCATGCGTCGACGTTTGTACTGTGCATTGGTTTTTCGTTTCGCTCAAAGCCAACAATTTACCAAGGTGGATCGAGCAAGTTGATCACCGCGTGTCGCACGTCTCCTTGACGCATCAATGATTCCCCAACGAGCATCGCATCGATTCCGGCGCTTCGCAGCAGTTTCACATCGTTGTGCGTAAAAATTCCACTTTCCGCGACAACGGTGACATCCGCCGGAATGTGCGGTCGCAGTCGAATGACATGCTCCAGATCCACCGCAAAGGTGTTGAGGTCGCGGTTGTTGACACCTACCAATTTGGTCCCGGTGGCTAGGACTCGATCGAGGTGGATTGGATCGTACAGCTCGATAAGGGCGGTCATTTCCAAAGAGACAATCAGCTTGTAGAGGTGATCGAGTTCGTCTCCTGGCAAGCATTCCGCGATCAGCAAAACGGCATCCGCGCCTGCAACGCGGGCTTCGTAAACTTGGTACTCATCGAGGATGAAATCTTTGCGCAAGACCGGAATCGCGACCCGTTCGCGAATCTTGGTCATATAGTCGAGTCGACCTTGGAAGAAGGGTTCGTCGGTGAGAACACTGATCGCAGCGGCACCGCCGGCTTCATATTCGACCGCGATGTCAACCGGTTGGAAGTTGGGACGGATGAGCCCTTTCGAAGGGCTGGCTTTCTTGACCTCGGCAATCAGGCGCATGGAATCATGTCCCCGCAATGCTGCTAGGAAGTCTCTCGGTGGAAGTGCGCCACCAACAGCAGCCTTGAGGGAGTCCATGTCCCGTCGTTTCTTGACCAGCGCGATTTCTTCGCGCTTGCTGGCGACGATTCGATCTAGAACCGTTGTCATGATGGGATCAAATCCGAGTCGAAGACGCGTACCTGCTTCCAGTTAGGCTTTTGCTCTTCGATGAACTTTAGGTGCCGTGGTTCGGTTTGGTAAACATCGTGGGCGGCACGGCTCTCGAACACCACATTGATGGTCACGTCGTAGCCATGATCGTTCACGGGGCGAGCGAGGTCTCGGTTCAAGGTCCCCACGGAGAAGTACACAACGCCTTCGTGATCGCTGAGGTACTTGTGGCAGGCACCGATCAACTCTTGTACTTTTGCGGGAGATGCGTCATGCAGAGAGAAGTAAACCATGTGGGACAATGGAGCCATAATGATCTCAAGCTAGGTAACATGAAGGTTGGTAAAAAATCCACGGTACAGGATGAAGCTACGTAATCGCAGCCACTGGCTTTGTTTCGTAGGTTCGGGACGCTTGATGCCCGAGTTTGTAGTTTTCCTGGGCGATCCCGTACAGGCGTTGGCCGACTGGGGTTGGGTAGTTGCCGGTGATGCATGCGCGGCAGAGGTGATCGGAGGGCAGGTCGATGGCTCGGGCGATGGATTCCACGGGCAGATAGCGCAAGGAATCGCATTCGAGTTGAGCGGCCATCTTCCTTTGGACTTCGTCGGTCAGCACACCGTCCTCCAAGAACTTCGGGGCGTACAGTTCGTCGATGGTGGACATGTCAATACCGTAAAAGCATGGCGCGATGATCGGGGGGCAAGCGACTCGCACGTGGATTTCCTTCACGCATCCTAGTTCCCGGATGCGGTTGAGGAGCACCTTCATGGTTGTCGAGCGAACGATGGAATCCTCGACCAGGATAACGCGTTTTCCCTCGAGTACCTCGCGAAGAGGCGTGTACTTCATGGCCGCCTTTACTTTGCGTGCGCGGTTGCCTTCGATGAACGTACGACCGGAATAGCGATTGCGGATCAAACCTTCGCGGCATGGGATACCCAAGCAGTAGGCCATCGAATCCGCGGCAGCTTTGCTGGTATCCGGTACGGGGACAACGATGGTATCGCTATCGATTTCGATTTCTTTGCGCGCCAGTTCGAGGCGTGCGAGTTCCTCACCCAATCGTGTGCGTGACAGATAGACGCTTCGGTCGTCGAGCGTACTCGCTACGTTGGCAAAGTAAATCCACTCGAAGAAACAATGTTTTGGACTTACTGCGGGAGCATATCGGTGCGTCGATAAACCGGCAGAGGAGATGAGCATGCAGGTACCTGGCTCCACCGAATGGATCATCGAGCGGTCGAAGCCGAGGTTTAGGAGGGCAACACTTTCGCTGGCTGCGGCAAACAAGGCACCGTCGAACGCGTAGCACAGAGGTTTGATGCCTAATGGATCCCTAGCCAAAAGCAGTTCACCCTTGGCGTTGAGCAATGCCAGAGAATACGCCCCGTCGAAGCTTTTTGCCGCGGCAGCGAATACATCTACCAAGCTTTTGTTTGGGTTGACCGTCAGTTCGCGGCCGATCTCGTGAAGGATGATTTCGGTGTCGGTGTCGCGGGCTAGATGGTGGTCCCCCTCGCGGGTCAATCGTTCTTTGAGCTCAGGGTAATTCGCGAGTTGTCCATTGAAGCAGAAGCTGAACCATTTGTGCTTGTGAATGTGCTGGCGTTCGAAAGGCTGTGCATAATTGCGGTCGTCTTGACCGCAGGTCGCGTACCGCACGTGGCCGATCGAGGCTGGGCCTGCCAGTTGGTGCATGATCGCTTCGTGTTTTCCACGGTGCGACAAGCGGAAGACCTCACTCACCGTTCCGATATCTTTGTGGGTTTCCAGCAACTGCGATTGGGCTGGATTGTAACTGGTCATCCCCGCAGCCAATTGACCGCGGTTCTGGATATCCTGGAGCATTCGCGGCAAGAGATAGGACACTGCGTTGCGTCCGACCTCCGCGCACAAAGGGCTTTCGGGACCGGTGGGCAAATGGTAGACGGCAGCTACCCCGCACTCGTGATGAAGTTCGCTCATAGGGGATTCATGGGTCGAGGATATACTCGGCAACACAGCCAACAATCGTAGCGGATCGCCCGTGACTAGAAAACCGCTAAAGCATGCGTCGCACACAAACCGCGAGAAGAATCCTCGGCCGAATGCCGGCGAAACCGGAACAAGGGTATTATTCCGGCTTTTACGTCGTAGATCCAGGCAATTGGGAAATACCGACGACTTGTGGCTCGCGTTCTCGCAATCGACGAAGCTGGCCGCATGCGGCTTGGATGTCGTCCCCTTTGCGTTGCCGGAACATTACGTTGATGCCGCCGTCGAGCAAGTTGCGACGAAACTGCAACACCGCATCGGGCGAGGGTGTTTCGTAGGGCAAACCGGGGACGGGATTGTACGGAATGACATTGAGCATGGCGGTTCGGCCGCGAAGAAGCTGTACCAATTGCCGTGCGCACTGGACGGAATCATTGAGTCCACCTAGGAGAACGTACTCGAACGTTAGGCGTCTGCGGGTTTTGTCGAAATAGCGATCGGCGGCATCGAGGATTGCGTCAATCCCTGTATTCTTGTTGACCGGAACCAGCCGATTTCGAAGCTCATCGTTCGGGGCGTGCAGGCTGATGGCGAGGTGATAAGGAGCATCGGCTGCTGCGAGTTTATCGATCGCGGGAGGTAGCCCGACGGTGCTGATGGTGATTCTACGGGGGCTGATTCCGAGTCCGAGGTCGCTGTCTTTGGCCACTTCCAGAGCGTCGAGGACACGCGGCAAATTCGCAAGTGGTTCCCCCATCCCCATCATGACGATGTGGCTGAGCCGTTCATCGGGCTCGAGCAATTGCTGGAGTTTGAGCATTTGCTCTAGGATTTCCCCGCGTGTTAGATTCCGTTCGACGCCATCCAAGCCGCTCGCACAAAACACGCAGCCCATGGCACAGCCGACTTGGCTGCTGACGCAAATCGAGCGGCGCGGTCCATCTCGCAGCAACACGCACTCGATCCTTCCTCCATCGGCGAGCTGCAGCAATAGTTTCTCCGTGCCGTCGGAAGAATGTTGATGAGCCGCGGTCGTGGAACGAAAGATCTCAAACGCCGAATCTAGTTGCGCGCGAAGTTCTTTTGGCAGATCCGTCATCTGCTCGAACGTGTTTGCTCGTCGTTGATAAATCCAGCGAAAGATCTGTCCCGCGCGAAATTTTGGAAAGGAACGGTCTGTGAGCCACTGCGTCAATTGCGGCATCGTCCAGTCGAGAATCGGGATCCTTTCAACAGTGTCAACGGCGGTCGGCCCGCCGGGTGTGGAATGGGCGCCGGGTGTGGAATGGGCGCCGGGTGTCGGGCGAGGTGCATTAGGACCTGAAGTGGTGTTCATGGGAGTGCTTTTGGTCGGTTGCGGCCCAGATGCTGGATTGGTAGCGCGTTCTAACGGGATCGGATCGGCTTGGATCAGGAGTTGCCGGTCGGTAGTAATACTTTAGTCCTGACGGGATTTTTAGCCATCGCCGATTTCGATTTAGGCTCTGTCGCTGGCATCCAACCCTAGTTGTTTTTCAACCATTGCTGGATAAAAGGCCACAGGCTGGCGAAAACTTGAAGGACGGCTGGGGGATGCCCGTGGACACCGTCGTTCGCCTGAATCTCCTTGATCGCGAGGATGGTTCTGCGGTCAAAGAGCTGATCGATAGAGACGTGTTCGCCCGACTGCATGGCGACGGTTAAATCCGCCAAGATAGCATCGGGGGTCTTGCCTCGAATGAGCGCGCATTCGCCCAGTCTGTATCCGTGGCGAGCCATCCTCAAGGTCCATTGCCAATCCGAGATGATTGGTTGTTCGACGCGCATTTGAGTTGCGTCACCTCCTTGAGGCAACGGTAAATCGGACAATCCACGCGTTGTTGCCGCATCGGCATCGATGCCCGCATCGGGAGTTGGCGTTTTCGATGTGATGTTGGATTGAATTGCAGTGAGAACGTACCGGATCATCGGTTCTGGGATTTGCATCGCATCGGATTGGCAACGCGTTCCAAGCTCGCTCAAGGATATCGTTAACTTGCCCATTTTGAGTTCGGAGAGGATCACAAGGCCGTGGTCGAGCATGGCATCGATCAATCCGCTCGCGTGCGACTTTTTCCAGTTTCGCAACATCCCGAACTCTGGAAGCCGTTGCAATCGAAGCCCTGCCACCGCTTTGCTTTCGGTTCCCGAAAAGTGTTGGGTCAAAACGGTTTTGCTCAAGTAGCCGTGTGTCCGCTCGATGGCACCTAGAACGGTTTGGATACACTGGACGGCGGCTCGTTTATCCTGGGAATCGGTGGTGTTAGAACCTTCCGAAGAACGTTCGCGGATTGGCGGCTCACGTTGAGCACTGGATGTAGCGTTGGATGCATTGGCAGTTGCTGTAGCGTTTTTTGCATCGGGCGGATTGTCAGGGTTTCCGTGGAGAGGTCGTAGGGGTGGTGAGACCACGATCACGTTGGAAATCGGCTCACCGGTATGCGATGGCTCCCCCTTATGCGATGGCTCCCCCGCAGACTCCTTGGGATCGCTAATGCTGAGCGTGCGGTCGAGTCCATCGATGGACGAGGCTTTTTTGCCGGCTTTGTCTTTCTTGCCCTTTTGGGGACTAACCGATGCGGTAGCGTTCGTGGTAGCGGGCATGCGTGGCCAACCAGAGCGGCCTTGGCAGCGATCACAAAGTTTGCATTCGGTCGCTGATTTGTCCCCGAAGTATTCGAGAATGGTGAGTTGTCGGCATTTTTGGGATCGAGCGTACGCGACCATTTGGTCCAGTTTTTCGTAGTCCGCTTTTTTTCGCGCCGCAAGTGCCGCATGATCGATTTTGAGGTCATCGAAATGGACATTCCGCTTTCGGAAGTGGATGGCGCGACCGCGAAAGGGAGGGACGTATTCAAAATCGTCCAGCTTGCAGAGTTCCCTTAGGTGCCGAGACATGGTGTCTCGATCCATCTGCAATTGTTCCATCATCCATCTCGGATGGATATACACCGCTTCATCGCGACGGTCACCGATGGCTTTTTCGACCGTCCTCATTACCGTTCGACGCACGTTGGCATCGCGAGGCAACAGATCGACGAACGACTGCATGCGGCTGCTGAGTCGAAACATGGCCAAGCCACCTGCGACTTCGAGTCGCTCGAGCACATCCGTACGCCCGAGAACTTGGAGAGCAGAATTGATCCCCTCGGACGATGCACTTTGGCCAATTTGTTCCCGAATCTCGTCAGCGGTCAACTCGATGGGATCCTCAGGGCGGTTGGCGAGGAACTCATAAACCGATTGCATCAATTCGCGCGATGGGTTGGCGTTCTCGATGAAGAACTCTTGGATATAGCGGTCTTGGGCGCTGTAAAGAAGGACACATTGCGATTGCAATCCATCGCGACCAGCCCGGCCGGCTTCTTGATAATAGGCTTCCAGCGTACCAGGCATGTTGTAGTGGACAACGTAGCGCAAGTCCGATTTATCGATCCCCATGCCGAATGCGTTGGTTGCAACGATGGCCTTGAGTTCCCCAGCCATGAATTTGTCTTGGATCAATTTGCGTTGTTCGGGGAGCAAGCCTGCGTGGTAGGCACCTACGTTGAGCTTGAGTTCCTTAGCCAGTTGATCGACGAGAGCTTCGCACCGTTTACGAGTGGCGACATAGATAATTCCCGATTCGTCGCGTGCCTCGAGGAACTGATGCAATTGGCGATCCTTCTCGCGATCGCTCATGCACTGGACCGATCCAAAGTGCAAGTTATCCCGCGCGAAGCCTGTGATGAACGTTCGCGACGACTCCATCTGCAAACTTTTAAGGATGTCGGCGCGAACGCGCGGGGTGGCGGTTGCGGTTAATGCGATGGTTTGCACATTCCCGAGTGCTTCTCGGAATCGACCGAGGCGCTGGTAATCGGGACGGAAATCATGGCCCCATTCGCTGATGCAGTGGGCTTCGTCGATGGCCAATAATTGGATGGGTGTGGCGCGGATTGAGTCCAGGAACCTTTGATTTCGAAGTCGCTCCGGCGCGACGTAGACCATCGAGAATCGGCCCGAGGAGACTTGTTCAAGCCGTTCGTTCTGTTCTTGGGGGGAGAGGGAGCTATTGATCAAGGTGGCCCGGATGCCCCGCTTTTGGAGTCCATCAACCTGGTCCTTCATCAAGGCGATCAGGGGTGAAACCACGATCGTCAAGCCAGGCCGGACCAAGCTTGGGAGCTGGTAGCAGAGGCTTTTCCCGCCCCCCGTCGGCATGACGCAGAGGCAATCATTGCCCGAAATAACATGCTCGATGACCTCTTTTTGTCCTTTGCGGAAACTCGACAAGCCGAATTTGCTCAACGCGGCCGTTAAATCGAGAGTTGCTGGGGATACAGTCATGGACACGACGGGTTTTTGGCGAAATTGAGAAAGCAGCGGGAAAGGGGGAACGGTTAAGATCGCGGTCCTGTGGAACGCATGGAAGACTCCCGATTCGTAAAAATACGGTTACCAAGCCCCCTGCACCAGCCCCGGCAGCGGGTGGCCGGTCCCCGGAACATTCAGAAAAACCAAAAAACCCTCACTCAACTTAGCTAGCGTAATAGGAGCCTGTCCCGTACCGAGTTAAACTTGATCGGTACACCGTTGGACCCATGCACCTAGAAGCTCCTTTCGACGATCCGCGGAAATGAACTCAAGACACCTGGTATTCTGTATCGCTTGGTCGGCTTTTGCCGGTAGCGCACTCTGCGCCCAGGATCCATTCGACGATCCCCTGGCAGATGCGAGCGATGCGGCGACCACCGGTAAGGGTGGGAAAGGGAGCCCAGCGACGGACGGAGCTCGGACGCGGGCCAGCGCGCTCGAACGCGATGCGGTTGTTCGATCCTTGCGAGCGAATCCGCCAACGACCCCGATCGAATTGGCGAAAGCCGTGCAACTGATGGCGCGGATTCAGCGATGGGATGAGGTGGCACTTTGGCTCGATGAGCTGGCTCGGGTTCCCTTGGATCCATCGACCGCAGTAGCCGTGCTGCAAGGGGCCGGAAGCAAAACATGGTTAGATATCGAGAAGAATGCGAACCGCTTCAACCAACAGCAGTTGGCCACGGTTGCGAAGATTCTCAGATCCGCAGATGACACCATTCATTCCGCGGCGACGCTGGGCGAGAGCATCAAGCTGCTGCAGAGCACTTCGCAAGCGGACCGGCTCAGTGGGTTCCAATCGATCAAGGCTGCCGGAAACTCGGGTATCACCGCAATCTTGAACGCGGTGATGGGAGAGAAGGGGGTGGTTCCTAATCCATCGATGGTCGAAGCGTATTCGCTGTTAGGGAGTCGAGCCACGAGGGCGTGGCAAGCAGCGATGACCAGCGTTCATGACGATTCCCGCAATCGTTTGGTGCAGCTGGTGGCTAGAGCACCGAAGCCCGACATGGGGTGCGAGCTGCTTGCCGCGTTGCATGACCCCGCGATCTCGGAAGAAAACAAGAACGCGATTAAGCAATCATTGCTGGACCGTGCCCAAGCTATTCCGGCGGCGGTCCAGGTGTATCGATACTGTTTAACGCAGGTTGACAAATCGATCGCGAGTTATCGCAACCATTTGGTGTTAGCAGAACTCGATACGGAAACGGGCTGGGGGTTGATGCGGGACGGACGTACCGTCCAAGAACAGAATGCCACCCCAGCTCAATTGTATTTGGATCGGGCTTCCCAAGCCGCCATCGCTTCATTGCGACTCACCGCTGCCAGCGATGTGGCGTCAGCCAAGGCGGTTGCGGCGCATTTGGAAGCTTCCGCTCGCCGTGGCGAGGTCGATATGACCGGCAACGTAGCGTTTCAAAAGATCCTTCCGGAATCGCTCCGAGATAGCCATGAGTTCGCGTGTTTGGTCGCAGATGCAGCCAAAGCGGAGCAGCTCATCGGAGCGCAATCGATCGCGACTGCAAATTTGACCCGATGGGCCGGACCACTGATCCCTGTCGCCGTTCGAGATCGATTGGTCGCGAACACCAAGTCCGGGCATCCATTTGTTCGCTATACGGCTGCTACCGCGTTGATGAACACGATCTTGGCCTTGGAGGATGAGAAAACAGCAAGTCAGCCGCAAGCGGGTGGGGAGCCATCGGATGCCGGCAGGAACTCGGTGATGGTAGAAAAGAGTACACCTTCCGGTGCATCCTGGTATGGATTCGATGGCCGCAGCAGGATCGACACCGTCGGCTTGGAAATGCAGCAATTGTCCGCGGAACCGTTGGTCTTGATCATTGGCGGGAGCAGCTCGCTCCGTTCCCACGTTCACGGCTTGGTCGATCAGCTGGGGTACCAATACATGGAGGCGTCGTCGGTTCACGACGTATTTGCAGCGCTGCGAGCCGCGGTTCCTGTCGAGTTGATCGTCATCGTCGACCATGTCCGCGACAGCGACCTCGGGCAGTTGATCCAACGGATCCGATCCAATCCATCCACCTCGACCGTTCCCATAGCGTTGCTTGCTGATTCTCTAAGCAGAGGAGAGCATTCTGTCGCGGCTGCGGATCATCGGGTCGTAATGGGTGGGGTTCCCCCCGAAGCCGAGGGATTGGGGGACGTTCTCCGGCAGATCGATTCCTTTGAGGACATGCCTCGAGCCGAGACGGAGCAAAGGATCGTATGGCGTGAATCGGCAATCAATTACTTCAAAAGGATGCATCCTGAGTCGTTGCAAAAGGGTGGGAATACGTTTGTTAGTTTAACCGCCTCGAGTCGCGAAGAGCAGCAAAACTTATTGCGTATCATCGCCGAAGCGGAGGAGTCGACTGCCAAACGCGAGCAGGCAAGCCGAATTTTTGTGCAGTCGGTGCGCCGTTTTGGGCTGTTGATCACTACCGAGATGGCGAATGCTCAGTACGATGTGTATAACGCGAGGGGTGAGATCGAGCCGGTGACCCGCGCGGTACTAGGGCGGGTCTTGGATGCGATCGAAGCTTCGAATGGGCAAAAGTCGTGGTCTGACGTCGCACCCTAAACGTTCGGTCATCGAACGACTTCATCATCTCTCTGGCTCAACGATAAACCGATCGAGCCGATGGCAAGTTTGGGATCAGACTCTGGAAAAGCAAAGCATCTCGGCAATACGCTGTTGCCTGGGGTGATCGGTTCGTCCCCAGCCATGTACGAGGTAGCTCGATTGACCCGCCGCGTTGCGATGACCAACGCTTCGGTATTGCTGTTAGGCGAGACAGGAACCGGTAAGGAAGTGATCGCGAATGCGATTCACCAATTGAGCAATCGCGTCGGTGGGCCCTTTGTGAAAGTGAATTGCGGCGCTCTCAGCGAGAGTTTGCTTGAGAGCGAGCTGTTCGGCCATGTGCGCGGTGCATTCACCGGTGCTGTCGGCAACCGTGCCGGCCGGTTCGAAGCGGCTCATACGGGCACGATTTTTCTCGACGAGATCAACAGCACGTCGTTGCACCTTCAGGTGAAATTGCTTCGCGTGTTGCAGCAAAAAGAATTTGAGCGGGTGGGTGATACCGAGACGGTAACTGTCGATACGAGGCTGATCGCTGCTAGCAATCGGGATTTGGCAGAGGAAATTCGGGAGGAGCGGTTCCGCGAAGATTTGTACTGGCGATTGAACGTCGTGCCGATCGAGCTTCCGCCCCTTCGCAAACGTAGGGAAGACATTCCGGCACTGGTGGCGTATTTTCTTCAGCAGTACAGCCAGCAAAATGAACGCTATGTGCTGCATATCCAACGCGAGGCGATGCAGGCGCTTCAGGAATATCATTGGCCCGGAAATGTGCGGGAGCTACAGAATTACGTCGAGCGCGCGGTGGTGATGTCGGAGTCGGATGAGTTAACAGTTGAATTACTTCCCGGTGAGGTTACCGGGTCCCAACCCGCGCAACGGTTTAGCACCTCCTCGAGCATTCCGCTCGATTTTGAATCATTGGCGGTTCAGTTGGTAGCCGAAGGTATACGATTAGGGCAACCTGATGCGACCGACTTGCACTCGAAGGTTGTCGATAAGGTCGAAAAGGAGTTGATATCGCAGGTACTTCAGGCCTGTGCGTATGTGCAGACGAAAGCGGCGACCAGACTCGGCATCAACCGCAATACACTTCACAAAAAAATGAAGGACTACAACCTAGACGAGGGGGATGCAACCCCCGAGGCGTGAATGCTCATTGGTTGATCGATAAAACCCGACGCCAAACTGCGGGTTGAGAAGCCATGCGTGTCGAACGACAAGCGTTCCTGTACGAGTCCCTAAATCCAATTGGAACCATAAAGGATCCCGAGCATGCCTCACCGATTCAGTACGATTCAAGCGGCCGTTGAAGCGATTGCTGCTGGCAAGGTCGTCATTGTTCTCGACGATGAAGATCGCGAGAACGAAGGGGATTATGTCTGTGCGGCCGAGCGAGTCACCGCGGAAAAAATCAACTTCATGCTCGCCGGGCATGGCCAACTGTGCTGCTCCATCCTGCCCTCGGTTTCAAAACGCCTCGAACTGCGTCCGCTGGTCGAGGAAAACACGTCACCGCTCACTACGGCATTCATGACGCCGCTCGATTTCACGGGTTGCAAGACCGGTATCACGGCAGCAGAGCGCGCGGAAACGATTCGCCGGTTAGCATCTGAGACGAGCAAGCCAGAGGACTTTGTTCGCCCCGGGCATGTCTACCCGTTGTTGGCCAAAGAGGGTGGGGTATTGCGGCGGGCGGGGCATACAGAAGCCTCCATGGATTTGGCCCGCATGGCAGGATTGGCACCTGCCGGCGTACTCTGTGAGATATTGAACGCAGAAGGGGATCGTGCGACACGAGATGAATTAGTAGAACTCGCTCGCAAGCATCAACTGGAGATCATCACCGTTGAGCAGCTTATCTCGCACCGTCGAGTTAGCGAGAAACTTGTTTCTCGCTCGGCCCAATGCCCGCTCCCGACCAAGTACGGAAATTTTGAAATCACGGTCTACGATGTACAATTCGAAACCCAGGAGCCCATCGCATTGTCGCTCGGCAAAATCGATGATCCCAGCTTAGGTCCGCCGCTGGTTCGAATGCATAGCAGTTGCTTCACCGGAGATTTGGTGGCTTCGCTTCGATGCGATTGCGGAGATCAACTTCATCTGGCCCTCGAAGCGATCGCTCGCGAAGGGCGAGGCGTCTTGGTCTACCTCCCCCAGGAAGGGCGAGGTATCGGGTTGGCGCAAAAAATTCGCGCGTATGCGCTCCAAGACGAGGGGCTCGACACGGTCGAGGCCAATCATCGATTAGGGTTCAAGGCCGATATGAGGGATTATGGGGTCGGTATCCAAATCCTCAAGGATCTAGGACTCCGAGACATACGTTTGTTGACCAACAACCCCAAGAAAACCGAAGCCTTTAATTTGAGGGGTTTTGATCTGACCGTGGTGGATCAAGTGCCACTTATCTCCGAAGCCAACGAGCATAACGCCGGCTATTTGGCGACCAAACGGGACAAAATGGGGCACTTACTCCCCTAGCCATTCGAGTCGGATCCACGGAAGGGTGTGAATCGGTTACATTTTCGCTCGGCATGCGAGCGTCAGTCAGCCCGCTTCCGAGCGAAAGTACGCGTTGGCTCAAATACTGAAGCCAACGGATCTGTTGTTATTCAAACCACTTTGATCATGTCCGAACCTAAGATCCGACCTCACGTTATTGTGAAACCTCCCAACCATCTCGATGCGGCTACCTCGGGGCCGCTTGAGAAGGAAATCATTTTATCGGCCACACAACCTGGGATAATCGTCATCCTCGATATGACGGATGTTGCGTTCGTCAGTAGCGCAGGCATCCGTTTTCTGCTTGTTACCAAAGACAGGCTCCGAAAGCTCAGTGGCGAGCTGTGGCTGGCGAAAGTCAACAGCAACGTCCTCGAAGTACTCACGATTTGTGCCCTCGATCGAGTGCTGATCATTCGAGACTCCGTCGAACAGACACTTGTTGATTTAGCACAATCCCATTAACCGCCCGTTCCTTCGACAGATCGTATTGCATGGCCATGTCTACCGATAATTCCCGGGATCCGCTGAATGTCGATCTGTCTCAGATGCCTGGGCAAGGCCTCAGCAAGGAAGAAGCGTTCCTGCGGATCCTCGATGGGCATTGGCGGTATCTGGATAACCAGCGAAAGAACGTGACGACGACGGAGGAGGATCGCAATCGGCATGCGCAAGGGCAGTATCCATTCGCCGCCATCCTCGGTTGTGCGGATTCTCGTGTTTCTCCGGAGGTGATTTTCGATCAGGGACAAGGCGATTTATTTGTCGTTCGAGTGGCCGGCAATGTCGTTGGGGATTTTGAGGTTGCAAGCCTAGAGTATGCCATTGAGCATTTGGGGGTTAGCCTCGTGATTGTGATGGGGCATGAGAAATGCGGAGCGGTCAAGAGCGCTATCGCGACTCGAGAGGCGCCCGGCGCCATTGGCAAATTGCTCCAGCAGATTTATCCTGCCGTGGACGAAGCCAAAAACATGGAAGGGGATCTTCTCGCCCTCGCGGTTCGTTGCCACGTGAGTCGATGCGTGGATCTGCTGGTCGAGCAGAGCCCTTCGATCGCGTCACGCGTGGCCGATGGACGTTTGCGCGTGATTGGTTTGATCTACGATTTGGGCTCAGGCGATCTCGATATTCGCAATACGCGCGGTTAACCGACTCTTGATATCGCCCTCCGCAAAACACCAGGCCCAGTACTCCCGCCATGAGAGACTTGACGGACCGCCAACGCCTAGCGACTTCTCATCGTGTTGCCCACATTCGCAATGGCGAGCTTCGTTGAACGGACTTCGTTCGACAGTCCGCGGAACGTTTCGAACGTCTTGCATGTTTCCTGGCCGTTTCATGCCTTTTTAGCAACCATGGATGCGTTAATATGCCTTCGAAGAGGAACTGCGACATCTCGTTCTTGATAGTTTGCGATCCTGACTTATTGCGCCTCTTATTCCCGCTA
>CAIYZV010000512.1 GCA_903930765.1 uncultured Pirellula sp.
GAAACCACATCCGGACGAGTGCGCAAGATGACATGCATGTGGTTGGAAAGGATGGCATAGGTCAAGACATCCACCCCGAAGATGGAGGCGATGCACTCAAGCCGTTCACGGATCCATTCCCGGCGGAACTCATAGTTTTTCCCGCTTACCGGGTCCTCGCCGGCCAAGAACGCACGCCGCACGCAGCGCTGCACGCAATGCACAATACAGACATCATTCGGATCAAATAGTTCAGCACGCAATGGTCGAGGCATTTGGTTTCTCCTGTCGCGTCAAATCATACCCAAACCACCCAGCTTGTCAAATAGGTGGGTGGCACGTATTTTTATTCGGATCAAATAGTTCAGCACGCAACGGTCTAGGCATTTGGCTTCTCCTCTGGCGTCAAATTACACCCAAACCACCCAGCTTGTCAAATAAGTGGGTGGCACGTATTTTTTTAATGTGTCAAGTACGTGGGTGGCACGTATTTTTTGTAACGAAAGAGTATGTGGTCGCCTTGTTAGGTATTCGACGGTGAATGTGACGACGCGTTTCGTGTTTTACAGACGACATCACCAGTTGTCGCGAACTTAATTCATTCCAAACGTTGTCGCATTCATCGAAAGCGTCCGAGCGATTATGCGATCAGGTCGCGAATAACTCTGCCCTTGGTGTCGGTCAATCGGAAATCGCGACCAGCGTATGGGTAGGTCAATTGCTCGTGATCCAATCCGAGCAATGCCAACAGCGTCGCATGAAAATCGACAACAGGCACCGGGTTCTCGGTCGCTTCGACCCCAAATTCGCCGCTGACTCCGTAGCGCTGACCTGCAGCGACTCCACCACCTGCCATCCATAGACTGAACGCTTTGTGGTTGTGGTCCCGACCATCGCGACCTTGTGCATAAGGAGTACGACCGAACTCACCGGTCCAGACGACCAGCGTCTCATCGAGCAGGCCGCGCTGCTTTAGATCGGTGAGCAATCCATAGAGTGGGCGATCGATCGAGGTGCAGTTATCAAGCAAGTTCTTTGTCAAATTATTGTGATGATCCCATGCACCATGCGAGATCTCGATAAATCGGACCCCCGATTCGGCCATCCTGCGTGCCATGAGGCACTTGCTTCCGAAGGCCTTGGTCTCCTTGCGATCCAAGCCATAGAGAGTCTTCGTCTCCTCCGACTCGGACTTGACATCCATAACCTTGGGCAGTTCCGACTGCATCCGAAACGCAAGTTCGTACGAATGGATCACCCCTTCGATTTCTTGATCGCCAGAGTCTCGCTCGATTTTCTTCCGATTCATCGCTTGGATGAAATCCAGTTCACGACGTTGACGATCGCTGCCGACGATGGGTGCTAGGTTGGAAATCTGAGTTTCGTCAACTTCGCGGTTGCCATTGCCAATCCGCATCCCTTGATAGTTCGCTGGCAAGAACGCGTTGCCATAATTCTGGGCGCTACCTGTTGGTCCGATGCTCACGAAGCCTGGCAGACTTTCATTTTCGGCACCCAACCCGTAGAGCACCCATGACCCGACGCTCGGTCGCACGAATTGGCTGGTACCGGTATGCATTCGAATCGTCGCTTGAGGGTGAGCCGGTACATCGGTTTGCATCGAGTTTACGATCGCAAGCGCGTCGGCGGCTTTGGAGAGTTCAGGAAAAAGTTCTGAGATCCAGAGACCACTTTCGCCGTGCTGCGAAAAAGCCCAAGGGGATTTCATCCACTTGCTCCCCGGACGCGGTCCAGCTTGCCCATCGACTTTGGCCAATTCCGGCTTGTAGTCGAACGTATCCACATGGGATGGCCCTCCGCGCATGCTTAGGAAGATCACCCGTTTGGCGGTTCCCGAGACGCTGGGAGCAGAGGATGTACTCACCGCCGATCGCCGGGATCCGGCCATGGTTTGTTTTGCCAGCATCGCAGAGAACGCCAACCAGCCAAAACCACACGCCGTATTTTGGAGAACGCTCCGGCGGCTTACGAGCAATTGCCTGGTGTTGCACATGGACATCATTGGTTTCCTCAGAGAAACGTTTAAAAAAACGGGAACGAGTTTACTATTAAACGATGTGTTTACTGTTCAATGATGACGTAGTGGCATCAATCCAAATAGCGGAACTCTGCCGTTGCGAAGAGACCGCGAACCATGCTCACCCAGGCCGCTTCGCTCGACTCGGAGCTGCGAAACAATTCCTCGGCGAGGATGACTTCGTCACCTATCGGTTGGCGGCCGAGGATCGACTCATACAGGTAAGTCACTCTCGCATTGAAATTTTCAGAACCGCGTCCTGGGATGGCTTCCGTCATTATTCGAACCACGGCACCCGCATGGCCCGCAACGGTTTGATTGTTGAGTAGGTACAGGGACTGCGATGGAACGTTTGTCGCTTCACGAACACCTTGGACCACGGTTCCATCCGGCAGATCAAAGAGTTCCAGGACTTCTGGCAACGAGGCCCGCGGCAATGGCAAGTAGATCGAGCGGCAGATGTCGTCGGCGACGACTTCACCCTTGTTCCGCTTGCGGCCCAAGCTTACATCGATGCGATTACCTAGGTTCTTCTTTGCCATCGTCGTGCCATAATGATGATTCACATCCAATCGGCCTGCGACGTGGAGCATCGCATCGCGGATCTCTTCCGCTTGAAGGCGACGGCTTTTCGCTCGCCACAACAGACGGTTTTCCGGGTCCTTTTCCATCGCGCCGTCGGTAGTCTGTGCGCTGGCCAATTGGTAGGTGCGGCTGGTCGCAATCCGACGGATCATCTTCTTAACGTCCCATCCATCGTCCACAAATTGCCGTGATAGGTAATCGAGTAGTTCAGGGTGACTAGGTTGGCTTCCCGTGGTACCGAAGTTATCCACGCTATCGACGATGCCTTGGCCGAGCATCCAGCACCAAATACGGTTCACCGCAACGCGAGGTGTCAACGGATTCTCATCGCTGGTAATCCACTTCGCCAATTGCAAGCGTCCGCTGGTGTTGTTCGGGATCCGATACGCTTTGACGTTTCCGAACAGATTCGGGACCGCACGGGGGATTTTCGCGCCAGGCATTCCGATGTCGCCTCGCGAAAAGAATGGGCTGTCCTCAATGATCGGGAATGCAACTCGACGCTGGGCCCCTAGATAGCGAGCCTTCTTAATGCGTTCCTCGCTTTCCTTTTCAGCCACTTTCGGTTTGTCGTGAACCCCCATCGCTAAAAGCCGGACGTTCCCTGAATCGTCAATTGCGGAGAGTTGCGTTTCAAGCTCTCTCGCTTGGTTTCCGAGTTTCCGCAGTTCTTGCTGCTTGCTACGATCCACAACACCATTGTTTTTCGCTTGCTTTCGCTTGCTCTCGAGCGAATTGATAATCGAGTGGATTTCCTCGCGGAGTTTTTCAAGCTCTCCGCGTTTCTTGGCGATGTCCTCGGCGGAGTACGAAAGATCCAGGGCTGGAAGTCCGCAATTCGCAGGTAGTTCGATCGCGTCAGCGCTGTTGCGAGCGTTGTTGCCACCGGAAGCTCCAAAGCGTGTGTCGGTCGACAAGAAGATCCCTGCGACGGCGGTGTAGTCGTTTTGGGTGAATGGATCGAACTTGTGATCATGGCAGCGAGCGCAGGCCAACGTCGTACCCATGGTGGCTTGAAAGACCGCATCGATCTGTTCATCCGTTTCGTCGACCGCGTATTGTTTGGGATTGTTCTCGTTGATGTTGCGAGAGCCAATCGCTAGGAATCCCGTCGCGATGCATTGCTCCGCGCTTTGGCGATCGTTGTCGGCGGGGAGCAAGTCACCTGCGATTTGATCGATCAGAAATTGGTCGAAGGGCTTGTTATTTCGGAACGCATCGATCACCCAGTCTCGGTATCGCCACGCTTGGTTGTAGGGAAGATTGACCTCCCGGCCGGTCGATTCACCGTACCTGGCAACATCGAGCCAGTGCCGGCCCCAATGCACCCCGTACTGATCAGAATCGAGGAGTCGATCTACGGTCTCGGCGATCACTTGCTGGCGAGGCGTACCAGCTTCAATGGCTTCCGTGAATTGCTGAACTTGCTCTGCGGTGGGTGGCAAACCGATCAGATCGAAGGAGAGTCGGCGGAGAAGTGTTTCCGGCGCCGCATCGTCGGCGCGCTGAACTCCAACTTCCAATTGCTTGGCCAGGATGAAGCGGTCAACATCATTCCATGCCCACTCGCTACCCGATAATTGGGTATTGGGTGGGGCGCTGATGGTGGGCACCGTGGGGGATGCGATGGGTTGGTAGGCCCACCACTTTTTGGCTTGCTCAACGAGTTCGTTTCGAGCCAAGCTTGCCCGGACATGCTCCGCTTCTTCGCGCGGGTCCGGCGCACCCATCTTGACCCAGCGGCTTAGCTCCTTGATCTGAGCGTCATTCAATTTACCGCCAGCCTCATCGGGAGGCATCGCAAAGTCCGAGTCCCTGTACTCGATGGCTCGAATCAAAAAGCTCTTGGTCGGATCCCCCGGCACGATTGCTGGACCACTCGAACCACCACGCAAGACGGCTTCGCGAGAATCCAATCTCAGTCCACCTTCGGCCATGTTCGCGTCGAGAGAATGGCATGAGTAGCATTTTTCGACGAGGATTGGACGTATCTTTGTCTCGAAGTATTGCAGTTCTTGCTTGCTCAGTTTCTTCGGCGAGTCCGGGTTCTTGGGCGAGTCCGGGTTGCTTGTGTCCTCCATCGGTTCGGCTATTGGCTCCCCCTTTTTCATTTCTTGAGGCTCGCTGGGTTGCTTCGCCTTAGCTTTTTTCGAAGCCTTGTCAGCCTTGGCTTCTTTAAGCTTTGCATCTTTGGCATCGGTCACTTTATCGCCCTTGGAGGGCACTTGAGCGATCACCGGGGAGTTCCACCCCGAAGCGATCCCGATCAACGCCACCATGAAACCGGTTATGGCCAAGCGGGTTGAGGGAGAGAAACACGGGTAAGCCCCCGTGCCTGCGCTGAAGGTATTTCGGAATCGTTTGCGAGAGGGGAATTGCATAAGCTCATCTCGGAAAGAATGGTTGTGCCCGAGGCATGGGGGTAGGCAAACACGGTCCGCCAGTGATGGTTCCGGAAAGTTTTTTGAAAATTTACGATATTCTTTTTTCGACGGCTGGCTGCGGGCTGGGTGATTCGGAGCAATATTGCGGTTTTCGCTGAGTTTTCTTCTGTTATCACGCTTGTCAGTGTCGAACGAGAGGGCTGGCGGATTGCGAGAACTGGGAGTTGGTTTACCATTGGGTCCCCTGGGTTCCCTTCGCGTTTCCCGGCTGGGCCCATGATTGCTGATAAAGTTTTTCTTTGGGCCCGTTTATCGGGTTGAATACTTGTAGATTGGACACTTTGGTGAGCGCAGACCACTCCACAGCAAAAGTTCCTACAGCCACCAATCCGATGGAGAAGACTCGGGTAGCCATTGTCGGCATGGGGACTGTCGGAAGCGGGGTCGCTAAACTGCTCCTCGATCATGGCGATCGCTTGGCTCGCCACGCCGGTCGGATCTTGTGGCTTGAAAAAGCGGTCGTCCGGGATTTGTCGAAGGATCGAGGAATCGAGCTCCCCGCTGGGATTTTGACGGAAGATCTGCAAGAGGTACTTCAGAACCCAGAGATCGAAGTCGTCGCTCACTTGATCGGTGGTATTGAACCAGCGCGGACGATCATGTTGCAGTTGCTCGAAGCGGGCAAAGATGTGGTGACCGCGAACAAGGCGCTGCTGGCTCAGCATGGCGAAGAGTTGTTCGATCGCGCTCGATCGCTGGGCCGAACAATAGCTTTCGAAGCGAGTGTGGGTGGCGGTATTCCAATCATCGCCAATATCACTCAGTGCTTCTCCGCAAATCAAATCGTTTCCTTGCGAGGTATTCTGAACGGGACCAGCAACTACATCATTACCCAGATGTCGGAAAAGGGGGCCGAGTATGCTACGGCCTTGGCCAACGCGCAGCGTTTGGGGTATGCCGAATTCGATCCAACCATGGATGTCGATGGTAGCGACGCCGCCCAGAAACTCGCGATCCTGGCCCACCTCGCTTTTGGAGTGCGTGTCCGTTGGCGCGAAATCTATCGACGCGGGTTGGAGGCTTTTGATCTCGACGACGTACGCTATGCCCATCAACTCGGCTATCGCATTCGATTGATCGCGACAGCACAGCTAATCGATGAAAACCTGGAGTTGCACGTCTCCCCGACCTTGATCCGGATCGGACGTCCTTTGGCTGAGGTACGAGGGGCATACAACGCTATCACCGTTGTTGGCGATGCGGTTGGGGATATGTTTTTCCACGGCCAAGGTGCAGGGCAGATGCCGACTGCCTCTGCGGTGGTTGCTGACATGATCGATACTGCTGCTGGCCGAACGGATATCACGTTCCGCCGACTGGAACTATGGTCCGATCGTCAATGCGAAATTGAATTGATTCCGTATCAAAAAACCGTTGGTCGCTATTACATGCGTTTCATCGTGGCCGATGAACCTGGAGTTCTTTCGCAGATCACCGGGATTTTAGGCTGGCACAAGATTTCCATATCGTCCATCATCCAGCACGAGCCGAGCGAGTCACGCGAACAACGCCAAGTTCCTTTGATCATCATGACCCACGAATGCACCGAAGCGGATGCGACGATCGCACACGATGAAATTCGTAAACTGCCAAGCGTGGGACTGGATAGCGTCAAATTGAGAGTCACCGAAGGGGGCCACTAGGGCTGCTCTTTTTTCACCAACGACAACGGATGCAAAAAACTCATGAAGTATGCCATCATAATCCCAGATGGATGCGCTGATTTCGCCGTCGATTCCCTCGGTGGAAAAACCCCCTTGCAAACCGCCAACCTTCCGGCCATGGATGCGATCGCCCAGGCTGGGATCGTCGGTCAATCCGACAACGTTCCCGCACACCTTCCAGCTGGCAGCGAAGTCGCCAACATGACTTTGTTCGGCTACGACCCGAACCGATACTTCACCGGCCGCGCACCGATCGAAGCAGCCGCACAAGGGATCACGTTGGGGCCGGATGATTGGGCTATTCGTTGCAACATGGTGACCATCCTCAACCAAATCATGGTTGACTTCACCGCTGGGCACATCTCGACCGATGAAAGCCGCCGCGTCCTCGAAACGGCGCAACAGGTTTTGGGAAGTGGCCAGTGGGAGTTCGTGACCGGTGTCAGCTACCGCAATTTATTGATGTACCGAGGCCGACCGGGTACCCTTTCTCCATTCTCTCGAGAAACAAAAACATCAGCCCCTCACGACTTGACCGACGGCAGTGTCCTCGATGATTTCCCTCGAGGTCCCGGCTGCGATTTGCTGACCGAGTTGATGCAGCAAAGCGCGGAGCTCCTCGAATCCCATCCGGTCAATGCCGAACGCAAGGCCAAGGGGCTTCGCGAGGCGACCCACTTTTGGTTATGGGGTCTCGGTAAAACGCCAAGCTTAGAATCGTTCCAGTCTCGCTATGGTTTGCGTGGTGCTATGATCACTGCCGTCGATCTGCTACGAGGCCTTGCGGCACTCGTGGGTTGGGACCGAATCGAGGTCCCCGGCGCCACTGGGTACCTCGACACCAACTATGCAGGGAAAGGTCAAGCGGCCATCGATGCCTTGAACAAGTACGACATCGTTTGTGTCCATATCGAAGCTCCCGATGAAGCGAGCCATGAAGGACGCGTGGATGAAAAGATCAAAGCCTTAGAGGCGATTGATCGAGACATCGTTGCACCCATCCATCGAGCGCTCCAAGGGCACGGGGAGTATCGGATTTTGATAACCCCTGATCATCCGACTCCCGTGAGCACGAAGAAACATTCGCATGGCTGGGTACCGTTCGCGACCTGTGGAGCCGGAATCAAACCGTCTGGCCAAGGTAGCTACGACGAAGTTGCTGCTGCAGCATCGGGTGTGCAGATCAAGAACGGTTGGGAATTGATGCCCAACTGGATCGCAGGCAAACTGTAAACGGCTGGGGTTGCTACGAATGGGATTGCTACGGTTGGGGTTGCTACGAATGGGGTACGATTGATCTCGGGCCGCCAAATCTTTCGTCGCGGTCCTTAGATCCCCATGTCGGCGAGTCGCTCTGCGACCATCGATAACGTCTGCGTCAACTGCGGATGTTCGTGTTCAAAACCCTCAATGATCGCGGTGACGCGTTCACCGAGCGTGTGGTCGCTCGGTTCGCTGGGCTCCTCCGCATCTTCACCACATTGGCTGTCGACCACTCGTTGGATATCCCCAACCAGCAGTCTCAACGCCTCCAGTGTCTGCGGATCCAGCTTGGGGTTCTGCGAAAGTTCGCGGTGCAAATTCATCAACGTGGTTGCTAGGTCGTCGGCCATGATGGGCTCCGTCTGCATGAGGTACTTTCTAACGCTTTCATTCTACCATTTTCCTTTCGGTGCGATTAGTGTCTCAATGAGCACGTCCGAAGATTCTCGCACCAAAGAGTTGCTCAAAATCGAATCGTGGCCTGGAATGCGGTTATACTCATGAAGGATTGGACATTCGCCCAACTCGGACTCCAGAAACACTTTAACTCTCGGAGGAAGCCATCGTGCAGGCACAAGTTTCCGGATCCCTTGGGTGGATTTCTCATGAACCATCGAACAAGACCACCAGTCACGCTTTTCTCGTATTGGCTTTTTGGATGGTGGCTGGACTTTGTGTTTACTCTCAAGAAGAGCGATCTCCGAAAAAGCAAACCGATACAAAGCAATCAGAGATAGAGCCTACCGGGCCAGAGCCTGCTTCTAAGAACTCCTCATTTGTTTCCGGGATATTTGGAAAGAGTCCTCATCGGCTCGCGATCGAGCGCGGTGTGGAGCTGATCCGTAAAAGTGTTGATAACTACCCAAAGCATCGCGATTGTTTTTCGTGCCATCACCAAGCCGTCCCCTTGTTTGCGTTACGCATGGTAGCTGGGAATCCCCAAGCCAATGAGGCGGATGGCAAGCGCGCTTTGTTCAGTTCCAAGGACAGAGAGCGGGCGCAGCAAATCCTCGAGTTCAGCAGGAAGAGTTTTGAACGCGAGCTTCCCAAGCTTCGAGCGGGTGAGGAGCTAGATGGGCGAGGACTTACCCTAGGCTACGGACTCTGGACCCACGATGTTGGTGATGCCGATTGGGGGGAGCTCGAGCACGCAATGATCAGCAATGCATTGGCGACTCAACAACCCGATGGGCGATGGCGCGTGCATTCGGTCCGTCCACCCGCCGCATCCTCGGATTGGATGGCAACGGCGCTTGTTGTGTCGGGATTGAATCGCAACCTGAGATCCCAACTCCACAGTATCAAGAACTTAGAGCAGTTCCGCCCGATAGTGTGGGCATTGCATCGAGCCAGGTTGTGGATGATTCGGCAACCCGAACCGACCACGACCGAAGATACTTGCGGGGCGATTTGGCTCCAATACGAATTGCAGAATAGCGACTCGATCAACGGCATTCTGGGGCTCTCGCATGGTATGGGTGGACCTCCTCCTGGCTATGGAGGTGGACCGCCCGGAAATGGAGCCGGAAATGGAGAAGGTGTAGCCAGCAAAGGCTTGTCTCCGTTGGCTTGGAAGGCCTTCCTCGAAGCAGAGCTGTCCGAAAAGGATGCTGCTTTGGCATTGGACGAGTTCCAAGCATTTCAGAAGGATTTCCCCCGCCATGCGCCCGATCGGAATCGATTTCGCAGGTCGCTACTTGGCTTGCAAAATGCAGATGGTGGTTGGGGCCAGGAGTTGGGTCGAGAAAGTGACGCCTATTCCACCGGCGTGAGCTTGATCCTACTCCAAGAAACCGCGGAGTACGACAAATTTGGGGCTTTCAACGCTAGCTGGTACCAGCGCGGTATCGAGTACTTGATCGTTACTCAAAATCGAGATGGTTCCTGGCATGTTTCGAGCAGGGCTACCCCCGTACAACAGTATTTTGATAATGGCGATCCGCATGAGACGGACCAGTTCATCTCCATGCAAGCCACCGCTTGGTCGATCGCAGCGTTGGCGAATGCCTATTATCATCAACGGTCGCCTTTGACTTCACCGATTCGAAACGGCGATACTGCTCGCTTCGGACTAGGTGAGTAACCCATCGGATCTCGGCGACATCACGATAGAAAACGATCCTCCATGCAATTCCAAACCGATCCTATCCAGAAACTACCGACGTTTGTTACGCACCTTGAATGCGGATTGAAAGGGGATCACTATCCCGCCGATACCGTGCAAGGGCTATCGAAAGCGGGTCGGCCACTCTTGGTCAAATACGATCTGGATGGGATTGCGCGATCGGTGTCCAAAAGGACAATCGCGGAGAGGGTTCCAGGTCTTTGGCGGTATCGCGAGTTTCTGCCGGTGCGGCGGGCCGAAAATATCGTCACCTTGGGTGAATGCCAAACACCACTGGTTCGCATTCCGAAACTGGAGCAAGGCACGGGGGAACTTTGGATCAAGGACGAAGGCCGATTGCCGACTGGTTCGTTCAAGGCCCGTGGTTTGTGCGTGGCGGTCTCCATGGCGAAGGAACTCGGCATAGCGACGATTGCGATGCCGACCAATGGAAACGCAGGAGCAGCGTTGGCAGCGTATGCTAGCCGCGCCGGAATCAACACCTTTGTCTTCTGTCCCCACGATACCCCCGAAGTCAACGTGCGCGAGATCGCTGCGCAAGGAGCACGCGTGTGGAGAGTGAATGGACTGATCAACGACTGTGGCAGGATCGTAGGCCAAGGGAAAGAAGCCATGGGCTGGTTCGATTTGTCGACTCTCAAAGAGCCGTATCGGATCGAGGGGAAAAAGACGATGGGTCTAGAACTCGCCGACCAAATGGGTTGGGAGCTTCCCGATGTGATTTTCTATCCGACCGGAGGTGGAACCGGTTTGATCGGTATGTGGAAAGCATTTCAGGAACTGAAGTCCATCGGATGGCTCACAGGCAAATTGCCCCGAATGGTCGCCGTCCAAGCGGACGGCTGCGCACCGATTGTTAAAGCATTCCGAGACGGGACCCAGCATGCGGAACTTTGGCCCAACGCATACACCATCGCTTCAGGGATTCGGGTCCCTGTCGCTGTCGGTGATTTTTTGATCTTGGGTGCAGTTCGTGAAAGTGGTGGCTATGCGATGTCGGTCTCCGACCAGTCCATCGCAGAGGGACTCGATGAGGTCGCCAAGCAAGAAGGGTTTTTGCTCTGCCCCGAAGGAGCGGCGACCTACGCAGCCTGGAAGCAATCACTGGCGCAAGGGCTTATCGAGAGCAGCAACCGATGCGTTTTGTTCAACTGCGCATCGGGCGTGAAATACCCACTCCCGCCGGCGAACGAAACGATCGACTGCACGGTGCCGATCGATTACGAGCGTTTCCGAGGTTAGGCCAGCTAGCGGAATGCGAATGGTGCCAGCTAGCCCAGACGAGCAATCGACACGAATGCTACTTGC
>CAIYZV010000513.1 GCA_903930765.1 uncultured Pirellula sp.
AGCTCTGCTGGCCCTCAAGAACGATTACGGCAAGAAAGATTTGGTCGCTAACAGCCCAGAGTTCCAATCGTTAGAAACCACCGGAGACCGTCTCAAGGTCCGTTTCAAGAACGCTGGCGGCGGACTCAAAACGCGCGACGGCAAAGCGCCAAGCCACTTCGAAGTCATCGGAGCAGGTTCGGGTGGGTTCCAACCGGCAACCGCTACGATCGATGGCGATACCATCACCTTGGTATCCGACAAAGTCCCATCGCCGGTCGCATTCCGATTTGCATGGAATATGCTCGCCGAACCAAATCTCTGTGGAGGCACCGGCTTGCCGGTCGGAGCCTGTCGAGGTGGTGAACTGCCTAGCTTCTTCAACGCTATTCCTAACTCCAAGGAATACAAACTCGTGTACGAATTGGACTTGAGCAAGCTGAACAGGGACATCAAGTACGACGTTGATAACAGCGATTCGGTACCCGCATTCGATCGCATCGGGTACTTGGTGGAATTGACCACCGCCAATGGAGAAGAACGAAATGTCTTTGTGTCTGTGGATGCATTTACTGAGGATGCGAAAAAGATAGGTATTCCGACGGCCGTTTCGAAGGCCAGGTTCCAAATGCCGCTCCAGGGAATGGATGTTTTCAGCAACGTCGGCGGGATCAAAACGGGAACGAAGATCGGTACGGGGAACATCGAGTTTTGGCCTGACAATTACGGAATGAAGAACGGTGCAAAGGTCGCAGGCGCGTCGGAGACCGTCTACGATTTTGGAGATGAAACCGCACCGCCGCTGGACGGATACGGCTCGATGCAGATCCATAATTATGGGGCAGGTGAAACGTTGTTCGCGATCAACAACTGGCAAGCAGCCGATCGAGCGGACATCGGGATTGGGAACAATGCTGGCGAGAGTCGCGATTGGACGTTTTCGGCCAACGCCGGTACCTACGCCACCAAGCGATTGCGGGTCTACGTCCATCCGAAAACGAAATAGGTCCTCGTTGGGTTTGCAACGAGTAACGTTACACGTGACGTTGCATCGCGAAGCGTTAGGTGCTATCCGCTAGTGCACGTTGCGTCAGTTCTTCCGAGGTGCCGAGAAAAGTGCGAGTGTTGACTGCACCTCGGGGCGATTGAGCAATTCGAAAAAGCCTTCACGTTCCAGACGCTCTGCTGCTGCTGGGGATTCTTTGATCCCGAGTTCCACAGCGCTTTCGATAGCTTGACGGGCTGGTATTTGCCATTGTTGATCATCGGCCAACCCCGCTGACCTTAATTCTTGGCGCTGTGCAGCGAGCTGGTCCCACTGCTCGCGAAAGTTAGGGGAAATGGGGTGCGGAGACGTACCGTGTAGCTGAGCAACCCAACGTTCGATTTGAGGCGCGATCTCGTCTTGTGCCTTCCAAAGGCCGTCTGCTAGTCCATACTCTAAGGCCACCTTAGCGCTGATCGGCGCGCCTGTCATCAGCATTTCCAGGCCGCGTTTCAATCCAACCCTTCGAACCAAACGATGGGTTCCTCCCCAACCCGGAGTCAGCCCAAGTTTGGATTCAGGCATTCCCAGCCGTGTTTCGGGGGCGTCGAGTACGATTCGGTATCGGCATGCGAGAGCCAGTTCAAGTCCTCCGCCGAGGCATGCACCTGAGATCCATGCGATCGTGACATTCGGTAGTTGCTCCAGTTCACGAAAAACGTCTTGACCCAACTTCATGAAGGCTTGGATCTCG
>CAIYZV010000514.1 GCA_903930765.1 uncultured Pirellula sp.
AGGTGAACAGACGATTGCGGCAGCGCGCAAGTACTCGCGTATTTGCCAAGTGGGCACACAACAGCGGTCCGATCCCATGCAGGCTCAAATCAAGCAATTCCTTCATGAGGAAAAAGGGATTGGTGCACTCAAGCACGTTCGGGTGAATCGGTACGGCGTCCGAGGTCCAATCGGCAAGCGGATCGAACCGCTTCCCAAGGATCCGGACATCGATTTCAATCTGTGGCTGGGTCCCGCTGCTGATAAACCTGTTTTTCGCAATGCCTGGCATTACGATTGGCACTGGGATTGGAACACAGGTTCCGGCGAAATGGGTAACTGGGGAGTCCATGTGCTCGATGATGTCCGAAATGTCGTCTTCCGCGATTCGGTCGCAGTACCCCGCCGCATTATCGGTGGTGGCGGACGAGTGGTTTGGGATGATGCGGGTGAAACTCCGAATGTGCATGTCGTCGCATTCGATACCGGAGAGCTACCGGTTGTCATCGGTTTGAGCAATCTCACCGCAGGCCCTGACAACAACAAATCCCCAAAGGTGCCAGGCCCATCGAGCGGCTATGTCGTTTACGGTGAAGGAGGACGGCTCGAAGGCCAACGCGGATCAGCACGCGTCTACGATAACGACGGCAAAGTCGTCAAAGAGTTCAAAGGAAACAGCGGTGCCGGGCATCAAGCCAACTTTATCGATGCTGTTCTCAAACGCGACCCTCACCTCCTCAATGCTGAGGTTCAGGTCGGACATGATTCCACAGGCTGGTGCAATTTTGCGAATGTCTGCTTCCAAACCGGCGAGCATCGACGCCTGCGGGAATCCATCGAAGCCGCCCAAGCGTTCGCGGGATGGTCCCCCTTGATCGAAGAGATGCACAATCATCTGCAGGCGCATGGCATCGGCCCCGACAATCCCTCCTTGGTCATGAGCCCTTGGATGGAACTGGATCCAAAGACGGGTCGCTTCATCGGCGAGTTTGCGGACCGAGGAAACGCATGCTTGCGCCGAACCTACCGAACTCCATTTGTCGTCCCTGAAATCGTCTAGCCCAGGAACCGGCCCTTGCAAACCCTAGCTGAACTCAACGCCTACTTCGCCATCGAGGGAGTGCTCCGATTCGAACTCCACGAAAGTGGCTTGATCGTTGGCAATGTCACCTATCCTGATCGCGATGACCGCGGTGCATCGAGCCGGCGAGGTGAAGGACAATTCTTTTTGCATGGAGCGCACGTTTCTCATTTTCGACCCTCGCACGCGGCCGAGAATGTCTTGTTCATGAGCAGCGAATCGTTGTTTGCCAACGACAAAGCTATCCGCGGTGGGATACCGATTTGTTTCCCTTGGTTTGGACCATCCACGAATCCGGGCGAGCCAGCGCATGGTTGGGCCCGATTGGCAAACTGGCAAGTCTCCAGCACTAGCTCAACCAACGATTCTGTAACCATCACACTGGAACTTGCCCATCCCCTTTTCCAGCTTCGGTACCAAATTCAATTCGGTCGCGGATTGACTGCCGAATTGACGGCGACGAACCTGTCGGCACATGAGGTGACGCACGAGGTGGCGCTGCATACCTATTTCGCGGTTGGCGATATCCACGCTGTCTCCGTCCAAGGGGATTTAGAGGGGCTTTCGTTCTTGGACCAGCTAACTGGCAACATTCATGCCGCGAGCCATGAAGCCATTCGTTTCAACGAGGAAACAGATCGCGTTTATCAAGGAATCGCAAAGCAAATTCAAATCGTTGATAACTCGTGGAAACGCAGAATCCAAATCAGCTCTTCGGGGTCCCATTCAACAGTGGTTTGGAATCCATGGATCGCCAAATCTCAACGCATGCCAGACTTTGGAGATAACGAGTATACAAAGATGGTTTGCATCGAAACGGCCAACGTGAAAGACCAGCGGGTAGTCTTGAGCCCCAAGTGCACATCAACAATCTCAGTCACGATCGAACTTCTTGAAGTCTAGTCCCGATCGAAACGCATTTGGGATCTCGGTCCGGCAGCTCTACCATACCTTATTGAGATCGACGGAGGAGTATGGGGGAATCTTCATCGCAATCGATGTAGTCTCAACCGATTCCGTGTAGCGACGTTCATTGAGGACCAACTGTAGGATTTGATGATCGTCAGGAAATACGATCCAATATTCCGGGACACCCAAACTTTCGTAGAGATTGCGTTTGGTTTTGAGATCGTGGTCTGGATTGGAGGGAGATAAAATTTCGACCACCAAATCTGGAACGCCGCTGATCTTCGTCGGGGTCATGATGTGCTTACGAGAGTGTGTCACAACTACGAGATCGGGTTGCACTATATCGTGATCAGACAACTGCAGGTCGACCGGGGCGTTGATGACTTTGCCCAATCCAGCGAGTTCGATCTGCGTGTAGAGTTGAAACTGAATATGCCGGGAAACCTCTTGGTGGTACAAATTCGGCGCAGGGTTCACAAAATGTTCTCCATCGATGATTTCGTGCCTTTTCCCATCGGATGCGATAGCAGCATATGCTGCGTAATCCCATCGAGGTTTCAGATTCTTTTCCGTGATCGACATCGTCGCGGTCCTTTTCTATGACGCACCCAACCCACAGTGCGTATTCTAGCCTACTCGTCAGATTCAAGCAATTTTTCGATGCCTTGAGCGGGTCGACGGAGCACCATCTTGCGATCAATCAGCCGGTCGGCGTCAATCGCGGTTGGGTCGAATTGGAATCGTTCATGCGGTACGACCAGCTTTCGGGGCTACTTGCCAAAAACCATCAGTTCTGCGATTTTTGGCCGAGCTTGATGATCTTTCAGCTTGGGGTTGGGCAGTGTTGTCAGTCGCACATAGCGTCCGCTGATCGTCACCTCATGTCGGTAGGAATTGTCGGCGAGATCATTGTCCGATGCATCTGCGACTTCCTGCCAATCTTTGCCATCGGACGATACTTCCAATCGGTATCGGTACGCCAACATTGCGTCGCTATCTTCCCGGGCCGGTACCCATTCGATGGCATCGATGTCATGAGCCTCCTCCAGATCCACGATGAGCCATTGTGGAGACATTCCATTGGGGAACCACTTCACGTACCAATCGTCTGCCCCACCGTACTGTCCATCCACCGCTTTGGCAGAACGCATGAAGCACTCCAGATTGGAGCCCTCTGGAATCGGGGTGGAGCATTGCGTCTTCTTCCCTAGCGCTAAGTTCCTAGGGCCGCTTCTCGGCTTTGGCTCGGGAACAAGATCCCAGTAGCCGGTAAAAAACTGGTCGGCTCCGATTTGGTAGTAGGGGCGAAAAAGGATCTCGCGAGACGCATCATCGACCCCGACGAAATCGAGCGACTCGTTCGATACGCGTTTCAACCACATATCAAGCTGGCACAATTTTGAAGAAGGGTTTTCAAGATCCCCGACCAACTCGCCTAGAAATTCTCTCGCGCCGACTCCGACGAGCACGATCGGACCAACCATCAATGCGACTTGTTTTGGATCATCGGGCATCGGGTAGAACGAGAACGGCAATGGAAACTGAAACTCGACCCGATCTCCTGGTTTCCATGTTCGACGCAAACGGATGAAGGAGCCTTTGGTTGGATTGTCTTGGTTGAGCTCTCCATTGACCCAGATCTTGGGGGAGTCGCCGCACCAACTCGGAACACGGAGCGCAAGGGTGAAATCGGTAGGTGCGTCCCCTGCAATGAGCAGAGTACCTCGGTCCTCGCGAGGGAAACTCGTTTTTTGCTCAAGGGTGATTTTCTTGGCAGGCCAACGAACGCTCGACGCAATGAACAGGTTTACGAAGATCTCTTCGTTCGTATGGGAGTAGATCATACTCGCGTAGCGTGCGGGGTTTTCCAAGCCGGTCCCATTGCAGCAATAGCAACCGATTTCATGGGACCGAAAGTCTTTGACGGTATTGGCATTGAGAGGCTGATAATACGATTTCCAACCCGTCACAGGGTCTTGGCTTCCCAAGATTGAGTTCCATAGGACTCGTTCGTAATAGTCGATATAACTCGACTCATGGGTCAGGCGAAACATCGCTTGCGTAACCTTGAGCAGGTTGTAGGAAACGCATGTTTCTTGTGGCATGCGTGATTGCGTGTTGGCCAATCGTCCGGCAGGGGGCATGCCTTCATGCACACTCGTGCCACCTGTGGCGTACGTTTTTCGCCCAGCGCCGGCGACTTTGTTCCAGAAACCTGCTGTCGCGTCGCGATGCAATTGAGAATGACTCACTTCGGCGATGCGAGAAGCGCCCACCATCTTGGCCAGCAGTGTATTCGCGTGCTCATTAAAGTCCTTGCCTTCGGCGAAGGGGGTTAGAATCCTTTCCGGCTCTTCCCAACGGAGGGCCAATTCATGGAAGCGAGGGTTGCCTGTGAATTGGAAGAGACCTTCGAGCGATTCAGCCATCCCACCAAACTCAATGGATTTCACTTTAGCCCATCGATCACCGTAGGACTCCATCCTTTGATCGATCCAAGCGACGACGCGCACGGCAACATCGAGGGCCTCATCGCAGCCCACGTGCTCGTATGCCGCCAGGAGACCTTCGAGCAATTTGTGCATTCGGTACCAGACGACTCCATCGAGCCGGTCGGGTTCGAACTCAATTTCCGGAGAGGCAAAAAGGTATTTGCCACCCAAAGCTTTTTGGCAACGAGCCAATTCCTGCACCATGTAAAAGACTTCGCGTTTGAGGGCTCCGTCATCGCTCTGAGACGCGTGCATAGCGAGAGCGGACAAGAAATGCCCTTCGAAGAATCCAGGGAATGCGCCGTAAGGTTCCGGGCTAGCCCACCCCCGAAGCGGTTTGGCGTCAGCCGTTGGCAAGCCGGCTTGGAATCGGAACGCGTAGAGAGCGCGTTCGACTCCGATTTCCCGCAAAACCCGGAGATTGATCTCGATACTGTCCCGGAACACTCCTTCTGAAATGCGAATCTGCGAGAGTGGAAAGCTGACCAAGCTATCCTCTGTGTTTCGGCCCAGCGATGGGTTTGGAACGGATGAAGCCACAGTTGCGTGGGACTCTTGGCCGAAGGACCGAGCTGCCAAGACTGGCACTTGAATGAAAGTCGCAAAAACCAACAGCGCGCCCAATAAAAACTGCATCGACATGTACCCTTTGTAGTCCAATTTTCTTGGATGAGTTCTGACAAATTCTGTTCAACATCTACAAAAAAATGATACTTCGTTCTCCAGATGTCAGCGTCACTACATACCCCAATGTCCCTGCGAAATTCCGAAGGAAACACCGAATATTTCTAGAGACATTCGTTTGGCAACTCGATGACATCCTTTGAAATCAAAAGGCTTTTGGAATCCGTCGCATGTCCGTCCAACTCTTCTCTCGCTTGACTCAACTTCTCGAAAAACCAGAGATTGAGCCTTCCGTTTTGCGCGAGTGGACGCACGCCCCGATCGACTTGGATCCGTGGAACGCATGGCTTCTGTTGGGATTAGTCCATCATCGGAATAAACAGTTCTTTGTCGAGCAGACGGTCAAGTCACGGCTACTTGAAACCCCAAACGATCCGTTCGATCGGTTTTCCCGTCAACTTCGGCTTCAGCGGAGGAGCGGGATCGTACCGGGACTGAGCGAGTGGGAGTTCTATTTCCATGGACTCGGATGCTGCTTGACCAACCGGATCACAGGCGAAGAAATCGACGTCGACTTTTACGAGGATTCGTCCGATTGGTTTACCGAATGGTTCCTGGTGCGTAATTTCAAATCGCTTCGGGATCGTGCGTGGATTGAGAAGCGACTTCTGGAATTGCACCCTTCGGTCGAATCGATCGGTATCGCGATCGAGGAGTTGACGCGTAGCCGGTACTTGGAGTCCCATGAGGAGCATCCCGCATTTCGCTTGACAGCACTCGCTGAACCACTGAAGGATTTCGTGGATGGCTGGCGAGTCCTTGCCGATGCACCTTTGCTCGATCGAAATGTGGCGATCGCACTGAGCGACTGGGAACTGGTCCATCGGTTAGATCCGACATGGGAGCCTGATGCGGTCCAAGAACAACTCCACGAAACAATCCGGTTGCGGAATCGTGAACTCGTCCGTTCGTTCCGAGCCAACGAAAGGCCGTCGGAGAGCTTGCTCGCCCTCGAAGAACTCCAAAGTCCGTTCCTCGAGGAGTTTCTTGAGAGCTCGCTTCAAGGCCCTCCGTGCGGAACCATCACGACAGCATTGAATATCATCGATCGCAGAAATGATCCTGTCTGGTGCGAACCAATCCGAGAGTTGCTCGGCCGCATCGATCCCAATACAGATATTCCGTCACCGTACCTATGGATGCGATCCGCGGGTTACTTGGCAAAGCATTTTCAGTTGCCGGATCTTCGCCCGCAACTCCTAAGCCTATCCAAGAGCAATCTCGGCGATGGTGCTGTTTTCGCGCTCGAACACTTTCCAGACATCGCGATCCCGCTTTTTCGCAAAGCCCTTCGCTCTTCAATCCCGCTGAATCGCTGTACCGCTGCTGCCGCATTGGCGATTATCGATCAGCCATGGAGTCGGCAGGAGTTGCTCAGCGTGCTCGATGAAAGCGAAGACCAAATCGCGACGGCAGAAGTCCGCTCCGCATTGGACGAATTGTCCAACCTGGAATGCCGCAACAAATTGGAAGCGTGGGAGGAAAGAAACCCTCGCGAACCTGAAATGGGAGATTTCGTCTCGATGGATGAAGTGATGCTGCGGAATCGAAGCGAGTGGATTCGGCTGCAGATGCAGGCCTTGCATGATTTGATCTATCCATTGCGTTCGCAACGAATCGTCCCCCAGTGAACGACTCTATTTGATTTTTTCAGATCCAAATGGATCAAGCTCTATCGATCGGGCCGGTTGATCCATCGATACGCCAGCGATGCATTCACCGAGCAAAACTTTTTAAGAGCGGACTCTCCATGCTCGTGCGCGTAATCCATCGTGATACGCTGGACCGTGGCGTAGTCGGCGGCAAGTTCGCAGACAGGCCAATTGCTTCCATAGATCACGCGGTCTTCACCAAACGCATTCCAAACGACATCGATGGTGGGTCGATAAAAATCGAGTTCCTTGGGGGCCTTGTTTCCATCCCTCGCGGCTCCTTCGACCAGCGCAGATATCTTGCAAAAAACGTTCTTCAGCGGACGGAGCGACTCAATCGCGGATTTCCACTCGCTCGGGGGTGGATCGCGAGTGACTGCAACATTAGCGATGTGGTTCAGGACAATCGTCAGGCCGGGGACTTTCTTAGAAAGTTTAGTGATA
>CAIYZV010000515.1 GCA_903930765.1 uncultured Pirellula sp.
ATAGTAAACCACTCCATTCATCGAGACTTCGCAGCCCTTTGGAGAAATCCGAAGGAACAGTTGATTCCATTGTCCAGGTGGACGCGTTGCGTCCGGTGTCTCGGTTTCGCCGGCCCATCGCATCGGGTAAGGCTGAAACATCTGGTAGAGCCATCCTGACTTTTGCGGGTCGTGACCATCAATGTTGTCTTGGATCTGGACTTCGGGACCGCTTTGCCATGGTGCGGGGTTTTCCTCGGTCACATGGAACATTAGACCGCTGTTCCCTTCCTTGGAAATGTTGTAATCGAGCGACAACTCAAAGTACTTGTACTTGCGATCGGTGATGATATCGCCCGCGTTTTTGCCATCGCGTACCAACGCGCCATCGACGACCTTCCAGCCGTCGGAGATCTTGTCTTTTTTGTAATTGCGCCAACCGGTCGTTGTTGTTCCATCGAACAGCAGTTTCCAACCGCTGATCGATTCCGCGCGCGTTAATTGGTTTGCTTTATCTTCCGCGGTCGCCGTCGTTACGGCCAGAGCCGCGGATACCATGGCAAGTGTTCCGAGCCTGAGGCAACGCGAACACCATCGGTGTAGTGTAAGAAGTTTCATAAGATGCAAGCTTGAAAGGGGTGGAAGGAGTCCCAGGGGTTTTCGGAAACAGTTCCGAAACGGATTCTTGGGAGCGATCGAACCGACTGATTTTAGCCTCAATCGCACCGCATGGGATCTACTTCAACCATCACTTCCACAGGAAAAAACGGCGATTCCATGAGCCATTTTCATCGCTTGAGCGAACCGCTTACAGCTCTTTCTCTCGCAATTGAAAGAGTCGTCGTTTTACCGACTCTCGCTCGCTAGAGGAACATATCGCGAGCAACTGCTCGGCATAGAACCGAGCCGAATCGATCAGGCGATTCTCCTCGGCGACATCCGTCGCTAGTTCCAGAGCCCGCTGCTGGATCTTGGGATCGGGTGGGGGGGACCGGTACATCGACGCTTTGCGGAAAGCGGCTAACGCTTCCAATGGTCGCTGTAGCGATTGCAAACACATCCCCAATTGCAGACTGGCACGGGCTCGCAGTTCAGGTTCCGCAGCGGCGGTTTTCAGCATGTCGATGGCCTCATCGTGCCTTCCGAGTTGCCGCAATGCGACCGCCCATGTCACCAAGATCTCTTTCTCGTCAGGACGCCTCGTGTACCTATCGCCGCAGACGCGAATCCGTTGATTGGCGAGATTCTGTTCCGCTTGATCGAGGTCGTAGCGGGATTTCTCCGATGGGTTTTGCGCGTGCTGCGTGCGAGCAGCATCGAGCGTTTGGCTGGCGAGATGAAGGACCAGATCCTCGCGCATCAAAACCAACGGCTCCCATTCAGGGCAGTTTTGTACCCCGTTGTCCAAAACCCGCTTGGCATCCACCCAACGCTGCTGCTCGAGATAGATTTGACCTAACTCCACATACGGTTCCGGGTTGGCTGGAGCGTGCCGGATGGCTTGCTCGAGTTCCTGAAACCTTCGAAGAGGTATCACGGGTTTGCTCGAGGTGCTCTCCGTTGGAGCCACTGCGCTCCGCACCAGCAGATGCTCTGTGTCGGAATACTTAGAAAGCAACTTGGAACCGGCTTGCGATGGAGTCGGCTGGCCGGGCTGCGGCGCGTAGGGTTGTTGCGAGGTTGGGTCAGAAGGGTCCATGAGTGAATTATACACCGCTGAGCCCTACTGGAACCGGAGAATTTCAAACCGCGCACGAAAACAGCCCGTATGGCAGTTCGCCTCCATTTTGGCGATCAGAGAGGCTGCCACACGGGCTGTAAAGAAACAGGAAAATCGGCGTCGACTAGACCACTAATTCTGGGTCTTGGCCAGGTACAGGAATCCAGTACTTGCCATTGCTGTCCGGTTCCACAGGTGCTTCATCGTCAAACGAGTCGATCGCATCAAAATTCGCAAGCGCGACTTTGCTGTTGAGGCACTGATCCCACTTGAGAACCTTGCCCGTATAGGTGGCCATCCGGCCCATGATGGAGGTCATGGTGCTGAGCGCCCCGTAATCGCCTTCGTTTGGAATTTCCCCCTTGCGGATTAGCTCGAACAGATCGACGTGCTCCTGAGCCCAACCGTTCTCACCCGCAGGTGCTTTCCAAACCAATTCGTTCTTGGTGTTGTAGATCTTTCCACCGCTGATGTCGCACCAACCTTTGGTCCCGTGAGCATACTCGCTCACTTGATTCCAACATCCAGGCATATGCCGGCATTGGCTCAACAACTTCGTTCCGTTCGCATAGGTGAACTCGACAAAGTGGTGGTCGAAAATCTGCCCGCTATCCTCACCGATGCGGACCTGACGGCCGCCTTGGCCCTGAGCTTCCACAGGGTAACCATCCATCAACCAGTTAATCACGTCCAGATTATGGATGTGCTGCTCGGTGATATGGTCCCCGCTGAGCCAATTGAAATAGTACCAATTGTTGAGTTGGTACTCGACTTCGGTCTGATCCGGTTGACGATTGCGTGTCCAAACGCCATCGCCATTCCAGTAGGCCCTGGTCAAAATGATGTCTCCGATAGCCCCTTCCTTGAGCATCTTGATGGTCGCCTTGTAATCCGATTGGTGGTGTCGCTGCAATCCGACTGCAACAGCCAACTTCTTTTCCTTGGCAATCTTGTTAGCCTCGAGCACACGCCGAACGCCTGGGGCGTCGGTCGCAACCGGCTTTTCCATGAACACATGCTTCCCGGCCTTGACCGCAGTTTCAAAATGGAGGGGACGGAAGCCCGGAGGCGAGGTGAGGATCACCATATCGACGTCCGATGCGATCACTTCTTTGTAAGCATCGACACCGATGAATGTCTTCGCATCGACATGCTTGTCGTGCTTGTTCTTTAGTTCTTTCAGCGCGTTGTCTGCCCGAAACTTGAACGGATCGCCAACTGCAGTCAGTTTGACGCGGTTGGAATCGCTGTTGGTATCCAGGGCTTGACCCGCGGCACCGGTTCCTCGACCGCCACAACCGATCAATCCCAAACGAATCGTGTCACTGCCTGCGGCATGGGCCGAGCGTGCGATCGGCAACGTGCCCACCAAGGCTCCGCCGGCAACGATGGACGAGGTCGTCTTGAGAAATCCTCGACGCGATTCTGCAGCCGCAGGTTGCTCATCGACAGGTTGTTTATTTTCTGACTGGCTCATGGAAGCTATGACTCCAAAGTTGAGAGTGTGAGAAGGTGAGTGTGTGGGAAGTTATGCGAATTGGGGTGGAGCGTGGTAGATCAAATCGGGTTAGGTCACATGCAGTGGTGGAACCGATGCTAGCTGCAACTGCAAACCGAAACATCTCCAGGATCCAGAGAAAAACAAGTGCTTCACGTCGGTCCGGCTTGACGGGGTTGCCAAGCCAATGGAGAAGAAAAGTCAGGCTCGAATCAGACCAACGTGAAACACCGGCGGGCTCAAGGATGAAAAAGAGTCTGGAAAACCAAGCTCCCAAAAGCCATCCTTAAGGAGTCGCATTGTCGCAACCTTCTACGACTATACCAACAGCCGTAGGGATATCAATGGAGCATCCCCAGAGTGTGCAAATTTCCGCCATAAAAGATGCTTATGGTGCCCCGTGGGGTCTTAGCGGTACCGGACTCAGCGGCGGTCTTGGACGTAGCGAGCCAACTCCTCGACCGTCTCCACGTCGAGAACGCCATCGTCGATCTGAATACCGAAGCGTTTCTCAAACTCAAACGTCAGTTCCGCCATGGCCACCGAGTCGACTCCTATGACCGCCAGAGAATCGGTTAGCTTGGGAGTAGAACCACACACCTTCGACAGGTAGTCCACGATCTGCGCTTGTGTTTCCTCGTAGGTTGCCATGCGTTCTTCTACTTTTGAGTCCTGATCCGTCTAAAAGCCTGATCCGTAAAAGATCGAGATCGAGATTGAGATCGCTATCGTATTCAAAAAAGGGTCGCTGCCGTCCACTCGGGAATCGAGTGGCATGGCAAGCTGTTCAGGGTGAGTTACCAGATATTCAGGGTGAGCTAATCATGGGTTCGCAGGGAACTTATCGGATCTCTTCTTTCTGCGTTTCCCCCATGGAAGTCGGGAGTGATTTATTTTCTGGTGAATGACTTGGCCCAGCCCGCTCGAGAGCCCTCACCACATCGGACTCCACCAAGAGGTCCTCCAGTACGATTGGACTGTCTGGTTCGCCCGCGGGGTATATCGCCACAATAGGGATGGAAATATATCCTAACTGCTTGAGTTTCGCCATCAATTCAGGTGGATAGCGGGTCAAGTCGGCGATCATCGGCACCACTTCATTTTTCCTGACGATCTGATGCACCCGGCGTGTGTGGATTGCAAACGCCAAATTCGTTTTGCAGTTGTTGCACCATTCCGCCGTAAAATCCACCATGACCGTTTTACCTTCTCGGACCAATTGCTGAAGTCGCTGCTCGGAAAACGGTTCCCATTCCAACTCGTAAGGAGATGGGCCTAGCATGAAAAACGAGCCCCAGGTTCCTGCAAGGACCGCAGCAGTTCCCAAACCCCATGCTCGTAATTTTTGACCCGACGAAGCCCATGCGGGAACTCTTCCGATCAACCAGCAGGCAAACCACGTGAAAATCAATGACGACAACATCGATGTCCGCTCAGACTGAGGAAAGCCGTTGATGAAAATGACAACGCTCAACAACAAAGGAAACGCCAATAACTCCTTGAATGTCTCCATCCATGGCCCAGGCTTAGGAATCCACTTGAGAGCGCTCGGAAAGACCGAGATCACCAGATAAGGACTGGCCATCCCGAGTCCGACTCCCAAGAAGATCAATAGGACGACCCAGGCTGGCTGGGTCAACGAAACTGCCAATGCGCTGCCAAGGAACGGGCCGCTGCATGGCGTCGCCAACAACGTGGTGATCACCCCTTTGGAAAATGCCCCAATGAATCCATGTCGGCTCGAAAGTTCCGTACTCTTAGAACCCGTCGCAAAGCCAGGTATCGGGAACTCCCAGACCCCCAAAAAGCTAAGGGCCAACGCAAACATGAACGAAGTGATCACGATCTGAAACGTGGTATTCCCAAATTGGGAGCCCCATCCCAACGTCTGATCGGAAAATGTTCGGACCAAAATACTCGCAATGCCGAAGGCGAGGACAAAACCGATCATTCCCGCCGCGTAAATCAACGTCAGCAACGACGCTCGCCCCTTGTCACCATGAGCTTCATTGACGAAGCCCAAGATTTTCAAGCCGATCACAGGCAGCACGCATGGCATAAAATTCAAAATGAATCCAGCGATCATGGCCAAGCAGAATTTGGTGAACAGCTCAAACGGCTTGAGAGTCAGCGCGTACTTCGGACCATCGATCCATTTGCTCCGCTGAGGGTGACTTGCAACGTCCTCGTACGACGCTATGGCCAACACCGCTGGTAATGGCGTTGGATCCGAAGTCGTTCGAGAGACGTTGTAATTGAACTTAAAGTTCAAACCTCGGGGACGATCGCACGCCCCATTCGTGCACGCTTGATATCCCAACAATCCTTCGAGCGGCGTTTCTCCTTCAACGGCAGTTTCCGGTACCTCGATCGGAATCCTGAATTGAACAGGACCCTCGTAATAATCGACCACGGTGCCAATACCCATGTCTTTACGGACACTCGGCTTGTTAGCAACCGGTGCACCGACTTTCACCCCAGCTTTTTGACTGACTACCAACAACGTTCGATTCTCGGTGGTTTCATCGTTCGGATCCAACTTGTAGATATGAAATTCGGGGTCGGTCGCAGCGCTAAGGATCAACTCCAAGGACTCCCCGGGCTTCACGGTGCTCTTGCTCAATTGGATATTCCACTCGACCGGGCTATCGTCTTCCCGCAAAACCCCCGGTGTACCCTTGGGTTGCTCGACCTCCGTAAAGCCACTAAAAGACGCTTCGAATTTATCGTCCCGAATCGGAATGCAATTCTTCTCGCACACTTGGCCTGTCAACGTGAGCAAGATCGCAGTCGGCTTGTCCGATACAGGCTTGTCAAATACCAGCGGCGCCGTCCAAGTGACCGAATCATGAAACTGTTCCACCTGAAGCCCAGGCCAGAACTCAGAGTTCATCTCGATCTCGGGAGGAGCGTTGGGAACCAGCGGCCCCGTCATCTTGACCCAATCGTCGACGATCTTAATGGCTGTCGGAGTCGGGCCGCCAGGACCTTGAGTGGTCGAGAAAATGTGATAGCCACCGAACAGTTGCACCCTAACCGTCAACCGCCCCTTTTGCGCACCATCTTTTTGGGCGCCTCGTTCCACCGAATACGTTGCGGATATCTCATAGGGAGTATCCGAACCGCCACCCGCCAAATCGAGCCCCAGACCCAGTCCAAAGTCCGTCGCTCCTATTCCTCCGACGGCTGCTTTTCCACTTCCTCCGACGGCTGCTTTTCCACCAGTTGACTTTCCAGCCGATGACTTGATGCCACCAGAGTCCTTGCCACCCTTCGAACTCGACTGGCTAACGGCTTCCTGCGGGCTCACCTCCGCCGCCATCAAGATAGGCCCCATAGCCAAGGGCCCCATCGACGCGGACCCGGCAAAAACCGAAGCCACGATCGCGACAAGAAGCATGCAATTCCGATTCAAAATCATGGTCTCTCCCAACAAAATGGTCAGCCCATTGTAGGTCCACGCCAACACCCAGGTCAACGCGAACAAACCCCTCGCCAGGGCTGGTTTGCCACTGCTGGGTAGCTTGGCGGTGTCAAAATGCGATTGCTCCTGTCCAACCAAAACCACCATTTCTACGCAGTCATACGCAGTTTAGTGGTTAAAGATTGCGGTTTCTTCCGTTTCTACGCTCTGGTTTTCCATTTTCTTTTTGACAACCCTGGTTTTGTTGAAGTTCATCCTTTGGACCCGCAAGCGACTTGGATAAAGTGAGTGGAGTTGTCGGTTCGACGGCAACGCGAAAGGTTTCTCCCCTCAAACCGACTCATTTTTTATGTCCCAAGTCCCAGCTCCCCTCGCTGACGAAGTCGAATTGATGTTGCGCAACGCCCAACTCCGTGACGAGTTGGAGCCTTATTTGGATGAGTCGGTAGACTTGGTGAGCATCCGGCACATGACGCTGGCCGAGGAAAACGAGTTTCTCGAATCGATCCTGGCTTGGGAACGGGCTCCCTCCCTGCCGATTTGCAAGTGGTTCGAACCCGAGTTGGTACTTCCTCGACCTGAATCCCTCAGCGACGACCAAGTCCACTCGATTCTGTGGCGAACGATCCACTTGCTCTACAGCCAAAAGATCGCGCTCGACTTCACGGACCACCTGAGCGATCGACAGCTCTACTGCCTTTTGATGCGGGACATTCTCCCTGTCTACCAAAAGAAAATCTCGGGGCCTCGCCATTTCCTTCATTGGCACTGCCTCGATGACAATGATATGGACTGCTGGCTGACGTACTACGCGTCGGATGAAGAACGAGAGCTTTGGGCCGAAGAATCGGAAAACCAACTTCCTCCGAGAAAGTCCCTCCCGTTCCCGCGACAAATGCCTCGTCGTCCACACGGAAACATGGGCCAGTAGCCGGCTTATCATCAGCCGGCTTATCAGTAGCTGGCGTAAGAGGTACTGGCGTAACAGGTGCTGGCTTCATCGACGTTTTCGAACAAAGCTTCGCTTGCGCGCTGGTGCTACTCGCCTGCTGCCACCGGGATAAGCACGATCTGCCGGATATCGCACACGGCCGCCGCGGCTTTCTTCTTTGGCCTAACCATCACCCGACCTTTGCCTTTGTGGATTGCAATGCGCCCGATCGGTTCGATGACGATGTTCTGAAAATGACCCGTCGTACGGACTTTCCAAGGCAACGTCTGTGGGTTGCTTCCCTCGGTTTCGACGATCACATCCACATCCGACCCTCCGTTGCCAGTCCCACATCCACAGTGGATTTGCACCTCGACCGCTCCGTCGATCGATGAGTCAAACTCCCATTCGACCCAGTCGTCCACTTCGGTCCAATAACCGACTACATTCTTGTAGGTTTCAGGCTCATATCGGATTCGCGTTCCGTGCGTCTTGGACTCCGATGCGACCAAACGAATGGCGTCTTTCGTGTTTTTCAAGATCGTCGCGCGCCCCGCGACAACACGGTTCATCCCATCCCTCCACACTTTCCATTGCTCACCTATGCGCTCGGATGTTGAAATCCCGCCGTTGAGCTTCGATGGGTCTTGATCGATGTACAACGAACGATGTAGCTCGTCATCCAATTGCGGGTTGGGCAAACACATCTGTGCGGCGACCGAATCTCGCCACTGAGTCAATGCTCCGCTCAACTCACGTACGACATCGGGATTACTTTCTCCAACGTTGGTGGTTTCGCCGATATCCTTGCTCAAATCATACAACTCGAGCCCTCCCGTCTCGTAATCCTCAACCAACTTCCAGTTCCCCTTGCGAACAGCACCCGATGGACGGCTTCCTTGATTGGTGTAATGCGGTAGATGCCAATAAAAGGTCCGATCGGGGATACCCTCAGGCTTGCTCGATTTACCTCGTAGGATCGGAAGCAGGGACTGACCATCCACCGGACCAACCGACCGACCGACTTCGATCCCCACCTCCTCTAAGACCGTAGGCAGGATATCGAGCAACGACACCGGCGCCGAAACTTTGGCTGGGAGATACTTCTTCGGCGAATGGATAATCAGGGGTACCCGCAGACCACCTTCGTACAAATACCCTTTTCCCGCGCGGTATGGACCGTTATGAGTCACCGGCAATGGATGAATCTCTGGCACATGCAACCCGCCATTGTCACTGGTAAATATCAAGATCGTATTTTCCGATTGCCCCGCCTCTTCCAACCCCTTCATCAATGCCCCGATCGATTCATCGAGGGATTCGATCGTGGCCGCGTAAAGTGGATTCCAAGCCTTTGCATTCGACGCAATACGGTCCTCCGACTCCTTGAGCGCGACGTGCGGAGAATGATGCGGTATGTAGCAGAAGAACGGTTTGCCTGATGCAGACTTGATGAACTCGATGGCCTTGTCGGTAATCAAACGCTCATTCTTTCCGCCCGTCGTTCCCGGCTCCCCATTCCCGGCCGGTTCGAAAACCACTTCGAATCCTTGGGCTTTGGCGGACGATTCACCACCCCCCAAATGCCACTTGCCAAAGATACCGGTCGTATAGCCCGCTCGCTGCAGCACCTCGGCCAATGTTTGCTCGCTCGCAACCAACGCCGGCTCAATCCTCGCTTGAAGGAGTTTCTGACTCGCCGCATCCGGACGACCGGGCAAATACGTCGTCAAATGCAATCTTGCTGGCCACTTGCTGGTCATCAAAGATGCGCGCGACGCAGAACATATAGGCAACCCACAATACGCGCTCGTAAACTGCACGCCGTTCGATCCAATCGCATCGAGATTGGGTGTCCTGTGGTCCGAGCGTCCGTAACAACCGAGATCGAAAATCCCAAGATCGTCCGCTGCGATCAATACGATATTCGGCCGCCCCCCCGTTGAGGCGTCTTGGCCGCTAGCCATTGATACACCCACTCGATCGCC
>CAIYZV010000516.1 GCA_903930765.1 uncultured Pirellula sp.
ACATCCCCGTTGGGTCGGTGCCTGTGATGGGGTTGCTGTGGACGAAGCCGTATTTGTTGTAGCTGAACGGATCGCTCGGGTTGCCTGCAAAGGGATCGAGTCGCTCCCAGCGGGCGTTGGATGGGCTATACCACCGTGCACGCATGTTATAGAGACCTGTCCGCATATCGTACGCTTCACCGTTGTAAAGCATCGACGTCCTATTGGATGCAGGTTGCTGTATCGCACCCAAGCCGTTATGAATCGCGATCAGTTCGCCGTAGGCACTGTACGTCAACCACTGTGCGATCGCTGCGTTCGCGCCGAATAGAACCTTGACACTCCCTCGGCCGTCGTGACCAAAAGTCAATGTTTCGCCCTCGCCCCAGCCTTGCGCGCCATCCTCCCTTGGCGTGGTCGTGGTCTGCGTAATCTCATCCAACCCAAACGTGTAGCTGATCCGCTTGATCGCCTGTCCATCGGCGTTTTTATAGGTCTCTAGAATGGTCTGCTGGTGACCGGTGTGATTCGCGTGCTCGATCACGTACTCCACCGATCCTGTTCTTTCTCCGGCCGAGAACTCGCCATTGAGATTCGCATCCTTCCAATCTACGGAGATGAAGCGAATCCCTTGAGGATCATACCGATAGTCGACACGAGTCCGTTCCAGAACAGCATCGTTGCTTCCAAAGGTTGTGGTAACCACCTTTTCCAATTGTCCACCAAGTCCATACGACATGCCTTGGGTCGTTTTGGACACCGATGGTGTCGTAACGATCTTGGCCGTTTGCTGTGTCGCGTGCCAGCCATAGGTCGTGCGTTGGATCGGGTCGCCCGCAGGGGTTCCCGTTGCGGTCAATCCCGAGTACCGATCCTCGCGTTGCAACCGATCGTTTTCGTCGTAGACATACAGGTCCGTCGTGTCCTTCGCAGTGCCGGACTTGTCAATCGTTCGCCGAAGTCGATTCGCTACCAAATCCATGAGGTACGTTTCGGTCTGATCGAGCGTGTTATCACTCGAGTCCAATTCCTCGGAAATCAACCTGCCAGCATTGTCGTACTGCCAGGAGTATCGGTTGGTAAGGACCCCCTCGCCCCAACCGGTCTCTCCGGAAGAACGAGGAAACATATCCCCAAATTTCTCAACGAGTTTTGTTTTCCGACCATCCGCTCTATAGGTGTAGTCAAACTCGGTCTTGAGGATGTTATCCGTCAAGTTAGTGTTGTCGGTGTCGGTGTCGGACAGGAAGTGCCGCATGACGTCGATTCGATCCATTGCGTCCCATGTGTAGTCCTCGACGACATTATTGGGAAGCGTTGTGTAGTCAACGCGGCCGAGCAGATCGTAGAAATACGACGTCGACTCGGGTGGAGTTCCAGCATCGGTTCCGTTGCTGTCGACGATCATTCCGTCTCGCAATACGGTGTTGACCGTCGAAAGTCTCCCGAGAGCGTTGTATTTGTAGGTGACTTCCGTCAGGACGGTCGGAAGTGACGTGCCACTTTGGATCTTGCTCTTACGACCTAGCGCATCGTATTCGTACCTTAGAAAACCAGTTGGTGTGGTTTCCTGGGTGACGCGTCCTTGGGCGTCATAGCGGGTGGTGTAGATATCTGTAACTTCTGGTCGAATGCAATGCTGCTCGATGATTCGGCCAAAGGCGTCGTACTTGAAAACCATACGTTCCGAAGGAATTCCAGTACCGTTGCTGTATGCAGCAGCATTCTCGAAGAACTGCTTCTCGCTGAGACGGCCACCACCTGTGGCCGAATCGTCATACACCATTCGGATGTGGACACCTTCGAAGGTAATCTGAAGAAATTGTCGGTCTCGCGGATCGTAGAGAAATGTTTCTTGTTCGCCCGAGGGAAGAGTTCGCGATGCCGCCTGGTTCCGGGGGTTGAAGCCAAAGTGAGTTACCCGGCCTTGCGCATCCGTGAGCTTTGTCATTTGACCTTGTTCGTTGTACTCATAGAGGAACGTCGGTCGAGTTGGCGCGTTGTCATCGAGCGGGTTGGGAACTTCAGGAAGCTGGATCTTCGTCAGTTGCCCCTGAGGATCATAACTTAGCTCCTTCCGATTACCGAGCGGATCGATTTCGGCGACAATTCGCCCGAACCCGTCATACTCCTTCTGCGTTGCTGAGCCGTCTGGAAAAATCGTTTTGGTGACTTGACCTTTGGCATCGAACACTTGCTCGGTGGTGCGTTGCTGGGATCTGTCGAGGCTGACGAGGCTTCCATCCAGGTTTTCAAGTTGAATAATGCCTGTGATCGTTTTGTAGGCTTGGCCAAGGGCGTTGTATTCTGTTTCTGATCGCAATCGCACCCGTTTGTTTTCAAAGACTGGTCCAGTCAATCCGACACTTGCGGGTTCGACGGAGGAGCCGAGTGTTCCGACCGATCGTCCTCGGTCATCGTACAGCGTGATCGATTCCTGGCCGTCTGCCGCGATCTGCTTGTACGGACGACCTTGCGCGTCGTACTCGGTTCGCGTCGCCGACACGACGATTCCAGCATCCACGATGGTTGCCAATACAGACTTGGCATCTGCCGTCCATCCAGTGATGACATTGGCGCGACGTTCGGAACCGATCGAACGGCCTCGGGAATCGTAGAGATTGAAGGTGGCGAAGACGGCGGGTGAGTTTCCTGACGGCTTTCCGAGAGGAGTACTCTCAGGGGTGAGGTATGGTTCCGTCGTAGCGACCAAGCGGCCTTGGTTGTCATAGATCGTACGAGTCACCAGCCATAGTGATTCCCCAGTTTCTGTTGCGGTTTGCGTTCGTGATTCAACGGTGTTGCCCCATCGGTCATAATACGATTCGGAGATCTTGCCAAAAAGATCCGTCGTCCTAGTCACACGGTTGTTGGCGTCGTAAGAAGTATTCGCTGCTGCAACAACGGTAGGATCGTTTCCGAGTCGAATGCGGCTTAGGAAGGTCCCGCCGCTACCTTCAGGAACGAGTTCAATATCGATCCCCTTCAGTTGCTCTGAAGAAACCTGCTGCCCATTCGTATTGTAGATAGTCCGCGAACCGGCAATATCCTCGACTCGAGTGATGAGTTGCGTGAGTTCCGAGGCGAACTGCGTCATGCCCGACGCGGCGAGGAACGGACGCCCTTGCTCATCGTAAACGGTTCGTGAAACATTCCAGAGTCGTTCCGTTTGCTGGCTGTTCGGATTGATAGCCGACTGCAGCGTCTCGGTACGGGATTGGACTACCAATCCTCTGCGATCGTAGAGTGTTTCCGTGCGGAGTCCGTTTGCATCAACGCTCGACCAGGGGCGTCCCATCGAGTCGTATTCCAACGTCGTGGAGGTTTGCACGATTCCATTGACGCGAGACTCGGTCCTAACCGCTTTATCGTTGGCATTACGGATACTCGCCATCGTCAGCGTCGCGTTGGGAAGTTTGCCATTCGGGTCTATCCAAAGATAGTTGGTTCCGGTCCCGTTTCCGTTAAGGTCATGGTCGATCCGTCGATCCGACTCCTGTGCCGCGACGACATTTGTGAGATCCCCTTCGTCGCTGTATTCCAGTTTCGTCACAGTGACCGTGTCGGAACGATTTTGTTGGGTTCGGATGCGGATCGGTTGCCCGGTGATCGGATCGGGATCAAGGAACGTATCGTTTCGATTTGCATCGGCGATGTACTTTACATTTCCTCGCACCGGGAGGGCGAATTGCGTGTCCAGTTCGGCCTTGCGGTCATAGAGGTACCTTGTCGTATTCCCGTTGGAGTCTGTATCGGCGATCAGTTGGCCTGAATTGTCATAGGTTTTCTCGGTGGTATTCCCTCGAGGATCCACTGTTTGCGAAACGTAGGCGTTAGAAAAAGTAGTACTCCACGAGAAACTGGTCTTACTCACCAGGTCGTCGGTTTCATCGCTGGTTCGATCGTCGAGGCCCACAATGACGCGGGACTCTGTTGGAATCGGCAATGGCGAGTTGTATTCGAACGCTGCTTTTTCGCCGCTGGGTTGGATGGAAGCAACAGGCAGGCCTCGAGCATTCAACTCGATCAAAGATCGCTCGGCGTTCGGATCTTCTGGGGATTGCCCTGGCGTATACGTAGAAACGGCGTAATGCCCAATAGGCTGATTGGCAGTTGGAGGTTCGATGGAATAGGTTTGTCGGGCCGTGTTACCATAAGCATCGCGCAATCCCTGGACACGTCCGGTTTCAAGGTTATAGAGGATAGTCATAGCGACCGTACCGTTAGCATCGGTCACTGTATTGAGATAATTGCGATACGCTGGTTCGTCTCGGTATTCAAATCGGGTTCTTGCGTCCTTCTCACCGGCCACACGAGCTGCGTACTGATTGCGATCTTGGAAGGATACGAGACGATCTGAGGAATCGTATTCGTACGAAAGAGAGTTGCCTCGAGGGTCGGTTATCTTCGTAATTAGCCCGCGGTGGTTGCGTTCGAAAATCAAGCTTCGGCCTCGGTTCGAGACGAGCCCTACTTCGGTGAATCGAACCTCATTTCCGTTCTTGTCCGCGATGCGCGTGGTGTCACCGGATGCCGCATCGATGAAATGACGCATTCCATCTGCGGTCTGCAGTACAAAGTACCCTGCAATTGCGGGATCGACAGGTGAATAGCTGTCGTTGTTCGCCATGCTTCCCACACGATACGCCTTGCCGCCTCCTTGCCGATTCAGTTCGTTTTGGGGGACCCCAAGCGCACTGGTGTTTCCACTGTCGGGCTTGAAATAGGGTGTCCATGTAAGAGGATCACCGCTGATGGGAACTCGGGCTCGAACACGGGGCTCGAACGTGAATCCCTCCTGGGTTCCATCCGGCAGTGTCACCATCACTCGACTACCATCGATGAACGGTGGGTAACGCGTTGTTCCATCATCTCCTAGAGTGTCCTCGCGGATATCCAAGGCCATCTGCTGGAACTCCAGTTTCCATCCATACCCGAAGTCGCCAATGGTGGCGGCGTTCAATGAATCGTACGAGCGGCGCACGGTAATCGGAATTCCAGCGACAGGGATCGTCGCATCGGTGAACGTCATGCGCGCATTGCCCAGCTTGAGCATCCCGGTGACTTGGATCGGTAGCACCGCTTCCTCGGATTGGCCTGATAAATCCGTACCCTTGAGAACCAATTGCAGCGAGCCTGTGGGGAGCAATGTTGTGTCGATCCAACCTAATGTTGAACCGGACGGAATAGGGTTGTTGCCTGTTGCGATGGTGCGTAGAACCTCGCCGTCTCGAGTCGTCACCACGAGAGTCCATGAAACAAGATCGCTATCCTGGATCGATCCGACGATCGCGGTCGGTTCGGAGATCGAAGCGTAGGGGACGGGGCTTTCGAAAAGAACCTTCGGCGCGGCGCTCCCATCACCAACAGCAAGGTCTAGCTGCGAGGTTCCTTCGTTCCCAAACGTATCGCGAGCACGTGCCGTCAATCGATAGATTCCAGACTGATCGAAGCGGTGCTGTCCGAGTCCAGATGCGTTCACAGTTATCGGTCGCTCATCCCCATCGGGTTGTCCGTTCACAAGGCGTCGGTAGGACAACGATCGACTGGCAATGCCTGAGATGTCAGCGGCATCGACATAAAACGTGGTTACCCATGTGGTTCGGGTTGGGCTGCGATCAGCTTGGATCGAAACGATTGGCGATTGGGTATCTGCGACAACATCGATCCACGCCGGTATTGGTTGCTCTTCAGCGCCTCGATCATCGGTTGCAAAGACGTGAAACGCATACTTTCCAGGTTGGGTTAGAGTCGAGGTAGCCCACCGAATACGCCCATGGACATCGATAAAGAGACCATGAGGTGCGTCGATGGTGCGGTATCGGATTGGGTCGCCATCGGCATCATCGGTGCGAACATCTAGCATCGCAATTTGCCCGACCACCACCTGCGGCATCTCTAGCGGTTTAGTAACAGGTTCGTGGTTGGTCGGCTTGACCCTAACACGAAAGCGCTGATGCGATTGCTTACCGGCCGAGTCCGCGACGATCTCGACCCATTCGTTGCCGGGATTAAGATGACCTGCAACGGGTATCCACGCGATCTCGCCTGTGATTGGATCGATCGTCATCGGCTGCGCACCGGCGATGCCTTCGACTCGTGGTATGGTCACCAACGAATAACGCAATCTGTTCGTATCGGAATCGCGATCCGTGGCCACTGCTTTGTAGTTGAAGGGTTCGCCGACCCCGATAACCAACGCTGGAATCGATACAAATTCCGGTGGCAGGTCTTCACCTTCTGCGGATGGCGTCACGAACCAGCGTTG
>CAIYZV010000517.1 GCA_903930765.1 uncultured Pirellula sp.
AAATGGGTTCCGGCCATCGAGTCCATCATGTGGCCATGATGCCACATATCGAGATAGTCGCTATAGAGAAAATCGATCTTCAAATAGACCTGACGATGCTCGCCGGTACTTTGACCAGGGTTCGTCATCGGAAACCGCGGAGTCAAGGTGGGAGATAGATCGATGGCTCGCTTGTTGGTGCATGCGTCGATCAATCGCCCGGGCAACGAACCACCCACGATCGAAAAGGCTCGGCCTTCGCCGTAAGGACCACCTTCATGCTTGGGCCCTAAAAAGCAATAAAACGCGCCGGTAGTGGGCAAAGCCCCCAATCCGGTTGCTCCTTCGGTCCAAATCATTCCATACTTGAGACCCGCAAAGTGAGTTGGCTCGGCAAGGTCCGGCATCGGTCCCATGCTGGCACTGTCGGTTCCCAGCGACATCACACCCCGTTTGCCCAGCCATTCCATCGTGTCAGGATTCGGGTCGGGATAACCGGGCGCTTTCTTGTCCACCACGTCATTGATGAAACGATTTCCTTCCGGCAATGGTCGATAGTACCGATCGGAGTAATCGCTTCGGAACAACACGACATCCCCAAACTTCAACTTGCGATAGGCCGCCTCGAACTTCTCCAAGTACGCCGGTGTCACCAAAGGACTTACCCCCTTGGGTGCTTGATCGAGCAAATCACGCACGTCCACCACACACGCTTCACCACCAAACTGCCACGGCTCGATCTTGTCGGTGTACGCCAACCCCAAAGGCCCCGACTTTTCACGCTTGAGATCAGGCCTGGCAACACTGTGCGGCGGAGTATCAAGCTGCGTACCGGTGTTGCCATCGACATAGAGTGAGTCGACGTGATAGGGACTAACAGCCCCGATGCCGCGCTGATGAACAATCTGGAACTTTGGAAATGGATAAGTCGGCCAGTTGCATGGGTACTCGCTCGATATCAAAAGGGAATGATCAATGAATCGAGCCGGCTCAGCTGTTCTCGCCGACTCAGGAGCATTCAAAGACTCCTCAGCGTGGCTCACAGCGTTACCGCTACCTGTGAACCAGCAGATCCCTGATAAAAGACTGATTGCAATCCGACACCTGTGTGATGCATTCATTGGATGATTCCTTGGTCGAGTTGGAGAGAAACAAGAAGGGTCTCATTCATAAGTTTGTAACCACGCCCTAAAGCGGAGAGGATTGGATCGAATGCTGCCGCGCGAGCTGCAGCATCCCCAACAACGTCTCTTCGCCGATCGATTCCCGGATCGGTTTCTTAAAACGGGATTGGATCAACGAAACCAAACGCGGTAACGATTGCGCCAATCCACCCGACAATGCAACCGTATTCCATTCCTGCCGTGAACTCAGTCGCTTGGCAGCTGCTTCGTAGTTGTTAGCCATCGAAACACAGGCTGCAAGGAATAGATGGCCGACCGATAGATTTTCAGTGGTCATATTCTCCAGCGTCCCCGACCTCCCAACCGGACTTGCGAAATAAGCGATATTCGCTCGCAAATCGGTTTCGGCTACCGAATCCATCTTTTCCTGAACCGTCTTCCATGACCGCTCCAGTCGGACGGATTCAGCATCCGATAGCTCCGTGAGCAGTTGCATCAATGCGTTGAGCGATCGACCAGCAGGAAGATGCGTAACGGTATTCAACCACTCATTGCCAAAGTACTTCCGCGTCTGATACGGGCCCCCGCAGAAGGTATCGGTCAGCATGCTAACTTGCGAACCGGTCGAGATGTTGATCGACAATTCGTCCCGATCCAATCGCGCACCGAGAAGCGCGCTTTGCTGGTCACCGTACGAACCATGGATCAGGATCGTTCGGTGCCCCCGTTTCCAGGTCGCGATCTCCGACGTGTCGTGGATCAACTCCGGCCACCACAAATCCCCCAAGCCGATCCGCTCAAACGCTTCGTAGTGCCAGTCGTTTTTCTCAAGATCCAGCAAACCAATTGCATGAGTTCCGTGCATCCGTCCCGGCTGTCTCGCGATACTTGCAATCACAAAATCCGAAATCGAAAGAGGCATGACGCCATCATTGAGCTTGCGATTCTCCGAGAGCCAATGCAGCAACGTCGACATCGATCCCGGTTGCAACTCCCGACCGAGGCTCGCCATGATCGGTTCCGGCCAATCGTCTTGCAATTGCTCAAATGTACTGCGACCAGTGCGCCCACGCGCGAGTGAACGTTGGTCGCGCCAAGATATGTAATTGGATTTAGCGCGACCGCGATCGTCGGCAAGGATCACCCCGCCCATCTGACCGCAGATCCATCCATGGCACAGCGAACCCATCTCACCCGTCAACTCTTCGACGATCGAATCGACAGCTTCAACGATCCCCTTAGGATCGATTTCCACCATGCCGGCTCGCAAGTCACCTATCGGAGCCGGGAATGGCCTCGCGCAAACATGCGTGACCTCACCCGATGCGACATCGAGCACCCCTCCTTTAATGGTGGTGCTTCCGATATCGATCGCGAAATGGTTCGAACCTAAATGAATCACTCGTCATCTCCATCGCGAAACGGACCGTGCCTCGCGCAACCAAACCACCAACTAATTCGTTGCCATCACCTATCACGCGACAGGTTCACCGATCACCGGATTGGTCAGCGCACCAATTTTTTCGATTTCGATGGTCACGGTATCCCCATGCTGCAAGAACACCGGCGGTTTTCTCGCTCCCCCGACCCCATGCGGTGTTCCGGTCAAGATCACCGTTCCCGGCGCCAATCGGGTACTGCCACTGAGAAACTCAATCAAGGTCGGAACATCAAAGATCATGTCATTGGTGTTCCAATCCTGCATGACTTGTCCGTTGAGCACCGTTCGAATCGACAACTCATTGGGATTGGGGATCTCATCGGCGGTAACAAGCACCGGTCCGAGCGGGCAAAACGTTGCAAACGTTTTGCCGCGACACCATTGGCTACCACCGTACTTCATTTGCCAATCGCGAGCGCTGACATCGTTGGCACAGGTGTAACCCAATACGTATTCCAACGCTCGCTCTTTGGGAACGTTGTAACACGGCTTTCCGATCACCACCGCCAACTCGCATTCGTAATCGACCGAATTGCTCGCCAGCTTTTTCGGGAGCACGATCGGGTCCCCTGGATTCTGAAGAGTCCCGCTATTCTTCATGAACAGAACAGGAAACTCCGGAATGGCTTGGCCACCCTCCGCCGCATGCTTTCGATAATTCAGCCCGATACACATGATGTCTCGAGGCTCGATCGGGGCCAACGTTTTTGCGACGTCCGCAATTTCGCTGGTGACTTTCGAATCCTCTAAAATATTTCCGTCGATGCGAAATACTTTGCCATCGGGTTGCAACGATCCAAAATGAACCGCGCCGCGAGAATCTTGATAACGAATGATTTTCATGAAATAAAACTTCCTGTGTTGATTTCGTTTTATGGGGGTAACAAGTGTTTTAATGATGGATCGCAACGAGCGATAACGCGCAGATCTATTTCCTTAACCAGTTTGGAACAATGCCGGTGATTTCGGAAGCCAATTGCAATTTTTCAACAACGTCGCTCGGCAATTGGATCCCGTCCTTTTTCGAGGCGTGGTAGCGCTCCCATTCCCGCTCGCCGGGAACCAAAACGCGATCGACATCGTCGGCAGTGGGAGTCGCGTGGATTTCATCGATCAGCGCGCGAAGCTGTGCATCGAATCGAGCCCGATCGGTGATGACAGAAACATCGATCGCCATGAAGTACGCGGAATGTTGGGACGGTAGCGATGGATCGTCAAAGAGCCAACTTCCAA
>CAIYZV010000518.1 GCA_903930765.1 uncultured Pirellula sp.
GCACACATCGCGACTCAATTTTGGAAATGCGGTTTCGGTACTGCAATGCGTGCTCACCCACTTCCGATTTCCAGCCAATAGAAGTGACCACACAGTGGAGGCGGCATCTCCCAAACTACGATAGCTGTAATCCTCGGCAAATTCCGCGACACGCTCCGGCGAAAATGCATATTCTTCCGCCGTGCGGGCATCACCGAAAAAGCCTATCAACATATCGGTCCAATGCTCAAGGTAGGAACGTATGCGATTCAGCCGGTGCGCGGACGCTTCGCCTTGATCGATTCCCTCAAGGGTCCACCGAAGGCACCTCTGGCGAATTTCTTGATGCGCCGTAAACACATTGTGCAGGATGGAGCATGAGTCAGGGTCGATTTCACGATCCTCCAGTCGCCTCGCGACCGCAACACAGATGCGACTCAATGGCTCTGCCAACAAGATCTCCTCGATCAAGTTGCTCATCTTTTGCCAACCAAAGGCCCGCCGCGTTCCACTCGGTGAACTAATCCTCAGTGCCAATTCGGTCAGCATTCCATTCCATGCGTTGAGCCGGACCCTATTGCGAAGCCAGTATTCCTGCACCGCTTCGGTTCGCAGAGGATACTGGGATCCGACCAACATCGACCCGTGGTATCCCCAAAGACTTGCTGATTCTACCAACCACCCTGGGTTCATATGCAATTACCGTAGATTCGTGTGCGAGATTCGTGCGAGGGGACAACCCGACCACTCCACAATCCTCGAAACACGCACCAATCTCAATCGTTTTGCGATCCAATCAGCTCAATTTCCAACATCCGAAAACGCTCTCGCCATCATGATCGATACAACCATCCAAAACCGGTTGAAACGACTCTGCCGAAAATGCCCTCTTTCGAAACCCAAACTTTAGGACGATTGAAAAAAATTTCCGGCATCCCCAGAAGAAGCGACATATAATCGCTCGAGGGAAATAAGGTTCTTTCAGCGACAGGAATAAACTTATGAATTTTCGAGCCATCCTTGCCGGATTCACCGCCGCTTTTATCGTCGCGGCCACGTCGGATACTGCCTCTGCTAAGCAATACGTCAAAAACGTTCATGGCCGCCAAGTCGTCGTGCACACAAGCCCGATCCCAGTGGTTTTGCACCGCTTGGTACCACCTCAACACGGTCGCCATATCACCGAACGCGAATTGCAATCGGGGCGAACCCCTAATTCCGGCCGCTAGATCGGAACTTTCCACTCCGGAATGACAAACGCCCGGCTTCACTCGAACAGCTAGACCGGGCGTTGCATTGTTGCCGTAAAACCACGAGCCGCGATCGGCCTACTGACCGATCTTTGCGGTCGAGGCCTCGGTGTCGACTTTGACACGCACCGCACCTTCGCCGACCAAATCGCGGTTGACACCGACGAAAAGCCAGTTCGCTCCTTCTCCAAACGCGATTTTCACGCGATTACCTTCCACCGGGATCGGCTTGCCATTCGCCCACAACGAGAGGGCTCCCTTGGGTGTTTGCCCAAGATCAATTACGAGGTCACCGGCGCGGGCTACGTTCAGCGATGTTCGTAAGAACGTATAGTTGGGTACTCCTGGATGCGGCCGGAATGTGGCCAAACCACGCACAGGAGCCTCCCCGGAAACCAGAGCGGGGAGCGATTGCCAGGTGAAGACAGACTGGTCACCCACGATCGAATCCAAACTGGTTCGATTGAACAGGACCAACGCCTTCTCGGTCCAACCGAGCGACTCCCAATTCCGAATTGAACCGTCCTCGGCAACCAACATCTTTCCATCGATACGCCCCATTTCCAGAATGAAACGGAGCAAGTCGACGGCTTCTTCCTCGCTGAGGGAATCGAGCAATCCGTCGGGCATCAAGGACCGTGAGTCCTTGATGTCGGTAATGTCCGACTTATCGATCGCAACTTCTTTTCCATCCGCCAGACGCAGAACGACTTGATCGTCCGATTCGCGGATCGGGATGCCCGCGAGTACTTCGTCGTTCTCGGTCTTCACGACCTTCGCGTTGTACCCTTCTTTAACCTTGGCAGCAGGATTGAGCAATGCCTCGAACAAATAGTCCGCGGGGGCTTGAGCGCCGATGCTGGTCAGATCCGGGCCCACCAGTCCACCCACGCCGCCAATCCGGTGGCATTGCACACACTGCAGTTCCGCCCGACGGTAAATCCACTCACCTCGCACAGGATCTCCCTTGGTCTTTGCCAGCTCCAGCCAACGATCGCGAAGCGAATCACTGGCTTGCCATCGATTCTCTTGAAGTTTGCCCGCAGCATCGATCGCCCCGAGCAGATCAGCACCGGCGTTCATTTTCCTCAATGAGGACTTGAGTTGCCGAGCCGCACCTGGATCCAACGTCTTGCCTTGGATCGAGGCGAGCAAGTTTGCAGCACCGTCTTTGCGTCCGAGCAGATTTGCTGCAAGGTTCGCAAATGCCTCGGCCCGAGCCGGATCTTTGCTCATTCGGTCGATCAACGCTCGCGCTGCTCCACCGAGATCGACATCGCTTTGAGCCGATATCGCCGACGCGGCGACGGCACCGTTTTCATCAGAACCTAATTGCTGCAACAACGCTTTCGCAGAATCGTCCCCGAAGTTTGAAACCGCAGCGATCGCAGCTTGCCGAATCACCGCCGAACTACCTGGGTCTTTTGCGACGGCTTCCAACCACCCGCGTGCATCTTTGACTCGCCATGGACCGAGGGTTCGAATGGCGACCACCGACGCGGCATTCGGGTCGAGCGAATCTCCCTTTTTGTCGGACGCCAGTGCGGCCTGTGCTAAATCGATCAAAGTCTTCTGGGACGCTTCGCTCAGCCCCAAGTTCTCTTTACGGCGCAAGCTGCTTTCAAGGATTCCTTGAAGAAGCGGTCCGCGTTGACTTTCGTTCGGCAGGGCCAAAGGTTTCTCTCCATGAAGCAATTTATCGACGAGACGGCTATGATGCCCACCATTTCCGAACTCCGCAACGAGCTTCGCCAGCTCAGGCTTCGATGCCAGCCCACCCGCATCGTTCGCGGCGACGGGTTCATCGAGCATATTCAGAATCGCATCGACCGTTGCTGGATCTTCCACCGCTCGCATCGCGAACGCGATAGCTCCTGGATCATTGCCGAACCGGAACTTACCGCTTCGGAACTCAGGAAGCCACTGCGGCGCTAAATCCCTCAACGTCTGCCACAACGCGAAATCCAGAAATCGATCCATCGGCTTCTTGAGGATGGTGCACGCCGCATCAGCAGCTTCGGAAGAAGGCAATTCGGACAGCAATCGGACCGCTTCCAATCGAACACGCGGATGTTCATCGCCGGCCAGCTTACGACCGAGCGCTGTCCACTGCGAGATTTGGGACGGATCCAAGTTTCCATATTGCTCGGATTTCACCCAGCGGATTTGATTGGCAATTTGATGCGTATACGCGGCCCGCAATCGTCCGTCTTCTGCACCGATCAAACTCTTCTGCAGTCGGTTATCGAAAACCCCCAAGCCTTCCACCACCCATGCCAACTCCAACTGTTCGAGCCCACGCGTGGAGTCCGCCGCAGCCTCGTCGATCCGCTTGGATACGGCTTGGCGAACTTCGTCGCTCCGCTGCATGCCAACGCGAAGTGCTTGGCCGGCAAATAATCGCACCAAATCCGCATCATCTTTGAGGCGTTCCAAATTCTTTCCTACCGGGTCCTTGGCAGTTATGGATTCCGACGCGACCGATTTCTGATCCTTGTGCGTCAGCCTCCAAATCCGCCCGTGGGTGCGATCTCGGCGCGGATCGCGGAAATCAACCTCACCGTGCTGGATGATCGGGTTGTACCAGTCGGCGATATACAGCGCTCCATCGAGCCCTTGTTTCGCATCGATCGGACGAAATGCGACGTGAGGTGTTTTGATCAACTCCGGTTGCTGCACCGATTCATAGCCGCTGCGATCGTCGGAAACCTTGAATCGACACACGCGGTGCGCGCGGAAATCGTTCGTCACCATGCTGCCACGCACCGATTCAGGCCAATGGCTTCCCGAAAGAATCTCCAACCCACAATGCTTGGGACTGCCCGGGTTCAATCCGGTCATCAATCGTTTGGCTCCAACGGCCGTCACAAAGACGCTACCTGGGAACGCGTAATTGATCCCTTCACCGTAAGCACCATCCGTCGCGAACATTTGTCCATAACGATCGAAATGCACACCCCATGGGTTCACAAAGCCGCGCACGACAACCTCGAGACGTTTGGTGCTCGGATGGTAACGCCATATCCCGCCACCATTCAATCGCTGCACGCCCCATGGTGTTTCGATGTGGGAGTGAATGTAAATCGACTGATTCATGTAAATCCAACCATCATGCCCCCAGCGCAGCGAATGAAGCAAATGGTGCGTATCCTCGGTTCCAAACCCAGATAGGATGACCTGACGTTCATCGGCGACCAAATCCCCATCGGTGTCGCGAAGGTAAAGGAGCTGGTCGCTATTGACGACATACGCGCTCGCTTGATCGCCGTCGTTCCCAGGCAACACCCCAGTCGGGATCAATAGACCATCGGCAAAGACGACGGTTCGTTCGGCTTTCCCATCCCTGTTCTCATCGATCAAGATCAAAATCTTGTCATTGGATGGCTCGCCAGGCTTAATCTGCGGATACGTCTCGCTCGACGCGATCCACAACCGATGTTGATTGTCCCAGTTCATGTGGATGGGCTTTGCCATCGCTGGATCCCCAGCGAATAACTCCACTTTCCAACCATCATCGATCTGAAACGTTTCCTGCTCCACCTTTGGGTCTGGAACAGGAATGTCCTTGAGCTCGCGCTGCGC
>CAIYZV010000519.1 GCA_903930765.1 uncultured Pirellula sp.
CCGCTCCGTGCCATCGCCCGATGGTTGGGAAGATCACGAACCAGTGGTGCCGACCAGCAGCGTCAAAAGAGTCTCGACCAACTTCGGAAAAGCAAGTCCCAAGTATCGGGAGATTTGGAACGCCAACGCTCTGCAGTAACCTTTGAAGTCACGGAGGTCGACGAGGAGGCTGGGCGAAGTTCAGCCTCGTTTGGGGCCGAACCGAGTTCTGGCAAACCGAATGTTGCGGCCACTGCGAAGCCGAGTATGCAAACTGAGGATGATCAGAGCTATACTTCTAGGTTGTTGGAAGCAAAGCGCAAGGCCAAAAAGAATAACCCATAAGCGACGTCCTGTTTCGATCCTCCCAAGTGAAAACCAACTACGCGAAAGAATCAATATCGATGAGTAATGTTGCGGAAACGATGCAGCAAGAGGCGGAGAGGTTTCGCGATCGCTACCAAGCCGTACGAGCGCAGATCGGACGTGTGATCGTTGGTCATGACGAGATTGTCAACGGTGTGTTGACCGCGATATTCGTCGGAGGCCACTGTCTGCTCGAGGGTGTCCCGGGACTTGGGAAAACCATGCTCATTCGGACCTTGTCAGAGACCATGGCACTGGATTTTAATCGGGTTCAGTTCACCCCGGATTTGATGCCGTCCGACATTCTCGGTACCAATATGATTGTCGAGAACGAAGGCCGCCGCGAATTTCAATTTCAGAAGGGGCCGATTTTTACTCAAATCTGCTTGGCCGACGAAATCAACCGCGCTACTCCGAAGACCCAATCGGCATTGCTCGAAACCATGCAGGAAGGGACGGTTACCGTATCGGGGATAAAATACGAGTTGAAGAAGCCGTTTTTTGTACTCGCGACCCAGAACCCGATCGAACAGGAGGGAACATATCCGCTTCCCGAAGCGCAGTTGGACCGATTCATGTTCAAGCTCGTGGTCGGGTATTCAACGCGGGAAGAGTTGAACACGATCATCGATCGGACAACGCGCGGCGTGACCGTAGTGCCCGAAAAAGTAATGGATGGTGAAGAGATTCTGCATTGGCAGCGATTGGTGCGGCAGGTGGTTTTGGCAAACCATGTTCAGGACTACATCGCTAGGCTGGTCCTGGCGACGCACCCCGGTGGAATTCTGGCACCGGATGTCACCAATCAATACATTCGCTGGGGCGCCAGCCCTCGCGGTGCCCAAACCATCGCTTTGGCATCCAAGGTGCGTGCGTTGCTCGATGGGCGGTACAACGTCAGCTTCGAAGACATTCGTCGCGTCATGCTCCCATCCCTGCGGCATCGAGTACTGCTCAATTTCGAGGCCCAAGCCGAAGGGGTCGAGGTCGACCGTGTGTTGCTCGACATTCTCGAGAAAGTCAATGAACGCGCCGATGATCTGTAGCTCGCGTTTCGCTGTTACTCGTACCATGGCGATGGGAATCTCTGATCGCGATTCCGAATGGGATCGCCATTTCCAAGGGTGCTGTTTGACCCGTCGCTGGCAACGTGCAATCACTTTTTTTGCTATCGCGGTCGTTTTCCTGTTTGCGACATCTCGGAATGTGGTCGCGCAGGAGGCGTTCCAAAAGGATGATATCGATGCTGCGGTAACCAAAGCGATTGGGTATTTGCTGTCGCAGCAAAAGCCCAATGGCTCCATCACCGATCGAGGGCATGACAATGCCATGACGGCCTTGGCGATCATGGCGATGGCCTCCGTGGGGCATCAGCCGTCGGACTCGAGTCCGGAGGGAGTCGCCATGACTCGAGGGTTGAAATTTCTGCTCGGGGAGGGGCGTCAGGACAAGGCGGGTTATTTTGGGGCCTCGGACGGTTCTCGGATGTATGGCCACGGAATCGTTTCGTTGATGCTGACCGAGATGCTGGGGATGACGTTGGATTCATCGATGGATCGCGATGTTCATGAGGCTTGTCAAAAGGCTATCGATCTAATTGTTCGTAGCCAACGGGTCAAGAAAGGAGCCAACGC
>CAIYZV010000520.1 GCA_903930765.1 uncultured Pirellula sp.
AAATGGGTACCGCCAGCCCCACTCAATGCGGCCCGAGCCTTCGGGTATTTGCAGCAACTGTGCAAAATTGGGTCTCGGACGACCGGAACCGCAGGAATGATTACGCAGCAGAAACTGCTCCAAGATCATTTTGAAAAGCTCGGAGGCAAAGTCGTTTGGCAATCGTTCACCCACAAACATCCCCTCAACAACGGGCCCGTTGAGGTAAAAAACATGATTGTTCAGTGGCGACCGGAACTCAAGGAACGGGTGCTCCTGTGCTCGCATTACGATACGCGGCCACTCCCCGACCGCGACCCAAAAAACCCAAAGGGATTGTTCGTGGGAGCCAACGATGGAGGCAGCAGTACGGCTCTGCTCATGGAATTGGGACATGCGATGCCAAACCTGAAAACCAACGTCGGTGTCGACTTCGTTTTCTTTGATGCAGAGGAACTGGTTTATACCGCTCCCAACGGAACATCGCTGGGTGATTTTTTCGTCGGATCCACCTATTTCGCTCAGAGACTCGTCGACGAGCCATCGGATCGGGTCTATCGGTCCGGGATACTTATGGACATGATCGGGGACAAGGACCTCCAGGTTTACTGGGAAGAGGTTGGCTTCCAGAATGCTCCTGCCGTTGCACGCGAAGTATGGGAGATCGCTAAGCAATTGGGGATCAAGGAATTCGTCCCCAAAGTCGTCCACTCCGTTCGCGATGACCACTTGCCCCTCATCCAAATCGCACGTATTCCCGTTATCGATATCATCGATTTCGATTACCCAACGGTTGCGTCGAGGACGCGTAGCTATTGGCATACGATGGCCGACACTCCCGACAAGTGTTCGGGTGACTCGATCACCAAAGTAGCCGCCGTGGTCATGGAATGGCTCAAGCGACAACCCAAGTAACAGGGCTGGGCGAATGGGTCCTGCTACAAACGCTATCTCTCTCGAGTCTCTCAGCTATCGATTTGGTACCAAGGTTGTACTGGACCGCTTGAATCTACAAGTCGATCCAGGGGAGTGCATCGCGGTACTAGGTACCAGCGGCTGCGGCAAATCGACGTTGCTTCGGGTCATCGCGGGATTGCTGACCCCGGCATCGGGGATCGTTCGATTGCTGGGTATCGACCAAGTTCGCACCGCTCCTCACCAACGCGACATCGCGGTCGTATCTCAAGCCGCAGGGAGTTACGATCATTTAACCGTCGAAGAAAATCTCCGGTTGGCCGAGCGATTGTCGTCACTCAACCGAGCAACGAACCTTTCTTCGAAGCAAAAAGAAGATTTGCTGGAACAATTGGAAGTGCTTCCGCTCTTCGGTAAAAAGCCACCTCAGTTATCGGGGGGCCAATCACAACGGGTCGCAATTGCGAGGGCATTCCTCTCGGGGCGGAGCATTCTGTTGATGGACGAACCCATGGCCCATCTGCACGAGGGTTTGCGGGATCCGATTCGCTCTTTGATCCGCAAGTTACAAAAAACGACGGGAAAGACCTGTATCTATATCACACACGATTCGGCCGAAGCTTGCCAAATGGCGGATCGTATCGCCGTTTTGTCAGAGGGCACCATCCAACAAATCGACCCTCCCCAAGAGATCTATCAGAACCCCGCCAACCATCATGTCGCCAATCTCTTCGGCAGACCGCCCATCCAATGGTTTGATCCGCAATCGCTGGGGTGGGGCGATCCGAGGAATCCGATTGGAGTAAGGCCCAACGACTGGAAAATTCTCGAGATCAATAACGACGGAAATTCGTCGCGTGGCACTGAGTACGGTACGGCCGAGCAATCTGCGGAAACGCCAACCCGCGTTATGGGAGTTGTCCGAGAGATCCAAAGAATCGAATCCAATGTATGGATCGACGTGATCATGTCCCCCCATGCTGGATCGCAACTGAGCGAGGCGACAACGCTGCGCGTCGTTTGCAGCGAAGATTGCACAAGGGATCTACCCATGGTGGGTCAACGGATAACGTTGTATCCCAAACACATTTACGGATGGTGATTGTCCGCCCGAAGCCCGCTTCGGGCTACTACCCCCGTTTCGGGCTACTACGAGTCATGCGTTTGGGAGGCTGGCGAATGACTGTGGAGCTCGGTACCACTTCCATGGTGGGTGTCCGGCGCACTAGGCGTTTGGCTCGTTGGCGGCGTAGCCGACATCACGTACCCTCGGCCTCGTACGGTATGGATCAGAGAAGTATCGAAGCCCTTGTCGACTTTGCTTCTCAACCTATTGATGTGAACTTCAATGACATTCGTTTCGCTCTCCCAATTGGTCTCCCAAAGCTGGTGGTAAAGCATCTTTCGAGAAAGCACTTTGTTTTCATGCCTCATGAAGAGTTCCAGCAACGAGACTTCCGTCGGCGATAGCTTGAGCTCTTTCCCGTCTCTAAAAGCTCTGCGTGTGGTGAGCTCCAAACGGATTGGCCCGAATGTCAATAGTGGACCTTCGGCGCGTTGACTCCTTCGAGCGAGGGCAACTAGCCTTGCATACAACTCTCGCATTTCAAAGGGCTTGACCAAGTAATCGTCGGCACCAGCCAAGAGTCCACTAACTCGATGCTCGGTCGTGCCGAGCGTGCTCAAGATCAAGATTGGGGTTTGATCTCGGTTCGATCGTACTGTCCGAAGCACATCCATCCCCGATTCTTCGCCCAAAAGCATTTCAAGCACGACAATATCTGGTCTCAATTGCTGAATGGCCTTCAATGCTTCTTTGACATTGGATGCGATCTCCGACTCTATTCCATCAGCCCGTAGCCCTTCGCGAATGGCGTTCGTGGTCGACGTGTCATCTTGTACGAGAAGTACTTTACGAGGCATAATTTGGATACCGACAGGACTCTGAGCGAGCCGTTATGGGGTTAAACAAGTTGGAGGAGACATGTCGGGCGAAAGAGTATGTGGAGCTGACGATACGACGCTCGACTGCAGCAGGGCTGCAGCGAAGCCTAGCAAATCTCCACGATTTCGAGCGTGATCCTTCATCGGCTGGAAATTTCCAGCCGCTTGAGCAAGTTCCAACAGGGATGGCGCAATCCCAAATGGACGCATTCCCGAGGGCATCGCTTTCATCAAATAAGCTGATGCTTCAGCCGGGCGCCCGACGCGTGCGAGCAAGTCCGCGTAGGTTTCAATCCCCACGGTACCGTGCTCCTGCGGATCGAGCGTCTCCGCCTTCTGACGGAAAACTCGGAGCGCCGCGTCCACATTTTCTCCGAGAAGTGCTCGGAACCAAGCCAAGCTCATCGGGTAAAGATCGGCGAAAGGCTCCTCGCTTTGATACTGGTACTGCGCATGGAGTTGGCGACCATACTCCGCCAAATCGGACGCCAATCGCAACGTAGCATCCCGATCCAATACACGAGCAAAACGGACCGTGGAGGCTAAATGGGTCGTATCCAAATGATACGTTCCATCCCGAAGCAACCCTGGCTGAAGCTCCAACCAATCCACAATTCGGCCACCGGCAGGAGGGGCGATGTTTGGCTGACGGCGTCGGACATCGGCAATCAAATTGGCGAGCAACTCCTGGTGCACATGCTCCACCAATGCAATCACTGCAGCTTGCTGATCTGCGCGACCTCGCATCGCGACCACGGAATCCAACATCGTGATCGTATTGCACGTACCCCGCATCTTCAGAGAAAGCTGAGTTCCCCTGCCTACGTCGACACCCTCGTGAACATAAAGATTTAGCAACATATCGAGGTTGTCTTGATTGGGCTCAACCGCAGACAGGGCTTCTGCGGTCAGTGCGTTATCTCCCACCGCCCGCAAATACATCCAACCTTCCTGGAGTCGCCCCGCACGCATCAACCCACACCCCACCTCGCGGCAGGCGTCGAGCAAACGTTTATCTAATTCGTCGTGAACCTTAGGATCCAAAGTACCAACCGCTCCAGTACCAGTCGCCTCCGCTTCATTCCTAACCGTCTCATTCGCTGACGAAACCACTTCCACATGGACCGGTGGAAGCCCCAGCTCCATGCGATGAAGCATCTTTCGGGCTTCAAACAATTCGGCAAATCTTCCTTCGGATCGGAGTTTCTCGACCAGAGCGCACGCGACCGCGAGCGAGCCTTGCTTTTCGGCAAGATTCTCAAGCTGTACGAAGAGATCGCTATCTTTCAGTCCTGTTAGGTTTCCCATGGGGTTATTCGCCATCCTTTAAACTACAAAATTGCCAAAGGGTTCCGCGGATGTTCCAAAGTTCCTCGAGTTACTCCGACTCGATTTTCCGCCTTTAACGATTTCCAAACCGATCCTGCATCCAATTTGCCTGCGATTAGTTCGCGATAAAGCCCGATCAGCCGCTGTATTTCGGCGGAGGGTGCGTCCCGCAAAATCTCGACCCGGAAGTTTTTTACTCCCATGCCTCGAAGCATCGGGACTACTTCTGCGCCGCTCTGCGCATTTCCGTTGTAAAGCGTGTTGCGGCAACCGACATCGGCGTGGAGAACATGCTGAACACCGATCCGATCCCGGAGCTTGACGTCGTGCCGGTCGCACGGACGACCGCAGTTGGATTTGTTCGTACCAGGTGAAAGCACCGTGCAAAACACGCAATGCTCCATATGAAACATGGGCATGTGCTGGTGGATGACCACCTCCAACCACTCCGCCGGCATTTGGCCAACCAATTCCAAAAGTTGGTCGCGATTCAGATCGTAGGAGGGCGTCACCCGCGTCGCCCCGCGTAAAGCGAGCCATTCCGCCGTCAGGGGGTTGGTGACATTGAGCGAAAAATCGGCGATGCACGGGATGCCTTGTTCGGTCGCAAAGCGCAAGGCTGCCAAATTCCGCACCAACCAACCGTCCGCTCCGTGCTTGGCCAGCGCCTTGAACAAACCAGCCTCTCCCTGCTTTTGGATTCGCAGCGTGGCAAGATAAATCTCCGCATCTGCATCGCGAGCCATGGACACCGCGCTACGGTACTCCCGGATGTCTTGAAACTCGACATAAAATTTCCGATGCCCCGACTCGAGCCCGTATCTCAATTGGTCGAGCGAGCGACAAAGGACGTGCAAGTAACCTTCAGCAGCACTCGTCGACACGGCACCTTCTGCATTCGAAGTAGACTCCGCTTCATTTTTACCGGCCATACTCGATCGCGCGCGATCGAGCATCCGCACCGAAACACCTTCTTGGGAAATCCGACGCTTAGGACTTTCGACCCGGACGCCGTCCACCCGATCGATCAATTGCTTTCGCAATTCTCCTAAAACACTGAGCGGAATCATCGGCTCCCCATCGATCTGCACCTCGCAGGAACCAATCTCATACGGAGTATTCCCCAGCCGTGCCAATTGCGTCGCAATCATTTCTGCCGTGACTGGATGCTTGCGAGCTGGTTCAGGGCAGTGGGGATGCACCAACTCGATTTGCCGCTGTGGCTCGATAAGTCCCTCGCGATGCTCGGACCATTCGACCCCAAGTCGAATCGGCTGCCCCATCGAGATGCGCCCGCGCAGATGGAGTTTCAGCCGGCGTTGAAATTGCTCGCTGGCAAAGGTCGCTCGCCATCGCTTGGTCAGTTTAGGTGCATCGGTCTGCCAAACTTCTTGGCCCTCAAACACCTCCGCATCCTTGAGCACTCCGCGCTGGAGTTCTATTTCGACACGCCCATTCGCGGGATGATCGGTCGGTCGGTGATTGGTGTAGATCTGAAAGATGCGACCTCCGATCTCAGCGCCAGCGGCGCGATCCCCTTGGAGAACAATCCCATCCCCTTTGGCGAGCGCCAACTCAAGATCCACGACGAGCCGTTCACCCTTTTTACGTACGATACGTCCGGCCAACACACCGCGCTTCGAGCTACTCATGCCCGGCACCAATCGCTTGTGGTTGCAGCCTTCGATCCAACCCGGTGAGAATCCTCGCGAGAAACTCAGCTCCATCTCTCGCTTGGTTTCATCCGTGAATGCAATCCGACGACCATGCATGGCTTCGTCGATGGCTCGCCGATAATGGCTGACAATGTTGGCCACATATTCCGGTGACTTCAACCGTCCTTCGATCTTCAAGGAGCAGACTCCGGCATCGATCAAATCCGGGATATGCTCGTAGGCGGCGAGATCCTGAGGGGACAACAAGTACTTCATGTCCCCGAGATCAACTTCTTTCCCATCGTTGATCAACTGATACTCGAGCCGGCATGCTTGTGCGCATTGCCCCCGATTCGCACTCCGTCCACCGAGCGACTCACTGGTCAAGCATTGTCCGCTGTAGGCCACGCATAGGGCCCCGTGGACAAACGTTTCAACGGGCATCTTGGTGGCCGCGGTGATCTTGCGAATCTCAGCGAGCGAGCACTCCCGTGCCAATACCACGCGATCGATTCCCAGAGGCTCGATCGCAGCAATCGTCTCCGCCGATACCATGGTCATCTGCGTGCTTGCGTGAACACTCAATTCGGGACAGATCTCATGGATCAAGCGAACGGCACCGAGGTCTTGAACCAGCACGGCATCAACGCCTGCATCCGCCAAGCGGGCAACATGCTTTTCAAATGCAGGAAGTTCGTCGGTAAAGACGAGCGTGTTGAGCGTCACGAAACCGGAGAGACCCCGTCGATGCAATAGCTGCATCAATCGAGGCAAATCATCGAGTGAGAAATTCACGGCGCGAGCCCGCGCATTGAAACCCGATTCGAGTCCAAAATAGATAGCATCCGCACCGTTCTCGATGGCGGCATGCACGCATTCCCAGTTTCCCGCAGGGGCCAGCAGCTCGGGCGCCAGCCTCCCAAAGGAGGATTCCGTGTTCATAAAGTTTCTGCTTGTCAGTGTTCTGCTCGACGACCTTCTGATCATCAGCTACGCATCGAATCGTTCGGTCCAGTGTATTCTCAGGTCAATGAAACGATACCGTTTGCATCCCCAAAATTGCCGACATCCGATCCTACCGCGTCGAGCATGGACCGGAATAGATTGTTGAGAGGCGTGTACTGAGGTTGCTCGATGATCCGCCCCGTCTGCAACTTCCTGCCCCCGCGACCTGCCAATAGGATCGGCAAATCATGGTGGTCATGCCGATTCCCGTCGGTGATCGCGCCACCATAGAGAATCAACGAATTGTCGAGCAGATTTCCTTCGCCATCTGGCGTTTCTCGCAATCGAGTTAGGAAGTACGCGAACTGCTCGGAATAATAGCGATCGATCTTCGCGATCTTGGCGATGTTGTCTTGATTGTTCTCATGGTGGGAAAGCTGGTGGTGACCGTCCTTCACCTCGATCATCGGAAAGGCTCGGTTGCTCCCTTCATTCGCCAACATGAACGTAGCGATTCGGGTGGTATCCGTCCGGAACGCGAGAACCATCAAATCGTACATCAGGCGGATGTGCTCCGTCGCATCGCTCGGTTTTTCAGAAGGCTCAATCGTTCCTTCAGGCAATACCACAGGGGTCGTAAAACGGGCGATCCGTTGTTCGATCTCGCGCACGCTGGTGAAGTATTCGTCCAACTTTCTCGCGTCATCGGCACCGACGCTAGTGGTGAGGTACTTTCGCTGGTCATTGACGAAATCGAGGATGCTCTTCTTCGCGCTTTGCTGTTTGGCATCCCCTCCACCCGTCACGCCGAACAGTCTTGCAAACGCTCGCTTAGGCTGAATTTCCTTGCCCGTCGGCAACGATTCCGACCGCCACGAAATGTTGTTGGAATACGCACAGGAATACCCGGAGTCGCACGCCCCTGCATCGCGACCTTCTTCGGTCCCCAACTCCAACGATGCGAGCCGAGTGACTCGACCGTACGAGTCCGCCGCGATTTGGTCGGCGCTGCGTCCGACTCGAATCTTCGAGCCTGCCGTCTTGAAAGGGTGAGCACCGGTGAGGAACGCAGCCGCGCTGCGAGCGTGATCCCCAGGACCATCCCCGAGCGATTGCGCGTTGACTTGCGCCAACCCCTTCATCACGTTGAAGTCGTTCTTGCAACTGGCCAACGGCTCCAAGCCCTGGCTTAACTGCCAATCCGTCCCCGGGGATCCCTTGGGTATCCATTGTTCAGCATTCGTACCATTCGGGAAAAAGACCCAGGCCAACCGAACAGGTGACGCGGTTCCCTCTGCAGCCATCGCCGCCGGCTTCATCACCTCAAGCATCGGGAGGGCCAACGTCGCGCCGAAACTCTGAAGCACCGTTCGGCGGCTCAATCGCATTCCAGATCTCATCCGTCGCAAAGGGGTATCGTTTTGGTTTTCCATGGCTGCTTTGGGTTTAGGTGGGACTGTTGGTGGATGGTACGGGGTAGACAGTACGGGGTAGCTACTACGGGAGGATGGAACTGGCTTTGATGTTACTGGCTTTGATGTTACTGGCTTTGATGTTACTGGCTTTGATGTTACTGAGGATGTTATTGAGCTATTGGCTATTTGGCCCGACCGATCGCTGCAGGAATGCATCGCTTTGCGAGATTCCCTCGACGATCGATTTTATTGTATAGCCATTTTGCT
>CAIYZV010000521.1 GCA_903930765.1 uncultured Pirellula sp.
AGGTTCTTTCGCGAGCGATGGTGGCGAGAGTCACGCGGATACTATGTGTTGGGGTGGACGCGGTTGCATCCGCGTCCGCGGTCTCTTTGGCCAATCGGTTCGGTGATGAGCATCGGTTCGGTGATGAGCATGCCCCGGCGGTTTGGGCATCGGTGGGTATCCATCCCAATTACGCACATCAAGAGCGACCGGGAGATTGGGAATCGATTGTTGCATTGACCACTAATTCCCATGACGGCGGTTCCCGTGTGTGCGCACTGGGCGAGACGGGGCTTGATCGGTATTGGGACGATTGCCCATTTGAGGTTCAGAAAAAGAATTTCGCTCGGCATTGGGAGTTAAGTCGTAGTACGGGCTTGCCGGTCATCATTCATTCTCGCGATTGCGATGCGGAAATGCTCGATGCGCTACGCAATGAATACAAGCATGGTGAGCTTCGAGGAGTGATGCACTCGTTTTCGAGCAACCTTGAGGTTGCTCTCGAGTGTGTGGCGATGGGTTTGTACATCAGTTTTTCGGGCATGCTAACCTACAAGAAGAACGATACGATTCGGGATGTGGCGGCAAAGATTCCAGAGGATAGGTTGTTGGTCGAGACCGATTGCCCGTACTTAAGTCCCGAGCCCAAGCGGGCTACGCGGCCCAATGAACCGTCGCTGATGGTGCACACAGGAGAGGTGCTCGGAAAAGTTCGGGGTTGGACTATCGCCGAGACGGCCGAGAGAACAACGGCAAACGCGTTGCGTCTCTTCTCAAAGATGCGATAGCCAAGAGTGCGGGGCGTTTCTCAATCGATCCGGTCGATTGCATCGCTCGTGCCAATAACGCTCCCGCGTGTCTAAACCGCTTAACGATCGAATGCCTAACGCAACTTGGCCTTGTCGATCATTTCCGTTTCGAAGCCGTTCGGGGCGATTTCCCATGGCACCCAAGCCAGCGAGACACTTTTGATTTTCGTGTCGGACTTGCGGAGAGGGATCTCGATGGCGTCGAGTTCGAGGCTTTCGGCGGCGAACATGCGCGAGACGCGATCAACATCTTCTTTGCATTCACGTTCCATATCGTCTTTCTGGCGGAGCAAATCCTCGAGCGATTCCTGCGCCCGATCGATGTCACCTTGTTTGTTCGATGCGCGCGAGAGATCACGCATGCCTGCGGTGGTGCTGCCGCGTCGTCCACCGCCGAGGAGGGAACCTAGGATCGAGGTTCCGATATTGACCCATCCGTCCATTTGCTTGGCTTTGGCCTCTTGAACGTACTTGTCCAGTTTTTGCTCCGCCGCGAGAACCTTGGCCTTGAGCGTTCGGAACTTGTCATCGTACTTGCTCCGAACTTTATCCATTTCCTTATCGCGAGCGTCGCGAGCGGCTTGGGAAAGTTCGATACGGGCCTCGAACTCTTGCAATCCAGGAGCGGTCGTTTGCTTGATCGCTTTGCAGGAGTAGACCATGCATTTTTCGTGGCGAAAAAGGTACTCCGCGAGTTCTTTTTCCCATGCCTTGTAATTCTTCGGGGAGAGGAGCTCCGCGGGCGGTTCTTCGAATTGGAAGAGTTGAGGAGGCGATTGGTCGGTTTGAAACTCGTCGGGATTGAGTTCGTCCGAAAAGTCCCAAACTTGGTCGGGTATTGCGCTGTCGATATGGCGAAGAAGCGTGATGTCCTTCCAATGATCCACGTTGCTAGCGGCGCGGACAAAGTGGACGCTGGCGGACGCGAGGAGAGCCGGTTTGAGGAGACCACGAGATTGGGGGCGTAGGGATGTGAGAGGAAGAAGGATCTTTTCTTCGATCCCCGCGGGGATGATCGGGCGGGAGGATTTGGGGGTAGGTGCCGGTTGGTTCCCTTTGGGTGTTGGGTGGGAAGTCGAGTCGGAAGTGGGTGCGGATTGCGTCGGTTCCGGCGTGTTCGACTTGTTCTCTTTACCGCTTATTGCTTCGCGGTAGGGGGCCATCAAGGTGGAGATATCTTTGCGGGAGAGTGGTCCGCGGAGGTAGGAGAATGCCCAACGGGTGTGGAACAGGGTAGGTGCGTTTTCGTTGGCATTGTTCAGCACAAAGACCCGGGGCTGGATCGCGCTGAGGAGTTTGTCCATCGCCTTGCGATCGAGCGATGCACCTTGTTGGGCAGCGGCACCTTCGAGTCCATCGAGGACACGATCTTTATCCCTTTGGGTTTGGAGTCGACCGAGGAACCAGGTCCCCATGTTGGAGAGGCCTTTGTAATCGAGATCGACCGGATTTTGGGTAGCGAGAACGATGCCAAGTCCGAACGCGCGAGCTTGTTTAAGCAGCGTCATCATCGGTTTCTTGCTCGGTGGATTCGAAGTCGGAGGAAAGTATCCGAAGACTTCGTCCATGTAGAACAAGGCTCGAAGGGCACCGGTACCCGACTGGGTCCTCATCCAGGAGAGAAGTTCATTGAGGAGGATGGTGACAAAGAACATCCGTTCGCTATCGTTGAGGTGAGCGATCGAGATAATCGAGATCTTTGCTCGTCCTTTTTCGTCATAAAGCAATTGATTGATCTCGAGCGATTGGCCTTGCATCCATCCTGCGAAGGCGGGGGAAGCCATCAGGTTGTTCAAGGACATGGCGAGTTTGGCCCGTTCGCTGGCGGGGTAAAATGATTCTATATCGATCACACCGATCTTCTTGATGGGAGGTGTTTGGATCGAGCGGATCATTTCCTCCATCGAGAGGTCGTTTCCTTTTTCCCACGCGTCTTTGAGGATGTTGGAGACGAGAATATGTTCTCGGCTGGTAAGTGGGTCGGCGTTGATGCCCAGGAGGGAGAGTAGGCCTGACGAAGCGCTTGAGATTTGGTCGCGGAGCAGTTCGTCATCTTCGCGGACCTCGTCGCTAGGAGCGTCGAAGCTTCTCAGGACGGTGAGTGGTACACCGACATTGCTGCCAGGCGTGTAGATCACCTTTGGTATCGCGGCGAATTCCTTGAGTGACTCCGGGGCGACTTGCCAGTCGTTCAGTCCTTTGGTCCAGCTAGCAGCGCTTTTTTCCGCGATCTTTTTGCGCAGTTCACCATCGGTCAGGGAGGCATCCTCTCCGGAGAGTTTCGCGCGACCTTCGGCGAGGTCGACCCATGGTTCAAAATCCGCGGGTTTTAATTCTGGGAAGGCAAGGAGGAGATTGCCGAGATCTCCTTTGGGATCGATGCATAGGATCGGGATGTTGTCGATGGCAGCTTCTTCGAGCAAGCTGATGCATAGGCCTGTCTTTCCGCTGCCGGTCATTCCAACGCAGATTGCGTGAGTGGTCAAATGTTTTGACTGGTAGTGGACTTGGGTAGGCTGAATTTTCGTTTCGACATCGTATTCTTTGCCGAGGTAAAAGCTGCCTGGAATATTGTGGACAGGTTCCATGGTGGGTATCTGACGAGTAGTGGGTTAAGGCGGAGTTCCAGGTCATCCAAGCGGAACATGAGAGGACAGAGCCGAGCCGAGTCCTACTGCACGAGCACAAGTTTAGCGTCCGTTATTTTGAGCGTCGACGGTATCGCGCCACCAATCGTACATATCGAACAGAGACTCCCTTAAATTGTAGCCATGGCGATTGCGGGAGGATCTCCACGCGTCGGATTGGAGCAATTCATCGAATTTGGTCGCGTTTTCCGACTGCAGGATCATCGACAGGACATGCTGTTCGATTTGAGAGTCGATGGATGTTTCCCAGAGTGTGTTGAAGGAAGCGTGCTTCTGATGGGTAGTGATCAGCAGTTTGCACTTTTGGGCGGATGCGAGGCTGGCTAGGGTACGTTGCATCCAAAAACGGAATTGTTCGAACCCATCGATGGCGAGCAGTTGGTTTTTGGGGAGTTGCCGAATCGCGAACCACCATCGAGGCAATTTTTGGGTGCTGGAATCGAGACGCAAGAGTGTATTTGCGGGGAATGCGTTTCGTAGGTTTGGGTTGGATAGCAGATGCGCGATCAGCGTCGATTTCCCGGAGCCGTGTGGGCCGACAATGGCCCAGCGAAAGGCTTTCTGGGACATCAGTTGATTGGAGAGAGAATCCAACGAGTGCGGGGCGGGGAAGAAGAAAGGAATTTGCCCAGGCGCAAAATGGCGGGTGGCGAATGGGTTGGACGAGGTGGAGCGGGTCATACCTCGCGGGTGATGGTGCCCAGATAAAAGGGTTGCTGGGCCATCAGTTCCGTACCGTCACTGAAATAGAACCGCACGCGCACGCACCAAGAAATCTTGAGCAGTTTGCCTTCGTAGGATAGGGGCGACATGGGGAGCGGGCAGGAGAGTCTTTGAGCGATGGACCAATCGATCGATGCGAGTGAGTTTCCGGTGAGGCGTTGGAAGAAATGGACGCCGAGATCTTCGGAGCCTTTGCCTTCGGTGATCCAAACGACCGAAGATTCGACCGCCACGATGGATGCATGATCTACATTGACCACTCGGTATTCAAACTCGAGGGCGTCACCCGGCATGTAGGTTGGTTGCAAACCGAGCAAACGGATCATGACACAGCTGTCGTTCGGCTGATTCGGTTTTGTGGATAAACCACTACGGGGAAACTTCGGGAGTACGATGGCCATCGGTTTGCCTCTCCATCGACAATGATTTTCCAATGGATAGCGTTGTGCAAGCTTTGGAATGAATGCATCGCATCCCTAGGGACTGAGAACTCGCATTCGATTCGAAGGGGGTATCCCCAATCGATGCGGTCGCGGCCATGGGTGGCGATGACCTGGGTGAAGACGGTTTGCCGTTCCGTCCTTACGTCGGTGCCGAAATGATAAGTACTTTCTTCCTCGCAAACTAGTCGAACTGAGATTTTCTTGATGACTAATCGTCCGTATTGGATGACTTCGAGTTTGCACGATTCGCCGGGAACGAGGGGAAGTTCTTCGACTTCGACGATGGTCGAACCGATGCCGAGGGTCCGAACAAAGGATCGAAAGAAGAGTTGGGCCGATCGGACAGCTACGTAAATGCCGGGAATCAACAATAGCAGCAATTGGTAAGGGATTTTGCCACGCAGCATGCTTTCGATCGCGAAGACCAGGAAAACGGCGATCATGGCGTTCCATGCCATGGCGAAAACCCCCATGGCGAGAAGGGCACCGTTTTCAGGAATCTGGCTTGGGAGTCGGTAGGCGAGTTTCGCGCCTGGGCTGTCGGTGAAGAGGTGGAGGTCGGGAACGGTGGGAGGAAGGATGCTCTTGGTTTTCCGGATCATCGGCTCGGGTACGATGCTCCGTTGGGCGAGTACTTCGCGGTGTTCGTCGCTGGTGACGACCTTGAGAACTCGGTACCAGAAGCCGACGGTGCCCATGACCACGAACGAGAGGGAAACGCCGAGGAAGAGCCAAAACCCGTAACCGATCCGGATCACCTGGGTGCTTGGGGACATGAGTTGCCAAGCGATCAAGGTGGTGGAGGAGAGGACTCCGAAGAGAAAAAAGGCCGCGAAGAATAGGGCTTCACCGAGCGAGCCGATGAACCACCAGCCGGTCATCCGCCCGCCCCGCTTCTTTCCCCACAGCCTAAAATTAGCTCGCCACTTCGTTTTCATTCGCAGCAGTGTAACCGCGGCTTATTTTTCCTCTAGTAGCTTTTGGACCATGGCTTCGATCTCTTCGGCGTTCTTGCTCCCCGAACCGATCTTGACCAACCGCACGTTTCCTTGTTTGTCGAGCAAGGCTACGTGGGGAATCCCGGTGACTTGGTATTCGGCATTCATCTTGCTGTCTTGAGGTGTGACCATGGTACGGTGGGTCAGTTCATATTTGGCGATAAACTTCTCGAGCATCGCCATTTCGTCTTCGAGGGAGACGGGGTCTTTCGCGCGCGAAGCGGTGGAGGTGGCGTCGTCCCAGCTGTAGTTGTATTGGCGAGTGACTCCGAGGATGGTGAGACCTTTTGGACCGTATTCGGCGTCCAGGTGCTTGAGATGGGGGAAGGTCGCGATGCATGGTCCGCACCATACGGCCCAGAAGTCGAGCAGGACGACTTTGCCTTTGAGGCTTTCAAGGGTTTCTGGGTCGCCGTTCACCCATTCTTTGGGATCGATCGCTGGTGCTGGCTTACCGATCATGGCTAGAAGAGCGCGAGCGCTTTCGATTGTCTTGTTAAGCCGTTCCGCGTTCTTCACAAAGGTTTCTCGGATGCGGTTCACATTGCTGTCGTCCGACTCGAGAGCTTCGATGAAGGTCATTGCGGAGTTGAGCGTATTCCCAGCGACATCGGGGGCGTTGCGAGCGTTACGCGAGACATAGTTACTGACGCTGGTCGTGTAGGTCTGGAGGATCGGTGTCGATACTGATTGTTTCAGTTGCGACTGGGCCAGCGACTGGATCTTGTCAAAGAGCTTCGAAGAATTTTCGTCATCGACGACCGGTAGGATATCGTTCCATAGGTCGAGCATGGTTTTTGCGTTGACGGATGGGTCTGATTGTGCGGCGTAAAGTTTCTCGCATCCGGCGACAAACTCCATCAGCTTGTTTTTGGCTTGTTCGGCGGCTTCTCGGTCGGGAGTGTTTAGCTTCAATCGCATCATTTGCGCGAGGATGCCATGATTGTCGCTGAGCTTTTCAGAATCGAGTTTTCCTCGAAGGGTAGTCAATCCTTTCTCGATCCACTGGTCGGCTTGATCGGGGTTGGATTGCCTGAGCATCATCACTGCGAGGGGCAGGGCGTTAGCGAAGGCCCGCGGATTGGATCCATCTTCCAACTTTGCGTAGGTTGCATCGAGTGCTTTCGTAAACTGCGCCGAAGCGTCATTGCCTCGCTTATCTCTTAGAAGTTGCGAGCCGAGTTGGATGCGGAACTGCGCGAGCGATTCAGGCTTGAGGTCAGTGGATTCGTCGATCAACTTCAAAGCGCCGTCGAGATCTTTTTCGGCGACCAGTTTCTGGAAGCTTTCCGAAAAGGTTTTGAGCGAGGAGTCTTGTGCCAAGGCTGGCGATGCGATGCAGCTTGAAAGGAGCAATGCCGAAAGGAGACCATTGCGGGTGAGTTGAGTCAATTTCATTTGCGTGTGTCCTTGAAAGTGATTCCGAGGTAGGGGATTGTGTTAGGTGAGATGGATCTGGACCGAGCCTACTGCAAGGTACCCGTCGGCGTGTTGCCTTGGTAGTGGAGCCGTAGTATGGGAGCCTTGGTGGCACGCATCATCACCCGGAAACCAAATGCTATTTGGCAGGTGAACGAGCTCGAGCGGAGCTAAGAATCTATCAGAGAGCGTGTGATTATGCATCCGCCGAGGAACGCCTCGGTTTCAATTTGGAAGAAAGGGATGAGTTTTCGGGGGCCTCGAGGGGTGCCGGCTGGCCGAGCGGGGTGGTTTGGGCGAGTTCTTGTTGCCGGCGGGTTTCGAGGACTTGGACGTACTCTGCACCGAAGAAAATGATTGAGATTCCGTAGTAGCACCAAAGCAGCAGTGCGATGAACGAACCGATGGCGCCGTAGGCGCTCGTGTACCGCATCCCGATAAAGAACACCGCGAGAAGGGCTCGTCCGATTTCCCAGATGGCCGCGGCGATCATGCCTCCGCGAAACGCATCGACCCAGAGGACAGGGCGTTTTGGTAGTGTGCGGTAGACGAGGCTAAAAAGGGTGGCGTTGGCGAGGACGGTGAAGCAAACCTCGAAGGCGCTGAAGAGCCGATGCATGCTCGGAAGTGTTGTCCCCGTGAACGATCGAACTTGGGAGACCATCATACTGGCCGCAAAGAGGATCACCACCAATCCGCCTAATCCGACGAGCATTAAGAAGGCGGAGAAACGATGGCGGACAACCCGATAGACCGTTTTCGAAAAGTTCTTTTCCTTGCGTGCGGGGATCCGGAAGATCTTGTCGAAGCCTCGATCGATTTGAGCGAAGACGCCGATCGCTGCGAGGATCGCCGCAAGGATTCCAAAGGGACCGCTGACCAACGAGTGGCTCGTCAGCTGCGAGAGGACTTGTTCGATATGATGTTTGACCGCAGGCGATGCGTACGTTTCGACGGTGGCGAGGATTTGCTGCTGGGCGTCTTTGCCGGTGTGCGTGTATCGAAGAAAGATTCCGATGCCCGACGTCAGCAAGAGCATCATCGGGAAGAGAGACAGAGCTAGATAATACGCGACGCTCGCCGCCATGCTGCTCGCGTCATCTTCCGACCAACGGATACAAGCGTCACGAAGGTTGGGAAAGAAGTCCATCAGCCATCGCTTGCTATGGACGACAGCTTCGTTGTCCAGCAACGTGGGTTGGATGGGTTGGGTTAGCGATTGAGGTTCCGCATGGTCGTGGTGCATGCATGCAGTTTATGGATTCGAGGCGGTTGCCGCTATACAACCTGCCGCTCGGACTTGGTACGAGCCTATCCCTGGGAGTTCGATGCTTGGAGTAGGAATGCCGAAACGCAGCACGGCAATGCTAGCGAAGCAAGCTCTGTTGTTGGGAGCCGTTGGAGCTCATCGCCGCATTAGCTCATCGCTGCATTAGAGTAGTTTTTGAATCGTTTCGCGTAGGGAGGAGGGGGATGTCGAGGGCGCGAAGCGGTCGACGACGTTTCCGTTGCGGTCGACGAGGAATTTAGTGAAGTTCCATTTGATCGCTTCGGTACCTAGTAGTCCTGGAGCGCGTTCTTTCAAGAAGGTGAACAGTGGGTGGGTGTTGGTTCCGTTGACTTCGACTTTCGAGAACATTGGAAACGTGACACCGTAGTTCAGCGAGCAGAACTGCTGGATTTCCTGCTCGGTTCCTGGTTCTTGCGCGCCGAACTGATTGCAAGGGAATCCCAGGATTACGAGTTGATGCTTTGGTTGGGCGTCCGTGGTTGGGCTCACGAACTCATCGTAGAGTTCTTGGAGTTGGCGGTACTGGGACGTGAACCCGCAGCGGCTGGCCACGTTCACGATCAGCAGGACATGGTCCTTAAACTCGGAGAGGAGGCATGTGGATCCATCGAGACGTTGGGCTTGAAGGTCATAGATCGATTGAGGAGCAGACGGAGTTGTCATCCTGTGGATATTTCTTTGTGTTTGTGTTGGGGCTTGCTGAGCGGCTTGAGGTTGTCGATAAAGTCGTTCGGAAGACCGAGGTCGGGGAGGAGTTGTCGGCAAGTGATACGGCTGGATTCGTAGATCACGGGGAGTCCGCTACCGGGGTGTGTTCCACCGCCGACGAGGTAGACACCATCGAGATCTTCGAATCGATTGTGTGGTCTCAGGTGCAGCATTTGTCCCAAGTTATGGGCGAGGTTGAAGGTAGCCCCGCGGTAGACCGAGTAATCATCACGCCATTGGGCGGGTGTGATAATTTTTTCGTACTCGATGCGGCTTTCGAGGTCACTGAGTCCGATTTCTTCGAGCCGTTTCAGGGTCAGTTTCCGGAAGGTGGCTGTTTGTTCGGCGTCCCAAGGAGTGGATGGACTGAGATGCGGAACGGGGACGAGAATATAGAGTCCGCTTTTGCCGGGTGGGGCCAAGCTTGAATCGGTGACGATGGGGTTTTGGACGTAGAACGACGGCTCTCTCGGGAGGACTTTTTCCTCTTCGATTTCCCTGAGGTTGCCTTGGTAGTCCTTCGAGATATAGATCGTGTGGTGGGGAAGATCGCGGTACTCACCACGGATCCCCAGATACATCATGAATGTAGAGCATGAGTATCGTTTTTGTTCGAGTTTCTCATCGGTCCATCGTGGACGTAGATGATTCGGAACCAACTGCTGCATGCTGTGTGCGAAATCCGCATTGATGACGATCGCATCGGTTTCGTAGGTAGCGTGATCGGTTTGTGCCGCGATGACCCGTTTGCCTTGCCAGTGAAGTTTCTTCACCGGCTCGGAGAGTCGGATGCGGGCCCCAAGTTCCTCCGCGAGTTCCGCCATACGCTGGCTGACTTGGCCACAGCCACCGTAGGGATGAAAGACGCCGTATTCGTATTCGAGGAATGAAAGGATGGAAAAAAGGCTCGGGCAACGGAACGGGGACATCCCAAGGTATTTCGCTTGGAACGAGAATGCGATGACCAAGCGAGGGTCACGGAAGTAGCTTTCGAGTTCCGAGCCTAGGGATTTCCAAGGCTTTACGTATGGAGTTGCGGCGAGGAGGGAGGGTCGCAGGTAGTCGGCCAAACCGTTGAAGGGGCTTTCTAGGATTGGACGGAACTTTGCCAGTTTGGTCCGATTTTGATTCATGTACTTGCGAAGCTGCCCCACATCCTCCGGTGAAAGCTTGGCGATTTGTCGGTCCATTTCGTCAAGGTCTGGGGTGCAGTCGAGGTGTCCGCCGGCGCCGAACGCAACGCGGTACTGCGGATCGAGGCGTTTCATTGGGATTTCGGTGTCGATATCCTTGCCAACCGATTGGAAGATCTCCTTCAAAATCCGGGGATAGAGGTAAAACGTAGGGCCTGTGTCGAATTTGAAGCCATTTTCGGAGATCGTCGAGCAGCGCCCGCCGACGGTGGATTTCGCCTCTAGTACCGTGACATCAGCACCCGCATGGGCCAGTTGCATCGCGGCGGCTAAACCGCCGGGGCCCGCACCAACGACGACTACTTTTCTTTTCCGCATAAGCTTTCATTTTTACCGATAGCAATCCTAAGCCGTTTCTCGATGTGGATTTATAGCATGGCGGCAAGGACTTTGGGGGGGCAGGATACGATTTCAGGAGCGGGCGTTTTCGTCGAAGGCTTGAAGTGGTTTAGCCGGTCGAAAGTTGCTGGGCGAAACGCGTGGGACGGAAGGCCTGGATTGCAGACCGGGTTCATGGGTGAAATCGAAGGAGAAGGATGGGGAATCGGCCCTTGCCGGATTTCGCGAATCGAGTTACACTCCGAAATCAACCCGGTAGAAAGAAGCCGGTAATTGTTGTCCGGATTTCATTGCTCAAACTGTATGGATTCTAACCTGTACCCTTCAAAACGACCGCCAAACGGAAAGAAATTCGCGCGCAAGCGGACGCGCGTCAAGGCTAAGGTAAAGAAGCGCGATCCGTTGCTTGTTGATGGAAAGCGACCTCGGCCGATGTACGTCGATTACAAGGACGTGGAACTGTTGTCCAAGTTGGTCAACAGGCATGGCCGAATCGTGAGTCGACGCAAGTCCGGATGTTCGGCGACGAGCCAGCACGCGGTTGCTGAAGCGATCAAACGTGCACGTTTCATGGCGCTGATGCCATATGTCGGTGAGTGATCCGGAAGGATTTCACTGGCGTCGGCGGGTCGAGTTTGCGGAAACCGACATGGCCGGCATCGCCCATTTCTCGTCGTTCATTATCTATATGGAACAGGCGGAGCACGCGTTGCTTCGCTCTCTGGGAACGAGTGTTTTCGGAGCGCCGGCATCGCTGGATGCTGGCCTTGGGGAAACGCAACCCGAACATCCTCCTGGCGGAATCGCGGGCAGTCCTTCATCTACGGGCAGTCCTTCATCTACGGGCACTCCTTCACCTACGGGCAATCCGCTCCTCCCGTCGTCCAAGCGCGTTGCTGCAGACCGTAACGTTTCGGTACTGACATGGCCGCGGGTTCATTGCGAGTGTGACTATCTCGCACCTGCTCGGTTTGAAGACGAACTCGACATCTTCGTCACGGTATCTCGGTTGGGGACCAAAAGCGTGAGCTATCTTCATCGGATGTTTTTGGGCGGTCATGCGATTGCGACGGGCAAGATCGTAGCGGTCTGTTCGATGGTGGATCCTGAGTTGGGTGTGTTGACAGGGATTCGAATACCTGAACACTTGCGCGAATTGCTCTCCGAGTACTTGGCACAACCTAAATAGGTTGGCGGGGTGTACAGCACCTCAGAGCGTGTTGGTGCCAATCCACGGCGTGCAGGTCGGTTTCGCGAATGAGGGAAGATCATGAAGTTTGAGCAAGTCTGCCTTGCTTCTATCGGGTATGTGGTTCCGCCGATCGAGGTTTCATCGGCATGGATTGAGCATGAGCTAGCGGATGTGTATGCCAGGCTGAAGCTACCCGAGGGGCGTTTGGAGGGGATGAGTGGCATTCGGACTCGAAGGATGTGGGAGGTGGGGAGCCGCATCAGCGATAGGAGTGCAGAGAGTTGTCGCAACGCGTTGCAGGGTGCAGGGATTGCGAGTTCGGAGGTTGGCTGTTTGATCCATGCCAGCGTATGTCGCGAGTATTTAGAGCCCGCCACAGCATGTCGAGTGCATCATTTGGTAGGGATGCCCAGAGCTGCATGGATCTATGACGTTAGCAATGCGTGTTTAGGGGTGATGAATGGAGCGGTTCAGATTGCGCAACTGATCGAAGCGGGGGTGATCAACGCCGGATTGGTTGTAGGGACTGAGGATTCTCGCGGATTGATGGAGACGACACTGACGCAGTTGAAAAACGATCGGGAGTTAACACGTCAGAGCATCAAGCCGGCATTTGCATCGCTGACCATCGGTTCAGGGAGTTGTGCTTGGCTTTTGGCGAACAGGGATTGGCTCGAAGAGAAGCATCATCAAGCCGGCATGAGGTTTCTGGGGGCGGTTGCAGTTGCCAGAACGGAGTTTCATGGTCTATGTCAGAGCGATTCAGATCAGGCGGGAGGAGGTATGTCCCCGTTGATGAATACCGACTCGGAGCAACTTTTGGAGGCCGGACTCGCGACAGGCAAAGAGACCTTCGAATGCTTGACGGAGGAGTTACGATGGACGCGGTCTCAGATCGACGCAACGGTTTGCCACCAGGTCGGAGCGGCCCACCGCAAGCGAATGCTCGAGACGTTAGGTTTGCCGGTGGAGAGGGACTTTGCAACGTATCACGAGTACGGCAATACCGGCTCGGTGGCGCTCCCGACCGCTTTGGCGAGGGCCATCCAATCAGGCGGGTTTTCTGGATTGGGTCGCGGTGCGTTTCTTGGAATCGGGTCTGGCGTCAACTCGTTGATGGTGGGAGTTGAGTTCGGCAAGGTGCCGGTCATTGGTACCTAGTGCCGCCAGCTTCTAGGCCTACCCCCAGGGCCATTGAGCGTCTCGCTGCGGGCTCCATGCGGAGCAACAATAGGATTGGAATGTGGATAGTTTGTCAAAATCTAAAAAAATTGGGCTCGCGAGAGTATTCAAGAAGTATGCCGAGGCGTTGAGTACGTTTACTCAACGATGGAATGGGCAATATTTTTCGATGGCGAAAAATGGGAAGAATTTTAGGCGAGTCGCTTCCAATGATGCTTATAGTAGCTAAACTTCGTCGTAAACCAAGGTTTCGGACGGACCTCTTCGTGGGCGGCTTTATCTATGAGGCCGATCCTGCTTCCCGTCTTCCCGTCGTAGCCTGAAGTGTTGCATCGTGAGTTTTCAAACCGTCGTGCAGGTTGTACGGCAACTTATTTATGTTTCGGCCTTGTGGCCATGATTTCGTTTTCTTTGAGGAGACTGCAATGAAGTTTCGCCCAGGTTTTGTCCTCGGGCTGGCCACGGTATTTGGGGCCGGTAGTGCGTTTGCTGGTGACTGCGGATGCGGTAACGGTGCTAGCACTGTTGTGGCAGCAGGCTGTGGTTCAGTAGTTAGTGGTGGAGTCGTTGGTGGCGGAGACGCTGGTGCTGCTGGTTGCGGCCCACAGATCACTTATGTTGAGCGCACTGTAAACGTTGCTCAGCAAGTGACTGAAAAGCGAACCGTCAACAAGACGCTGACTCGTGCTGAAGAGCGTGAGCGTCGCTACAACGTTACCAAGGTTGTTCCACGCACAGAATCCAAGACGGAGACCATCACGGTTCAAGTTCCAAAGACTGAGACCAAGAAGGTTGATTACACCGTTTCGGTTCCCGTGACCAAGCAAGTTGAAGAGCAGTATCAAGTTCAAGTTGCTCGCACTGTCACCGAAGACGTTCCTTACACTGTTAAGAAGACCGTCTACGAAGATCAGACCAAGTCGGTCACCGTTCAAGTTCCAAAGACTGTAACGGAAGACGTCAGCTACCAAGTTCAAGTTCCATCGACCGTTGACGAAGTCGTGAACTACACCGTCCAAGTTCCAAGCTACGTGGACGAAGTTCAGACCTACACCGTCAAGGTTCCTGTAACGACTCAAGAACAAGTTCCTTACACGGTTCAAGTTCCTGTGTACACCGACGAACAAGTTCCTTACACGGTACAAGTTCCTGTATACAGCGACGAAGTTGTTAGCTACACCGTCAAGGTTCCTTACACCGAACAACGTACCGGCACCCGCAACGTTTGCCGACGTGTTCCTGTGACGACCACTCGTACCGTTTCCAAGGACCTCGGATCGTACCAAACCGTTATGGAAGAAGTTCCAGTGAGCGGCGGATGTGGTTCGGCTGTTAGCTCCGGAAGCGGATGCGGCGGCAAGAAGGCTGGTTGCGGCGGATGCGGTGGCTGTGGCGGATGCAACAGCGGTTGCGGATCTGCAGCAGTCGCTTCGGACGGATGTGGCGGATGCGGTGGCGAAGTCGCTGCAGCTCCTGCAACCCGTACGGTTTGCCGCAAGGTTTGGGTTCCAAACGTTGTTACCGAAGAAGTTCCTGTGACTTCCTACCAAAACCAATCGTCGACCGAAGAGTACACCTACAACGTGACTCTTTATCGCGACGATGTTCAACAGAAGACCGTCAAAAAGGTTAGCTACACCACCGAAACCCGTTATCGTACGGTTAAGAAGTGCAGCATGACCACCGAAACCCGTACCCGTACGGTTAACAAGGTCACCTACAACGACGAGCAACGTACTCGCACGGTTAAGAAGTGTGTCATGAACACCGAAAACCGTTCGAAGACCGTCAAGAAGACCGTTTACAACACCGAAACCCGCACTCGTCCAGTTTCCAAGACGGTTATGACGACCGAAGAGCGACAAGTAACCGTCAAGGTTCCTAAGGTTGTTGAAGAGCAAGCGACTCGCAAGGTTTCCAAGGTTGTTTACGACACCGAAACCAAGACTCGCACCAAGAGCGTAACCGACTACGTGAACGAAACCCGTCAACGGGACGTCACCACCACGGTTATGGTTGCTGAGCAACAAACTCGTACCTACAACGTGACTATCAACGATACCGTCACCGAAGAAAAGGTTGAGAAGTACACCGTCAACGTTCCATACACCGTTCAAGAAGAAGTCGACGTTACCGTCTGCAAGATGGTTCCAACGACCGTAACGGTTCCTGTATGGTCGAACGGCGTTGCCGTTGGTGCTGGTAGTGCAGTTGGTGCCGGTTGCGGCGGTGCTGCAGCGTCCAATGGAGCCGGTTCGGGCTGCGGCGGATGCGGAACCCCAGCTCCAGCAGCTTCGGGTTGCGGTTGCAACTAATCGAAATAGCCAGTGATTCCGTCTGTATCAGATGGGTCTGGTGAAAACAAAAGGAAACGGCCTGTGAACTTCACAGGCCGTTTTTCTTTTGCTCAATCTCGGTACAATACGCATCCGGAAATTCCCTCCCCCCAAACGCAATTACGTGAGGCAGTGGACCGTCGCGGTGCGGATGGGGCTCAACGCTAACTCTGCAAACAATCAGAAAAATGGCATCTCCATCGAAAGTTGTCGATCCGTTTGGTGCTCGCGATTCCTTCCAAGCTCCTCAAGGCAGTTTAGGCCTATACCGATTGGATCGGCTTGAGAAAGCCGGAGTCGCATCGGTTTCCAAGCTTCCTTTCTCCATTCGGATCCTGCTCGAAGCAGTCCTGCGCAACTGCGATGGTTTTCAAGTGACCCAAGACGATGTGGTGAACTTGGCAAAGTGGAACGCGGCAAAGCCTGCGGAGCTCGAGGTTCCGTTCAAGCCAGCGCGGGTGGTGCTTCAAGACTTCACGGGTGTGCCAGCGATCGTGGATTTGGCCGCCATGCGCGACGGGATGAAGAGTTTGGGTGGTGATCCGCAAAAGATCAACCCATTGATCCCTGTGGATTTGGTGATCGATCACTCGGTTCAAGTTGACTACTTTGGAACGGCAGATGCGTTGAGCAAAAACGTCCACGTCGAATTTGAACGGAACCGCGAACGTTATGAGTTCCTTCGTTGGGGGCAACAAGCCTTCGCGAACTTCCGCGTTGTCCCTCCCAACACCGGCATTGTGCACCAAGTGAATTTGGAATATTTGGCCAAGGTCGTGTTCCAAGGGGAGGATCATCTCGGACGCGTCGCCTTTCCTGATACTTTGGTTGGTACCGATTCTCATACCACCATGATCAATGGCCTGGGCGTATTGGGCTGGGGGGTTGGTGGCATCGAAGCGGAAGCGAACATGCTCGGGCAACCGTTGTACATGCTGATGCCCGAAGTGGTTGGAATGAAGTTGACCGGACGGTTGTCGCCAGGTGCAACGGCGACAGACTTGGTCCTGCGTGTGACCGAAATCCTCCGCAAGGAGGGTGTGGTCAATAAGTTCGTCGAGTTCTTTGGTGACGGTGTTTCCTGCATGTCGCTCGCCGATCGTGCAACCATTGCCAACATGGCTCCCGAGTATGGGGCAACGATGGGTTTCTTCCCTGTGGATGGCGAAACACTCGCCTATTTGAAGAGAACTGGGCGCACCAAAGACGAAATCGATTTGGTCGAGCGGTATTGCAAGGAGCAGGGGCTGTTCCGATTGGACAATGGGCCCGATTTGCAATACACCAAGGTGTTGACGTTGGATCTGTCGACGGTTGACCCTGCGGTGGCTGGGCCCAAGCGGCCTCAGGATCGAGTGCCATTGAAGACCGTAAAGGCATCGTTCGCGAAAGGTCTTTCCGGACCGATTGCCGAGCGTGGGTTTGGACTTACGAGTGAGCAGTTGTCATCAACGGGGCTAGTCAAGGACACCAAGGGTGATGAATCGATCACCCACGGGGCGGTGGTGATCGCGGCGATCACGTCCTGCACGAACACCAGCAATCCATCGGTCATGATCGGAGCTGGGCTGCTCGCGAAGAAGGCTGCGGATCGTGGGTTGCGAGTCAAGAGTTTTGTGAAAACCAGTTTGGCACCGGGTTCTCGCGTGGTGACCGATTATTTGACCAAGGCCGGCGTGCTTGGTTCGCTTGAGAAACTGGGGTTCAATGTTGTTGGGTATGGGTGCACGACATGCATCGGAAACAGCGGTCCATTGCCTGATGCGGTGGCGACTGCAATCACCGAAGGAAATCTCGTTGCTGCCGCAGTTCTGAGCGGTAATAGGAACTTCGAAGGTCGCGTGAATCCTCATACGCGTGCCAATTACTTGGCAAGTCCTCCTTTGGTCGTCGCGTACGCTCTGGCGGGGACGGTTGACATCGATTTTGAGAAGGAGCCCATCGGGCATGATGAGTCGGGCAAACCCGTTTACTTCCATGAGATTTGGCCAACCCGTGAGGAAGTGGATCAAGCGGTCGAGGCTTCGGTGCTTCCTGAGATGTTTTTGAAGCAGTACGCGGGGGCATTTACGTCGAACGAAGCATGGAACGCGATTCCGATCACACCTGGCGGGCAGTATGCGTGGGATGCAAAGAGCACGTATATCCAGCGTCCACCGTTCCTCGAAGGAATCACCACCAAGGTTGGAACAATCCAGCCGATTGTGGGGGCACGAGCGTTGGCGTTGTTGGGAGACTCGGTAACGACCGACCACATTTCGCCCGCAGGTTCGATCGCCAAGAGTGGTCCTGCCGGGAAGTTTCTCGTTGAGAACGGCGTTACGCCCGCCGACTTCAATAGCTATGGAGCGCGGCGTGGTAACGACCGTGTTATGGTCCGGGGGACTTTTGCGAACATCCGTATTCGCAACGCGATGGTTCCAGGGGTCGAAGGTGGTGTGACTCGCTATCTGCCGACCGGTGAAACCATGAGCATCTACGATGCCTCGATGAAGTATCAAGCGACCAAGACACCTTTGGTGGTGTTGGCGGGTGCTGAATATGGGACTGGTTCGTCGCGTGACTGGGCAGCAAAAGGTACTTTGCTGTTGGGTGTGAAAGCCGTAATCGCGGTTTCCTACGAGCGGATCCACCGAAGCAATCTGGTCGGAATGGGTGTGTTGCCGCTGCAGTTCCTGCCGGGTCAGAGCGCGCAGTCGCTCGGGTTAACCGGCGAAGAGACGTTTGATATTGCAGGGCTTAGCGAATCGTTGCAACCCAGGACAAAGATCCAGGTGATCGCGAAGAAGGGTGATGCAACCCAAGTCGTCTTCGATGCGCTGGTGCGTATCGACACACCGGTTGAAATCGAGTACTACCGAAACGGCGGCATTCTACCCACCGTCTTACGAAAACTAGCTGAGTAAGAGGAGAGTACCCGCATGACGATTCAGCGGCATGGGGTAACTCGCCGATGGTCCGACTTAGTCGTGCACCGAGGCGTCGGGTACTTTGTGGAAGTACCCGACTCACCCGAGTTGCCGCCGCGCGAGCAGTTTCGACAAGTTCTGATGCAAGTCGATCAGAGATTGGCGATGGTGGGGAGTTCCCGCGAAAACCTCTTGCAAGTGACCATCTACATGCCGAACCCGGAAGATCTCGCCGTCTTCAACGAGGAATGGGATGCATGGGTTCCAAACGGCCACGCACCTTCGCGAGCTTGTTTGCATACCCAACTGGCGGCTCCTGGGTATCGCGTGGAGTTGGTTCTGACTGCGGCAGTGGATGAGTGACGTTTTTTTCCGGCAGATCCAAGTCCGTGTATCGATGGTCTCTGGAAAAATCGCTTTATAGCCCTCGATCCATGCGGTTTCTTAGGAGGTCCTGGGGCGTCGAGGGGGCGATTTGGTCGAATCCGCGAGTAATTTTGCTCATCTTTCAACGGTTCGCCAAAACGGGTAAACTGATGCGACATTGAAGGTTCTTTTTCCCAGGAGGTGGATAACGATGGCTGAGGGTGTTGCCAGTACGAGCGGGCGAAGGATGTCCCAATCTGCGAATTATCGGGTTCGCGCAATTCTGATGCGCGCATTAGGAGTTGGTTTGTTGACGCTGGTTCCATTAGCCAGTGGAGTCTGCCTGGCGCAGACGACGCCGGCGGTACCTGTAAGCAATCCAACCGCGGTACCGGGGGGGGAGCGAGGTTCCCCAAGCTCTGGTGCGGCGACGACTCCTGTCCAATCGACAAACTCCCATGCGGAGCATTTGGCTCTGCTGCACTTGATCGATTCCATCGAACCGTACCATCCGGCCAAGGAACTCAAGGGGACGGCGGTTCTCGCAGGTTCAACAACCATGCAGATGCTTGGTAAAGCTTGGTCAGAGCGTTTTCGAAAGTTCCATCCTGAGGTAACGTTTGAGAGAGGCAAGGACGGTACGGATGCTGGATTGCAGGAGATTTCGGAGCGGCCGAATGTGATTGCCGGCTCGAGTCGTCCTCTTACGGCATCCGAACTTGACGCACTCAAAGGGACGGCGTGCAAGGAGCCGTTCCCTGTCATCGTTGCATTGGATCCGTTAGCGTTGTTCGTGCACAAAGAGAATCCAATCCAGAGCATCAGCCCGAGCCAATTGGAGTCGATTTTCAGGGCTCCTGGTGGATCCAAGCCCCACGTTGCAAAGTGGGGAGAGTTGGGTGTTACCGGCGAGTGGGCGGAAAAACCCATACGAATACACACACGTGGCGATCATAGTGGCACCACCGGTTTCATCAAGAATTGGATCATTCAAGGAGGGGATTTGGCGAGGTCCGCTGAGGTCCACGAGACCAATGACAAGGTTTGTAATGCGGTAGCTGTTGATAAGTTTGGTGTCGGGTTGAGTGGGTTTGGCGAGTCACGAGATACGCTCAAGGCTGTTCCGCTAGCGTTGCCGGGGGGCGTGGTACCTGCCGATGAGCAAAGTTTTTTGTCGGGGCGATACCCCTTTGTGCGACCGCTGGTGTTGGTGATCGATAAATCGGCGATGGCAACCGATGGCGGTCTTCGAGAGAGTCTGCTTCGCTATGTTCTGAGTCGCGATGGGCAATTAGAGGCGGTACGAGCCGGGTTCTATCCTTTGGATCCTGCATTCATACGGAAGGAACTGGACCAGATCGCTGGACCGCAAGTCCGCTGATCGGTAGTACGATTTCTTAAGGAAGACGGCCCGCATTCATCCTATTTCCTGCTCTCTACGCAGGTTTCTAAGAGTTGAGATCATGAGCATGTTAAGGTTTCCCGCTTATTTTATTCTTTGTTACGTCCTGGTTTCGTTCGCCTGCAATCGCGTCGCCTCGGGGCAGTCATGGACCGATTTTAATGCTGCGGTGCCCAAGGTCGTACCGGGGGCTGGGTTCCCGAGCACGTCCCCGGTGCCACCGGGGACGTATACGCTTCCGGGAACGCCTCCGGGCACAGTGACTTATCCGCCGACAGCAACCGCGGTTGCGAGTGCCAGTCCGACCTACACCTACGGACAAACCTTAGTCCCCCCGGTGAAGAATTGGAAGCTTGGGGTTTTCGTAAAGAACGCAGATGTGGGGGCTGTAGTACAAAGCATCGACCCTGGTAGTGCTGCACAAGTAGCCGGCATCAACGTCGGTGATGTGATTGTCGCGGTATCGAGCACCCGCATTGGGGAGTATGACGGACGGATCGTTGACATTGCCGACGAATTGAAGCGTTCGGTGGATCCCTACGGACGAGTTTCGCTTTTGATTCAAGACGTCCGTTCGAGAGCCCTGCGTTCCGCTGTGGTTACCATGACATCAACCTCGACAGCCCTGAGTGGAACGGTCGCGCTGGGGGATCGTGGGCAGCTGCCCATCGGATCCGTACTGACGGTGCAGCTGCAAAATATTACCAAGCCTTACTATGAGATTGCCGGCGGAAAAGCGGTGATGCGAGCCGAAGGTGCTGGGCCATTCCGATTCGAATTGAATTACGACCCTCGCTACATCGACCCTCGAGATCAGTACCAGTTGAATGCGTTCGTCAGCCTTAATAACCAGGTTTTTTATTCGCTGCGGCAGGTTGTTCCCATCGCGGCGAGCAGCTTAAATCAAAGCTTCAATCTGACCTTAGACCGAGGCAATTTTCAGCCAGGCGCTGCAACCCCTCCGGCTACTTGGTTAACGAGTTCGGTCCCTGCCACGGCAACATCATCTACCGTTTCGGCGGGTTATCCCTCCAGTGCTAGTCTGCCCAGTACCAATTTACCGGGAGCGGTGAATACAGATGCGTTGAACCAAGTGTTCGTGTCGCTGCTTGGCCGGGCTCCAACGAGCCGCGAGATCATTGCGTGGCAATCGTATATGCAACAGGGGCATACGCTGAATGAAGTAGCGGGAAAGATCATGGCCAGTCCTCAATTCCGCGAGCGGTATGCCAATGATCCAGCGTACGTGCAGCAAGTGATCCAGACATTGACGGGAAGGCTCCCTAACGCGACCGAGGTGAACTACTGGGTCGCTCGCATGCAGGCTCTCGGTTCGCCGGAACTCATGATCCAAGAGATCATGGCCCAAAAGAGATAGCGTAGATATCTCGAGAAGTTGGATGTAGTTCAAATGCTAGTTTTGGTGAGTGGATCGTCATCGATGGAAGATTTGTACTGTTCCGAATAAGCAATAGGGTTTGGAGAACCGGTACGTTCTGGAAAGCCGGTACGGGCTGGTTAATCGGTAGGGGATAGGGAAGAAAAGCGGATCGGGAGGACTCTGCGCTCGATTCTTTAGGTGCGGCTGGTCGAAGTAACGGGTGTCGCCGCATGCTTTCAGGCAAAAGAGCACGGAATCAGCTCCTGAATGTTGCGTCCCACCAATAACGACCAAACCGCAATGCACCAAGGCCAAGGAAGTCTGACTCAGCCAATCGAGATGATGAGTCAGTGATCGCCATGGTGACAAAGCATCCAACCGAGGTTACGAGCGATGCGCAGTCCTTCGTTCAAACGCGCCCTTCGGGCAACAATCCGTGCTTGTGTTGTTGCCATTTCCGCTTCCAATGCAGCTTATGCCGATTGGAATGCGTCATTGGTCTCCATTCCAGCGTCATGCGTGGTGCATGACTCTGGAATGGAGTTCTTACCTCTGCGATTTAGAGCGATTGCAGAGTTGGATGCGCTTGTTGAGCCGTTCCCATCGAGCAACGACGCGTTCGAACGTATCGGACCCCTGGATAGAGTGCTTGAGGCAACCACCGACCACTGTGCTCTCGCCGCGGTTCGGCATGCGAATTACGAGCAACTGTCCTCGCGGATCGAATGGGCGCGCAATCAGGCAGGGTGGATTTATAGCGCAGCCAACGAGTGGATCGATCACTATCCTGTGCTACCGATATCGTGGAATCGCACCATCCGATCGACCTCGCCGTTTGTTGCTCGACAGCTCATTAGCGCTTTTGATAAGTCCAGCCTTCCGTATGTCTGCCCGATGGACGAAGCTCTCGCCGCTCAGAATACATTGGTCGGCACGGAGTCTGCGGACAGCGAGGCTTGGCTCTGGGATTGCGATCAGAATCATTGTGGCACAAAGTATCAACTGCAGAGTGAACTCGCCGATACCAGTACGATCTCGGGGGTAGATTCTGTTTCCGAAGAAGCGATTTCGTCACCCAGCGACCTCGGGGCGGAAGGATGCCAATTCGATGCACTAAGCGGTTTCGATGCGGATCGCAACCCGGATGGCGAAGCGACGAGCAAGATAGATTCGTTGCCATCCGGGCATCCCGCTAACATCTTTGTGTACACATTGCAGGCTTCTGGCCCAACCAACGAACCATTTCCGTCCGAGAATCGCGCGGAATCTAATGGATCAACAGAGGCGTTCAATGACCTTGCCGATCGGAGTTTAGCCGCTTCGATTGCGAGCCGAACAGGACGCTCAGGTGGAGAAGGAACCAGCGATTCGATCGAGGGTGAGTTCTGCAGCCAACTCGTGAGCGGTACGGAGATCGACGCCCCGATCCTGGGGAATCGGTTTCCTATCGAGGAGGGATGTATTCCGAGCACCGAGTTTCTGCCGGGAGGGCTGAATGACACGATCGAGATGGATGAACCGGAGGGAGCTCCGGCGATCGCTACGACTCCAGAACATCTTGTGAAAACGATGCGGGATAGTGCGGCACCAATTAGCGTGGTACCGGACCAAATTGGAGTCACAGCTTCCGACATCGATGCGGTGAGCCTCGAAACAGAGTTGTGCGCGCCGATGGCCTCGAACAGTGGTGATGGTCAGGTCATGAGCGATGTTCGCGAAGTGGTAGCGAACGCGATTGAAATCAATAGTATCGCCGCGGATAGGATTCCTATCGATCCAGCCTTGAACATGGGGTTAGACAATCCGAGCGAGTCATGGAGATCTTTATTCCGGCCACACGGCTGCATTTTTGCTCCCGAATACCTAATCGATCAACCAAGCGTTGGGATTCGTTCCAACACGGAGATCGAACCAGATCCGATTTCAGATGACCTGATTCCGGTGGCACCGATGAATCGCGATCTAGCAGCTCTCGACGCGGCGCTACGTGATCCCGTTGGTATCGGTTTGGAAATCCCTGCAAATAGCGTACGCTGGGATGCCAACGGTACGGAAGAGACCAACAGGCAAGCAGCGGTAATGAGCGACTCGGTACGGTGGAGCGACGCAGCCTGGGTAGGGTATGCTCATGACGTTGCGGCAGATAGGAACGTTCGCGATGCCGACCAAGGCAATCTGCCTCGCGATTCGGACGAAGTCTCGCGCACGCCGATGACCAAGGTTTTTGCAAAGGGATTGCGTTGGTTTGCCGATAGGATGGTGCAGTGGTCCGATGCACTAGAATCGCAGATTCGGATGGCTGAAGGTTCCGAAATGTCTTCAACCCACGATCGTTAAGGGTTCCGAGATGCCGTTTTAGGGAACTATTCGAGGAAGCAGACTGGCCAGCGAGAGATCGGGGCCAGTTGCATGGCGGTCGGCAGGTTTGGCGTAAAGACGAATGCTTCCCAGAAACGGATCGAGTGGAGCCGTAGATCGCCGGCAACCCGCCACTCCCGCTCCTCCGTCCAGTCTCGATCACCCAGCCGGCTTGGTTCGGGTTGTGTAAATGGTTGTTCTTCGGCGGATAGTTTTCGGATAACGCTCTCTCGAAGGTAAGTTACGGGTCTTGCTCCTAGGTCCATCAATCGTTGAGTACGAACTGCGATCCCAAAGGGTTCCCAGTCCCATCTGCTCAAATGAGGTTGGAAAGACCGTCGGCTGAGGAGTTCACCTAATGGGCGAGCAGACCAGCAGCTTGTGGTCAGTTCACCGCGTTTGAGATGATTCGTGGCGGTGATGCGTTGCTGGGTTAAGATACGAGCGAGTGTGCTCGCAGGGGTCGGCAGGTCAAGCTGTTCCAATCTCAAAGCTTCATCGAGAAATCCCGAGAATGATTGATCCGGCCAAGGGCCTTGCCTGGAGCGCGTGCAGTGAATGAGATAGGCATCGGATTCAATCAAATGCGAAGGCGCTTTCAGAACAGGCGCGAGCGTAGCGGGTTGCGATCGACGATGGCAACCCCATGGCGAGGTGAAACCCGCACAAAAACCCTCGGGCTCCTCATCATGAAACATCCATAGTATCGCGCCCGTTTCGGAGAGTTTTTGTTCTGTTCTGCGTTGTGAATTAACTGGAGTTGGGTGCATCGCGACCCATGTGGACCCTGGAGTGATATTCGATTCCGAAATCCTCGCTTCCACGATCCTCAAAAGCTTTCCCTTGGGACGGATATGAATGGCGATCAAAATATCTGAGAGAAATGCGACTGCTCGATCGCTGATCGGTGTTTTCGCCAGCGAACTGTCGCTTGTGTCTCGGAGCGATTGGAAACGAATCATTCGCCCAAGGCCGTTGCTGATTACGGAGGATTGCTCATGCGATTCCTTTATTTGGAGTTCAACATAGCGTACGGATAACCGGGTACAAGCATGCCTGATGGCCTCGGCAGACGGAGAGTCGGCAGCGAAGAGGATTCGGGCATTTTGGGCCTTGGCAATTCGCAACGTAGCTTGAAGGCGACGTTGCCACCACGCGTTGGCAAATTGATTGCGGCTTGAGTGCGAAGAAAGGATCCCAACCATTCGCTCTTTGGCGAACGCTCCTAGATCGGAATCGAAGCGAATGGAGCCAAACCAACGCTCGACGCTCGAGGCAGAGCGGCACTGCAGCAATGGAGCAAGATCGTAAAAAGGTTCAGTGTTTGGCATATTGGTTCGAGGATGGCATCGCAATCGTCGAGTCGGGAAGATGAACAAGTGTTTGGCTGGAAAGGGGTGCGCCACATGCTCGGAAATCTGCTGAGCAGATACCGCGACCATCCCCTAATTTACCGAGTTGCCGACGTCAAAGTGCATCTAGCGCGGGTGTCCAGCGGGGGCGAATCGAGGAAATTTGGTTCGGAAATGGAACGGGAAATTCGGTGGAATTGATCGCTCGTGGCAAGTTCGTGTTACCCACCGAAGGGGAGAAATGTTTTACAATCAAGGCTCGAGATCAATTAGTTCATCAACTATCAGGATTGTTGGGAAGCGATGAGTGAAAGTACTGCGGATTCTGGTTCGCCTTCAGAGATCGTTGAGCCCCGGGCATCGCATGAACGCAGTGCGAGGCAACTTTATGATGCCGCGGTCGCCGAGATTAGCAAAGTTTTCGTTGGGCAAGACGAGTTGGTGACCACGGCTTTGGTTTCCCTCTTTTCGGGGGGACACATCCTGATTGAAGGAGTTCCGGGTCTCGGAAAAACCTTGTTCGTACGGACGCTCGGAAGGGTTCTGGGTTGCCAGTTTGGTCGGATACAGTTCACGGCAGACTTGATGCCATCGGACGTGACTGGGGCTCCGATCTTCGATATGAAGACTCAGGATTTCCGGTTCCGTCCGGGGCCGGTTTTCACCCAATTGCTACTTGCGGACGAGATCAACCGTTCGCCTGCCAAGACGCACGCAGCGCTGTTGGAGATTATGCAGGAGTCGAGAGTAACCATCGACGGGGTCAGTTATGTCGTTCCTAGGCCGTTTCTAGTTTTGGCGACTCAGAATCCTTTGGAAAGCGAGGGGACGTACTCCCTTCCCGAAGCCCAGCTTGACCGCTTCATGTTCAAGGCGGTTGTTTCTTATCCGGGTGAAGAAGAGGAGGCGAGGGTATTGGATTTGCACTCCCGCCAGGTCGACATCGCCAAAGTTTTGGAGCGCGAGGTGGCCCAAGTTACCAACGCGGAGGAGATCCTGCGCACGATTTCTTCGAACAGTGCTATTCGTGTTGAACCAAAACTTCTCAACTACATCAATCGAATTGTTCGAGCCACACGTGGTTGGCCTACATTTTATATGGGGGCATCTCCGCGTGCCGGAATCGCCCTGGTCCAGGGAGCTAGAACTCTCGCTGCCTTTCGTGGGCGTGATTTCGCCGTCCCCGATGATGTGGTTTCGATCGCACTCGCGACGCTGCGGCATCGGGTCGTTTTGAATGCAGAGGCAGAAGTCGAAGGTACGAAAATCGACACGGAATTGACGACGTTACTGCGCAGCATTGAAGTCCCACGGTTGTAATCATCATGCCCCGTTTCGATGCCGTCGGGTCGTATTTGTTTTGGGTTCCTTGGTTAGGATTGATCCTAGTCATCTCGCCAATCGTTGTGATCGCGTTTGGTTGGAGGATCTTCCCGACCAAGCGCTGGTTATGGTTGATGTTGCCATTGACACTGGTGTCAGTAGTCATGATTGCTGCACCAGCGCTCTTAGGTGCGATGTATCCTGATTCTGAATCGGCATGGATTAAGGGAGCCACCAAGTCGGTCCGTGGCTTTGTCGACGTACTTGTCTTGATGGATCTGTCTGCCATTGCCATGGTTTTTGCTGATTTTCTGACGATCATCGGCCGGACCAATTTGCGTGTGGAAAGACGCATGTTGCGGAGCGCGTCGTTGGGAGGTTCTCATGAGATCACGCTGAGCGTCGAGAATCGAAGCGAACGCGAATACACCTTGGAGGTAAGAGACGATTCCCCCGAAGGGATGATTGCAGAACCCGACGTGCATACCTTGGTCTTGGGTGGTCGCAAGCGAGCAGAGCTAAAGTATCAATTGCGACCTCAGCGGCGGGGTGTATTTCGGTTTGAAAAGGTCTATTTTCAATTGCGCAGCCGCTTGGGATTTTGGCATCGTTTCACGCAGCGAGAATGTCCGGGAGAGCTGTTGGTTTATCCAAATATGCAGCAATTGGCGGAGTATGCGTTGCTGGCGAAGACCAACCGACTGAGTCTTATTGGGGTGCGGAGAACGCGAAAGGCTGGCCAGGATAGCAACTTCGAGCGACTGCGCGACTATAGCACCGATGACAATTACAAGCATATCGATTGGCGTGCGACGGCTCGGCGAAGCCGTTTGACGGTGAAGCAATTCCAGCAGGATCAAAGTCAACGGATCGTCTTTTTGTTGGATAGCGGTCGATTGATGACCAACGAGTATCAGGGATTGAGTCTTCTCGATTACGCCATGAACTCGATCTTGATGTTAAGTTATGTAGCCTTGCATCAAGGGGACTCTGTTGGGTTGATGTGTTTTTCCGACCACGTGGAGAAATACGTCCCGCTGAAAGGGGGCCCCAACCAAATGAATCGCATTCTACATGGGTTATTTGACCGCTTTCCCAACATGAAGCAGTCGAACTATGACGAAGCGTTTTTGTACTTTTCAAGGCATTGCAGGCGACGCACGATGGTGGTTTTGATCACCAACGTGATCGATGACGTGACTGCGTCGCAAGTCACCGGGTATTTGTCAACTCTTAGTCGACGGCACCTACCAGTCTTGGTGTTGCTTCGCGATCGACGCGTTTTTGAAGCCGCTGATAATCCTGCTTTGGATGAATCGACGTTGTATCGGAGCGCAGCCGCAGCGCAGTTGCTTCTTTGGCGGAGTGAAGTGCTACGCAAAGTTAGTGATTGCGGGGGACTGGTGATCGACGCGTTCCCTGATCAACTCACCGCGCCGTTGGTGAACCAGTATCTTGAAGTGAAGGCAAAGCATCTTCTTTAGTTTGGAGAGGTGATCGGCTGTTATGGGTAAAGTATTTGTGACGCGGAGCATTCCGCAAGACGGACTTTCCAAGCTTCAGTCGCAGTTTGAGGTGGAAGTTTGGGATGGTCGCGACCCGCCGCCGAGGGATGTTTTGTTGGCGAAGATCTCCGATTGCTGTGGGGTTTTGACGATGTTGAGCGACCGCGTGGACAGCGTGTTTCTCGATGCCGCTGGGGCGGGATTGAAAGGGGTGGCAAACTTTGCCGTAGGCTATAACAATATCGATGTCGAAGCAGCAACGCTGCGTGGCGTGGCGATTGGCAATACACCTGGGGTGCTGACAGATGCAACCGCCGATACTGCCGTCGGTCTCATGATTGCTGCAGGTCGATGCTTCTTGCCCGCGGTTCGAAACGTGTCTGAGCTTCAATGGCGGAATTGGGAACCCATGATGTTTCTGGGGCAAGAGTTTCGCGGGAAGACTGTGGGTATCGTTGGGATGGGACGGATCGGTAGTGCCGTTGCGGAGCGACTCCATTTCGGTTGGGGGATGAAAGTAATTTACACATCCCGAACCGACAAAGAGGAGGTGGACCAACGTCTCGGCGCCAAGCGTGTGGAGCTTGAAACCCTGCTCCAAGAGAGCGATGTGATCAGTTTGCACACAAGTCTGCAAAAAGAGACGCGTGGAATGATCGGACGCACTCAGTTTGGTTTGATGAAGCCCAGTGCCATTTTGATTAATACGGCGAGGGGTGAGGTCATCGATCAAGCTGCGTTGTTTGAAGCACTCAAGTCTCGACGCTTGTTTGCGGCAGGATTGGATGTTACCGATCCAGAGCCCTTGCCGACCGATTCACCCCTTCGAGAGCTTGATTCCTGCATCATCCTGCCGCACCTTGGATCGGCTACCTTCCAAGCCAGATCGAAGATGTCGATCATGGCTGCTGAGAATTTGATAGCTGCGATCGGTGGAGTTCCTATGCCGTACGGGCTGAACCGGGTGAGCTAGTTACTATTTTTTCGGGGCTTTGATTACAGGCCAGGGGCTTTGATTACAGGACAGGGAGAGCGGCCGATGCAGGACCTTTGGCGGCGAGTTGGTCGGTAATGGACCGGACCAAGGCTCGGCAAACATCCTCGAAAGGCTTTGCAATGGTTGGATTCTGCAACGCGTCTTCCAAACGCCCTTCGTCGGCTAGGCTTCGAAGAGGTATCTGGATTGGAACTTCGCCGAGGAATGGAACACCGAGTTCGATTGCTTTTTGCCGCGCTCCACCCTTGCCAAAGATGTTGAAAGTTTTCCCCGATTCGGGGTCGGTGAAGCCACTCATGTTTTCAACGATACCGAGAATGGGAACCTTTGTTTTTTCGAACATGGAAATGGCTTTGCTGGCATCCAGCAAGGCAACTTCTTGGGGAGTGCAAACAATTACCGCTCCCGCCAATGGGAGCAGTTGCGAGAGCGTCAACGCCACATCGCCAGTTCCTGGAGGCATATCGATAATCAGGTAGTCCAATTCGCCCCAGTTCGTATCTTTGAGAAACTGGGAGATAGAACCATGAAGCATCGGTCCTCGCCAAACGACGGCTTGATCGCGTCCGATCAAAAAACCCATCGACATGACCGGCATGGTTCCGCATGGAATCGGTTGAATTTTGTTGTCGAGAATCTCCGGGCGTCCTTCCAGGCCGAGCATGTGAGGGATGCTGGGTCCATAAACATCGGCGTCGAGCAGGCCGACTTTGGCGCCAAGGGATTGCAGTGTGAGGGCTATCGATGCGGCTAAGGTACTTTTTCCCACCCCGCCTTTGCCAGCCGCAACCGCGATAACGGCTTTGGCCTTCAGGCCGATCTGACCGATGGGAGTTGCAGGGCGGTAGAGGGTATCGGTGGTAACCGTCATTCCCTTCAACCCTGGAACGCTTGAGAGCAGATGATCGCGTAATCTATCGGCGATCTCTGGTGCGATCGGTTGCACCATACTCGTAAGGCTCAACCGGCATTTTGCTTCTCCACCAGTCAAAACCCAATCTGTAACTTGTCCGGTTTTCGACAAGGCCTTTTGTGATTCAGGATCTTTGAACGACTCGAGAGCGGACTGAAGTTGCTGATGGATTTCTGTATCGGTCATGGGATTTGTGTTAGTTAAAAAACGAGGTTCAAGCCGCGGATTCGTTGGAGGGTCTCCGCCATAAGAGCGTCCTCCGCCGCCTCATCCTCTGCTTCATAAGTCACAGAGAATCGCAGGCAATTACCCGCATCATCCCAAGGGACGATAACGATCGAATGCTGCGTGATGAAGTATTGCGATGCTTCCTCGGCATTGGCGAATTGCGGCCCACCGGCAACACCTTTGGGTGCTGCTGTGTATAGGAAGTAGCTACCTCCTGGAACATCGCATGAGAATCCGCATTGGCGGAGAGTTGAAACCAGTTTCGCAAGACGCCGCTTGTATTTTGCGTTGATGCGGGTTGGGATTTCTGGGGCGTCCAAAGCGCTGATGGCCGCTCGTTGGATCGCGCCGAACTGGCCGCTATCGCAGTTGTCTTTGACATCCGAAAAGGCTTGAACGATTCGTTGGTTGCCACATACCCAACCGATTCGCCAACCGATCATGTCAAAGCCTTTGCTCATCGAGTGGACTTCGACTCCGACATCCATCGCGCCAGGAACTTGCAAGAAGCTCAGCGGCTGACCTTGGAAGGTAAGCAGGATATGCGCGGCGTCTTGAACGACGATGAACTTATGTTTCTTGGCGAGCTCGATGATGCTCTCATAAAACTCGCGCGTGGCCACTTGGCCGGTCGGGCTGTTTGGATAGTTGAGTACCAGCATCTTGGTCTTTTCCCAAACATCGTCGGTGACTTTCGAAAAGTCTGGGAAGAAGTGATTTTCGGCGAGGAGAGGAAGACGGTAGACCGTTCCGCCGTAGTAGCGGGTGTGCGTGCCCGCGACGGGATAACCTGGAACGGTCATCATGGTCACGTCGCCGGGGTTGATAAAGCAGGCGGGGAGCATCGATAAGGCGGTTTTGCTCCCGATACAATGATTGACCTCCGTGGTTGGATCCAAGTCGACATCAAACTGTCGCTTCATGAATCTTGCGGCGGCTTGTTTGAACTCCGCCGGTCCATTGTCCATGTAACCGCGATTCTCGGGGCGGTTCGCTTGGACTTGCAGTTCGGCCCGTACCTTCACGTCCGCCATAGAGTCGTTTTCACCGATGCCGAAGTCGAGCAGGAGTCGGTCCGGGTAGTCCGCGAGCGCCTTGCGTTTCGCCCTTTTGATTTTCTCGAACTTGTAAATTTCGTTGGCTTTACCGTATTGCGCTCCCCCGATCCGATCGGCGAACAGTTCTTGGAAGTAGGGGTCTCCTGAGGTGGAAGCTGTTGGTTTTGGTGCGACGGCTGACATGATTGCTAAAGAGTTAAAGGTTATTGAAACGTGGGAGAGATCATCATAGAGCACGAGCCGCAATTGTTCCATCCGAACTGGACGGAGAGTCCGGTGTGGCAATGGACCATTTTCCTCGGCTCGGAGTTGTTCGATTCCCCCGTGCGTGGACCGGTCCACTCTTACTGCCCCGCGTGTTACTCCACCTCGATTTTCTCCTCGGGGCGGTACTAATCAGGGTTTTCTTGATCTTGAGTATTGCTGAGTCGCTTGATGAGCCGGGGGAGATACTCCATGTACCGCGAGGGGAGATCCTTGGCCCAGGATTTTCTTCGTTTTTCAGATGTTTCTCCGAGGGATTCTTTTGCCGATGAGATCAACGTGCCGTCATTGATTGCGTTGAGGGCCAGCAT
>CAIYZV010000522.1 GCA_903930765.1 uncultured Pirellula sp.
GCTGACCCCCATGAGCACCGATTGCTTGACACCTTCGCGTATCCAACCGAACAACCCGAGCTGGCTCATCGATTTCTCTCCTGGAACGGGAGTTTCTCTCCGGAAATGGGAGTGATGTTGCACTGCTGCAACCTACAGGGATGCAAATCCCAACCTTGCGGCCTGACGCCCCAAAGCTCACCGCGGGGACACTAGCAAAATCGACATCTTCAATTCCAGCCCAATCCCGCTGATTCTATTCCGCGGTACCAATTCCGCGGTACCAAATACCATTCGGTAAATCCCAGTCGTTAGCTTGCGGTTGGAGAAATCTCTCGGAACAAGGATTCGTACTTTGCAAGCTGTCTCACGAGCGAAAACTCGGCCGTTGCTCGTTCCTGATTCGCATGTCCAAGCGTTGCTCGCAATTCGGGCTGGCTAGCTAATCGCACGACCAATTCCAACCAATCTCCCCAGGAATCGCGAGGTGCCGTCTGAAGCGAGGCGTGCTCTCCGAGGACGCTTTCGATGCCTTCGACCCGAGTCACCGCCACTGGCAATCCGACCGACATCGCTTCGAGAACCACGTTGGGCATCCCTTCGTAACGGGCAGGTAATAGAAGCAATTCGGAGCCTCGCATCCAATCCAAGACATCGTCCCTCTGCCCCAAAAGATCAATGCGTGAGCCCACCTTGGATTGATCGCGGAATGCTAGCCAGTCGCTTCGCAACGGACCATCGCCTATCAGTACCAACCGATGTTCCGGCAACCGAGTGAGTATTTCCTCAGCGTGCTCCATCAAAACATCCACTCCCTTTTGCAATTCAAATCGTCCAACGAACAAAAGGACTCGATCTTTGGGCGAAATTCCCGTCGTTGGTGATATTCCCGTCGTCATTTCCGTTGTCGATGTTTCCTGGTCACCGCTCGATGTCGATGGACTCGAGGCTCCAACCACACCCGGAATTGAAATGCCGTGGATCGCAACGCCGTTGGGGATCACCCGCAGTTTGCTCCATGGGATACCTTCGTGCGCATGGCACCAATCGGCGACCGAGTTACTGACACAGACCACGCGTTCCATCCGGCGTGACCAGTAGGATGCAAACCAAGCTCGCCATCGACGAGGTTCTACCACACGGACTCCGCCCGACAGCGGTACCTCGAATTTCGGGTAAACCGAAGCGGCAACAACATTTGCATGCCATAGGAACGATTGAGCGACATCGGGAGGTGAGGAGCGAACCAATCCCATCAATTGCTTGCGCACCGAGAGCAATGCGGTCCAGTGGGAGGCATTCAGAAAGTGAATCTCGAGCGAACCGGACGGGATGGCTTGGGCTCGGTCCGAGCGGCCGGCTTCGGACAACTTCCGCAATTCCTGGACCAACGCATCGCGAGGATGTGTTGGTGCCGGCCCTAGCGAGAATAGACGAACAGAATGCTGGCGCGAGACCAAGTAGGCGGCGAGCGAAGCGCAGCAACGTTCGGCCCCCCCGGTGTTGAGTTCGGTGATCAGCAAATCAATTTTCATGAACTAACGCGTTTTCTCGCTCGTGACGGCGGTTGCCAGCTTGGGGGGATGCGCTGCGATGTTGTGCGATGTGGATAGCCCGAGCCGCTTCGCGGAATCTGTGTTGTGCCCGAATCCTAAAGATTGTAAAGACTTCCGACGAACGTAGGAATGAAGAACCCAAGCATGGAGGCGAGGGGATGGTTCTGCGATGGGCGATCGGATTCTGGGCTTGGAGAGTGTTTCTGTTAGGAACGCTGCTGCTGGGCCTTTCAGCCGTGCCAGGATGTGACATCGAAAACGATCCAACGGCCGAGGCTGTGGCCAACGGTGCGATGGGTCCTGCTGGAGCAGCCCCTGGCAGCGGTTCGTTTCCCGGGCGCCCCGTGTCTGCACCTAACGCGGCAGCAGCCAATAGCAGTGCTCCTGGCGCTGCTGGTTCCTCAGCAGGTGGGTACACATCCACGGGCGGTTACAGTGCCTCAGCGGCCACCGGCGGCAGCCAAGCTTCAGGGCAAGTTTCAGGGCAACTGGTTTCCTCCCGGCCGTCGGACATTAGGCCCGTCGGATTGCCTGCTCGCTCACCGCAAACGATTTTGATCGCAAGTTTCAACATCCAAGCTTTCGGTGAGAAAAAAGTCACCAATCCAAAAACAGCGCAGCGTTTGGCCACCATGATTGGCATGTTCGATGTGGTCGCAATCCAAGAGGTTCGAGCCACCGACCAAACGGTCCTACCCCAGCTGCTGAAGTATATCAACGCTAACGGCGCCCGATACGATTACATCATCGGACCGCGATTGGGGCGAACAGTTTCGAAAGAGCAGTATGCGTACATCTACGATTCAACCCGATTGATCTCCAGCCCCGAAGCCTCCTACACAGTCGACGATAAAGCGGATCTGCTCCACCGGGAGCCATTGGTGGCCCGGTTTCTAACCCGAGTTCCCCAAGGCTACCGGCCCTTTTCATTTTCCTTGATGGATATTCATACCGATCCAGGCGAGGTCAAGCTGGAGTTGCCGGTAATGCATACGGTGCTCAAGGCGGTTCGGGAGTACGAATGGGCTACCGCAGGTGAAGACGACGTACTGCTGATGGGGGACTTGAATGCCGCCCCGTCCAAGTTTGGTCCGTTGGGGCAAATGCCCGGGATCTATTGGATCATTCGGGATCAACCCACCAATACGCGACGCACCGAAATCTATGACAACGTACTCTTCGATCGTGATCTGACCAGCGAGTTCACCGGGCGAGCCGGCGTGTTGGACGTGATGGATCTGTTTAAGATCAACATGGAGGAAGCTCTCCAGCTATCGGATCACATGCCGATCTGGGCGGAATTTACCGTGACCGAACAACCTTCCAGTGGGAACGTATCGACCGCCAACCAACTCCCGGCCGGGACCCCTTGGCGGTAATAGCCGGGACCCCCTGGCGCTAATAGCCGGGACCCCCTGTCGGTAATAGAATCGATAACTTTCGATCCGTATCGGCACCATAATGTCCGCGGATGTCCGCGGATGTCTGCGGAGACGCGCGAGCGGCCCGGTGCCACGAACCCTGCTTCTCATCAACGACCTCACCCAGGGGAATGACCTCAACCAGGGGAATGACCTCACCCAGGGGAGTGACCGCACCCAGGGGGCGCAATAACTCAGGCCAACGAACGGCTTCGCTGCATGCTGCGGAGCGCCGAATACGCGGGCTCCCAATCCGGATACAACCGGGCGGCTTCCAGAAAACATTCACGAGCGGCGGCATCGCGGTTTTGATGCCAGAAGCATTGGCCGAGGGCTACGCATGCTCGATAGCAGAACGGATCGATCGACAATGTCTTTTTGCAGTCTTCGGCTGCCCAATCCATCCGTTGGTTGCTGAACCGGACCCACGCCCGCAGCATGAACGCATCGGACCGGGATTCGGTTTCTTCGACGAGCAGATCCGCCAAATGGGAGGCTTCGCCAAGCCGAGCGCGGGCTAATAAATCCTCAATGTTTTGAGCGGTTTCGCGATGCCACGGGCTTTGAGTCCTGGCCAAAATCGTCCGCCGAGCTTCATCGACCGCGGTTCGTACCCCTCGGAATGGATCTCGCAAGCATGGGCCGAGGGCGTCGAGTGCGCTCTCCTCTCCGATCAATCCTAATCCCCACGCGGCCGCCTCCCGTGTCCGGGAATCCGTAGAATAGAGCATGCGGCAAAGCGTGTGCGAACTGTACATCACTTCAATGCGTTGTGCCCAATCGCGATAGCATCCCAAATCCGCTCCCAATCGGCCTTCGTCGGTTACTTGGTTCTCGTGCATCGCACCCGCTTCAGCGCGATGCACGGAATAGGCGTCAAAGATTTTTTGCAGCTTCGGTATTTCTGTTCGCATGATTTCAAAGGTAAGCTGCAATAAGGGGATTTCGGTACGATAGGATTCAAACCGCCAACGCTTGTAACAAAACAAAAGGGCCTTGTCGAATCACAACACCATCCACTCTAGTCACAATAGCGCCGGATCGCAATCATCTAACGGTACTGATAAAGGTACCGATGGAAAGACACCATAAATGCGCTTGACAGCCGACCACCTTGCAACTCCAAATCGATGCGATCTTGCAACTCCAAATCGATGCGATTGCCACAGCAAGCTCTGCGTGTTTTTGATTTGCTTGCATTTAATCATGAGTGGATTCGCATGGGGGCAACCAACGGTGCAGTCCCCCGCGCAGTCCCCCGCGCAACCATCGGTGCGATCATCGATTCCATCATCGATACATCCGTATCGAACGCCGCAGTCGATAGAGCTAGAAAGTCATCTACAGAGTCCCTACCGAGGTTCCGGGGACACGCTTCCTATCCTCGATTGGTTGCGCGAGATTTCCGTGCAATACGAAGTCTCGATTTGGCTGGATAGGTCCATTGCCTCCGATCAAAAAATCGCGATTGAACCTCGAGACAATCGAACATTGTTGGCCGCTATCGACGAGGTGGCAGAGCAACTCCACGCTGGTGTGGCGATCTATGATCATGTCATTGCGATCGTACCCAAAGAGAACTCGGTGAGCATCGAAGTCGCCTACTGGAAGTTATTCCAAACCAAGTCGATTCCGCTGGTTCGGCGTGCGGATGGTGCGGGATTCGGTTGGGAGGATGGAACTCGATTCACCCAGGTTTGGGATTCCTTCCGACGAAAATTCCCTCGGCTTCTTGCCGATCCCGATGATCGGCTGAACAGCGATGGCTTCGTCCTCACGGATCGCCAGCGGGATCCGGGCGAGGATCCGGCCGATGGACTCGAGGATATCTGGCGCGCGGCTCGGTTCCAAAATACTTCGCCCGCCGCGATCGCCCTCACCCTGCTGAGCGGATTCGGTCGGATGTTGCGAGCCGATGCGGGGGATTCCGAAGGGATTCGAATTGTTCCTCTGCGAATGCATTCCGCTTCGTCCGATGTGGAATGGGATTATCGGGACGAAATTGAGAAAGTGGGTCGTGACCGATGGAAAGAATGGCGAGAGCGATGGCCGAATATCGAGGTCTCGCGGCGGGGCGAGAGCAACCCAACCACCTGGCGTATCGTCGCCCCTCCGCGCGCTCACTGGGAACTGGTCGCGTACCTAGCCCCAAAATGGGAACCCAAGAAACCGAAGTCGGTCGACCGCTCTTTGAAACGCTATACCGGTGCGTATCGAGGGGAACTGCAACGCATTCTTGAAGGTTTCGCGACGCAATCGTCGCTTCGCCTATCCCCAACCAAACTCCCCCCCCAATTGGCCCGTAAAGAGATCGATATTTCTTTCGAACAAGCCTCCACGGATGAGATCATTGCCAAGCTATCGGAGGCATCGGGGATCCGAATTCTCCGAAAAGACGACGAACTCGTCGTCGAGTTTCCGTAACCCCCACTTTGGAACCGAGTCCCTAAATCCCCGTTCTCGGCCCCCAGAAAATTAAAAAAGGGCTATGGAAAATGGGAAAAAGCTAGCCTTCTGTGCAAGAATTCTTTGTTAAACTAGCGGCTCTCCGAGACCGCCGGTTGAGTTCGCTCAAACCCAAACCCCTTTTGGGATTTTCGACCCGCCACACCATAAGCGTTTCGGCAGACCTTTTCCCGCCAGTATCTTTTTTGGACCGTGCCTTAGGGCAACTGTTTAGGTTGAAGCTATGTCGCTACGCATCTGTTGCATAGACGATAATCCTATGTGTGTGCAGGGTGTTAGTCATGCATTGGGACAGCATTCTCATGAATGTATCGGTGAGCTAGGAGATCTCTCGGACTTACCCCCTCTCCTGGCAAACCATTCATGCGACGCCATTATCTCTGAGGTACGTGTCAAAGGTGTGGATGTCTTAGAGGTCTGGCATGACATCAGCCCCGCCTATCCCAATGCGAATCTCATCGTTTACTGCTACAACGAGAATCCGACTCATGTAGCCCGTGCGTCGGCGAGCAATGTCTGGGATGTTGTCTTCAAACGTCAACCTGTTTCAAAGCTTCTTACCACCTGCGACTCGCTCAAGCGAGGTGAGCGTCCGAACGACTCGATGGTAATGAATGCGAAACGGTATCTCTCGAACCATGTATCGCCCGCTTCCCCACTTGAGACGCCGTTGACTCGGCGCGAGCAGCAGATCTTGGTCCACCTATCGCTGGGGCTCAGCAACCGGGAAATCAGCAACTCGTTGAAGATCAGTTTGGAGACGGTCAAGGAACATGTTCAAAACGTGCTTCGAAAGATCAAGGCGGCCGACCGAACGGCTGCGGCAGTGTGGGCGATTCGCAATGGGATCCCACCGCTAAAACTCGAAGCCAACTAAAAGAAGATTTTGGTCGGAACTCAACGTCCGAATCCCGAACTCTTCATTGCTGTAGGTCCGAGTTCTCGCTACTCTAAGGCATTGCGATGCCGCTGCGCGTTTCCATCAGCCGCCCGCATGTCCTTGATTTTACATCCATTGGTTCCACCAACTTTTCAGGAGCAGTTTGATGTCCTTGTCCCAAGACGAAATCCGCAGCCTTTGCACCAAGCCGGAATTGGCACTCGTAGTCGCTAGCCAATCGCCAGCGCTGGAGAAGCTGTCGCTTGCCGAATTGAAGAAACATGCTGCCAATACCCGCAAGTTGACCGACAAGTGGCAAGGGTTGTCGCGATCGCAATCCCGAACGGAAAGCCGCAAATCGGGTTCGCCGGACCTTGATTCCCGTTCGCATGCCAAACAAAACTTGCTCAAGGAAACTTTGGCGACTTTCGAAGCCCGTTTGAAGGTCATGGAATCGGTGCCTTCGGTTGCTCCGACTACCGCCAAGCCAACCGCGACGGTCCGTGCCAAGGCTGCTCGGGTCGTTCGCCAAACGACCAAGAAAGATCTTCATCGCACCAAGCAATCGATCAATGCTGTTGCCGCTCCGGCTCCAAAAGTGGCCCCTGCTCCGAAGGCAGCTGCAGCTACCGCTGCCAAGACCACCAAGAAGGCCAAGCCTAAGTCGGCTCCGGTGAAGAAGACGACCGCTACCAAGTCTGCAGCCACCAAAGCGGCTCTCGTTAAAACCGCTGCCGCTCGAGCCGCGAAGAAAGGCCCCGCTGCCGCCGCAGCCGCATCGAAACCAGCACCTGCCAAAGTCGCATCGATCAAAGTCAAGTCGAGCACTGCAGCGCAGCGGACCCAACTCGCCGGCAAAGCCAAAGCGAACCGCGTCGCGATCTCGAATCGAACGTCGAACATCGCAGGCCACGTCTCAGGCAAAGGCAAACGCGTTCAGGCCAAACGAGATTCCAAAGGCCGATAGGCTGCTTGCCTGATTGAATCGTGATCAAGTACCGCGGAGGAGAAGGCATACTCCTCCGCGAAGCGGGTATTTTAACCCCCAGTCGCAATTCACTCATCCATCATTCCGATCGGCTCCGGCCTTCCCACAGTTCATAACGGACATCTACTGTGCGATGCACTCAGCGCGTTCCCTGCGATCTTTTGGGGCTTCGCCACCATCTTTTGGGGCTTCGCCACCGAGCAAAAATTGGGGTCGGTGTGCGATCGCGGTAGCTCCCAGTCGTGGCTCCACAAGCACAAGGCCGGCAAAGGCCCAAAGGCTAAATTCTTAGCCACTAGCCACTAGCTACTCGATCACCCGCTTCAGCTGATGGGGTTCCACGATCTTGCCGTAATACTCCGGTCGTCGGTCAGCCCATCGGTCGATCACGTGCTCGCGAGGCACTCGAATGAGTCGCTTGTTCCTCGCTTTCGCCAAATTGATCGTCGCCTTGAGGATCGCTTCTTCCTCGTGCGGGGCGTCGGCGAGCGGATTGCCATTAGGGTCGCAAATGCGACTGCTTCCGATGAACCGAAATCCCCTTTCGGTACCAACGCGATTCACACTCATGAAGTACACGTTGTTCTCGAGCGCCCGCGCGTTCGGTAGGTACTTGGCAAAGGTATCGGCTCCCGGCGGCCAATTGGTCGGTAGCAGCAACAGATCGGCTCCGTCGAGCGCTAAGCAGCGCGAGGATTCAGGGAACCCGCCGTCGTAGCAAATGTGAATTCCGAGTCGCATTCCATTTGCGTCCACCGCACGGTACTGATTTTCCCCTTGGGACACAAAGCGATCGATCCCCAAAAACGGAAGATGAACCTTGCGATAATTCGCGACCACACCGTCCGGTCCCACCAATGGGCAGCTGTTGTAGACCTTGCCCTCGGGGGTCTTCTCCAGCATCCCAAAGGCGACGAACATCGATTTCTCGCGGCAAATTTTTGTGATCGTTTCGGTGGCTCTACCCGCGATCGATTGCGCGTGCGGGATCGCTTCTTCGAGACTTGCAAAGCAATAGCCGGTCAGCATGCACTCTGGGAATACGACCAAATCGGAGCCTTGGACGTCGGGATGTGCAAGCCACGTCAGCATCCGGTCTAGATTTGCTCCCGTGTCGGCAAACGTGACATGGGTTTGTACCCCACAGATAGTTCGAAGAAGCGATGCGGGCGTTGCATCGGTCGATGCGTTGGTCATGAGCAATTCTTTTCTGGGAGCGAGACAAAAATCCAATTCCTGGATTCTACCCAAAACGGCCCGTGATGTAGTCTTCGGTTTCTTTCAATTTGGGACGGGTAAAGATCGATGATGTGACCCCGAGCTCCACCAACCGGCCGAGATACATAAAGGCCGTGTGATCGCTGATCCGGGAGGCTTGCTGCATGTTGTGGGTCACGATGAGGATCGAGTAATCCCCTTTGAGTTTCTCGATCAAATCCTCGATCTTGCTGGTCGCGATCGGGTCGAGGGCGGAGCACGGTTCGTCCAGCAGCAGCACCTCGGGATCGCTGGCGATGGCTCGCGCGATGCATAGCCGTTGCTGTTGCCCCCCTGACAAACTCAGCCCCGACTCGTGCAGTCGGTCTTTGACTTCGTCCCAAAGAGCGGCTCCACGGAGCGAGTGCTCGCACACCTGCATCAACCGATTTTTGTCCCGCTCGCCATCGATGCGAAGCGGATAGACCACGTTCTCAAAGATGCTCATCGGGAATGGGTTGGGCTTTTGAAACACCATGCCCATCCGCTTTCGCAGCTGGATAACATCGACGCCCGAGGCAAAGATCGATTCGTTGCCCAGTAGCATGTCCCCTTCGATGCTCACCGAGTCGATCAAATCATTCATCCGGTTGACGCTGCGAAGCAATGTCGATTTCCCACATCCGCTCGGACCCACCAACGCTGTGACCATCCCGCGCGCGATCGGCATGCTGATGTTGTATAGGGCTTGCTTGCGGCCGTAATAAAGATTGAAGTCCTTGATCGTCAGGACCGCTTCGCGCGCGAGCACTTCATCGTGGTACACCGACTCAATCGGTTGGCCTTCGGCGATCGCTTTCAATCGGTTCATGACGAGGGGTTTGCTTCGGGGAATGGTTGACGATCGGAGTATGACTCAGCGCGGGTTCGCCACGCCAACGGGACGCGTGAGGTTAAAACTGACTGGTCTGAAAACGTTTGCGAAGGCTGGCTCGCAGCCATATCGCGGTCAAATTCAACAACGTGACCAACACCAGCAGCAACAGCGTCGCCGTGAACACCATCGGCTTGGCCGCTTCGCTATTCTGACTTTGAAACCCTAAGGAGTAAATCTGAAACCCAAGGTGCATGAAGGATCGGGAACCGTGCAGGAACGGAAAATCGAGATCCAACGGCAACTCGGTCGCCAGCGGAATCGCTCCGACCAGCATCATCGGTGCTACTTCTCCAGCCCCGCGAGCCATCGCCAAAATAAATCCAGTGATGATCCCAGGCCGAGCGTACGGCAAAACGATCCGCTGAATGGTCTGCCATTTGCCTGCCCCGCACGCGTAGGAACCCTCGCGAAGGGAATTGGGGACTGCCGCTAACGCTTCCTCCGTCGCGACGATGACCACCGGCAATGTGAGAAGCGCCAGCGTGCACGCGGCCCAAAGTAGGCATCCTTTGCCAAAAGTCGGATTTGGCAGTTGAGCTTGATAGAACCCGCTAAAAAACGGGATCTTGGCGAGCAGGATTACCATGCCGACCAACGTCGCGATCCATAGAAGTCCAGCGACGGCCCCCAGGATCGATCGCCCGGTTCCTTCGCGTCGATCGCGTGGACCGCTCAAGATCGAAACGCCGAACGCGACCAGACCGGTGACCGCCAATCCTGCAAATGCGGAGAACCAAACGGTGCTTGGCCACGGTTCAAATCCTGCTTTGGCCGGCCCACCGTCGATGTAGCCTCCGATCGTGTAGCAAAAAAATGCGAGTCCAAAGACACCGTACACGATGCTCGGCACCCCGGCGAGATTGTTGATGCTGATCCGAATCAAACTGAGCAACCATCCGCTCGATGCGTACTCGCGCATGTA
>CAIYZV010000523.1 GCA_903930765.1 uncultured Pirellula sp.
AGGAATGTCCAGTTGAAAAAACCAATATCTTGGATTATCAGAAGATACTCGCTTATCTGGTCGTTCTTCCAGTAGCATCATCGCTACAGGATTGTCTTTATAGTTGACAAGAAGCGGTTTACCGTCCGCGGCGAATCCATTGCCTAACGTGACAGCTATTTCAGCTACGCTACAGTCAGTTTTCCATGAAATCTTCTGCCCAATAAATTGATCAGAAATCGCCTTGGCCTTGCTGATAGCTGCATTTATCTCATCTTCGCGAGCGAGTTTGTTCGAATTGTCGGGTATCGCATTGAGTGGGGCCAGTGTCTCAGAACACCACCGAGCCGTAGCGACAACATCGGTAGGGGTGAAAGCTGCCGGTGGTTTGGATGATCCTCCTCCGCCGCCCCCGCATCCTACCACGGCAATAAAAGCAATCGGGAGCAAAGTTAATTGGTAACTGAAGCGAATACTGTAGTGCATCATCGTATTGGACCGTGTGGGAAGAAACTTAGCAGTTGGATAACCTAGCTGTTTACAAGTCCACAAGTCTACAGAAGTAAAACTAGTAAAGGGTAGACGGAGACAACCGGGGTGGTGAAAATGTGTGGAAAATTCATTCTGCGACCGCCTTGCTCGCCTTCGTATTCGTCCGCAAAACCGGAGGCTTAAATTCTCGCATACGGTTTGGCATTACCCATCGTCGGAGGGACAATGGATTTGGGACAATGCACGAACACGAATAGCCGCAAGGTAGTCCCGGGGTCAAAAGGTACTTCCGGCTTGATTCGAAATTCGGCTGCGGTTAACGCTTGCGATTCCCAAATACACCGTCCGGCTTACGTTTAGTCTGGGGGTATGGGGGCGTTCTGTCTTGGCCCGTTCGAATCGAAGGTAGACTCGGAATCGCGCAACAGCGACAATCTTGGCGTTGGCACTCACCAACATTCGAGTCGTCGGAGCCTGAGAAACTCTGACAATCATTTTGGGTAAGCGGGTAGCTCCCGCTGTGCGACCGACGAAGCGCGATGTTCCATAGCGTAGCGCTTTCTCGGTTGGCCCATTCCGCCGAAACTATGGATTCTGCAATGGAAACAAATAACGATGCAATTGTGCGTCGATTACGGCATCTTGCTGTCGAGTTCAATGAAGCGAGACGAATGCCATTGAAAGAGCTTTACCCCGTAAAGCATCGACTGCTCGGTCAGGCAAACGACTGTGTTCGAGAGGCCTGGGAGTTGGGTGGAATGCGGTCCATGAAAGAATTTTGTCAACATCCGGAAGCGTGGGAGAGATTTGAACAGTCAACAATTAAATCCGAAATAGGGTTCGAATTTTCCGAGCGACTAGAGGTTGAGCTCAACAAGCAAAGGGAGTTTAGTTCTTTGCAATTGGCACTTGTATGGCCAAACGCGAAAGTTGTCTATGCAGATGGGCCGACAACATGGTTTCCATCCACATTATTCGAGTTGCTTGTTGGGTACACCAAGGTTTTGGCTTACTGCGAACAGAGCTGGGGTTGCCGGATTTCCAACGGTGAAGTTTGGGAAGGGCAGATCGAAAATTGTCGGTACGTACTCAAATCGGGCATCCTTTCCACGATCGGTTTTGTACCGGAAACGGAAATCGCACTTGGACGGGATCCGTCATTCAAGAAACTCGGCGAATATGACATTCGGAATGGCTCTCACCAACACTCATTTGAAGTGCTTGGCCACTGTGCCGTTGGCTGCAAAATACGTGCTGACTATTTGGAAAAGGAAAAGGGGGCCTCATCCGGCGAAAGTGGAGCCCCGCCCCCCTCCCAACCAATCGATGAATATAAAACCCTATGGGAGTACGCCCAAAAGAGTTGGCAGACAAAATCCGACTTTTTCAAGGTTGCTGAGTCGATCAAAACGGGACCTGGGAACTACCAAGAGTGCATCGACAGTTTACGTCCACCTACACGTAACATGGGACGTTCACCTCAGACCAAGGCGTTCCATTCAGTGGTAGGTGCATTGAATAAAATTTTGCGCCCCATGTTTAGTTTTGAAGTGTTTCGGGATAAGGAACAAGTTCTCATTCGACCTTGGTCAATGCCGTCGATAAAGAAAGTATCGAAAAAGTCGGCAAATAGAAAATCCTGATAACTGCGTGGGAAGACTCTGATAACTGAGTCGTTCTAAAGTTCTCCATCGTGTTGGTTTTATCAATCGCCTTTCGATGGAGGTTAAATCTATGGCGAAGTTAAGTGGTAGTCGTAACGTAATTGCGATACCAAGTGAGTCAATCCTTACGGAGCGCCTTGCGATAATTGTGGCCGAAGCTAAGCGGTTAAAACTGCTTATTCGTACTGCAAGAGAGTTGGAGCTTATTGAGCCGAACTCAAAATCACGGGAGGACTCCAACCGTGAGTAAACCACTCGGAGCCATGAAACGGTTATGGGTTGCGACCGACAAGTTGCAAGCCAAACCAGGGGGGAGGCGCCACCGTGGCTGAAAACTTGATCTTCAAACATGCGGACGTTGATTCGTTGGCGATAGCTCTTGCAGACAACATCGCCAAACGCATTGAGCCAATGTTGGTAGCGCAACAACGGCGATTGGTAGATCGTCCAACAATGGCCGAGCTCGCCAACATTGGGACCGCGACATTGGACCGATTGGTTGCATCCAAACGAGTGCCGAGCGTATTGGTCGGTACTCGCCGGCTGTTCGACCCGG
>CAIYZV010000524.1 GCA_903930765.1 uncultured Pirellula sp.
ATCGATGCCGATCCCGTACCCTGCAAATCGGAGATGCTCCTTTGGAGTCAGCCGCGTCGTGAACTCCACCACGCGCGGTGTTCCTTCTCGCAGCTCGAAATACCGAAGCATCCGACTCGTCTTCCAATCGCTAGCGTAAACTTTCAATGCCACAGCATCCTCGCGAGAATCCACGGCGTACGCGGATGCACGAATACGATAGAGCCCTGGCGCGCTGGGGCTGAATTGCCTCAAATCGTCCGGCGAATACCCATGGCTGATAAAGACGATGGCGCTCTCAGTCTCACGAAACAACTGCCGATGCTTGTCACCGGAAGCGGCATCGACGACCCCTTCGCCCTTGTCGAGATTCTCTCGTACCCCTTTTTCATCGTGGTACCGTAACCGCTTATTTATAACGTTGGGAGCTTCGGTCAACTGCACGCAATCGTCCAAGGCGATTTCGATCACCTCAAGGTACTTCTCCAATTGCAGGCCTGAGATGCGAAGCCCCTCGGAAACCGTATCGTAACCACTTGACCGGCCATCTTCGGGCAAAAGGTGCTGCAGTGGAGTTTCGATCCCAAGGAGCTCATGAAGGCTGCTCTCGAACTCGCGGCGATTCAAGCGACGGAATGCGGTCCTGCCTTCGGCTTCCTGCCGCACGGAGACCTCGTCCAATAGCTCTTTCCTAAGCGATTCCGAAATAGGTGCACGTTCTCCATCCGTCAATGCACTCTCTGGCGGCATCTCGCCTCGAACCACCCTGTCATGGATACGAATCCATCGATCCAGATTCTCTCGCGATTCAAAACTCCATGCCAACGCGTCAAGATCCAACCCGCCAGCTTTCTCCGATGCGTTGTGGCATTCCTTGCAATTTTCCGAAAGGAACGTAGTGATCTCGTCGGGTGGAGCTGCGAGCAGCAGGACTGATAATTGGGCCTGAGCTAGGAGCCACACCGGCACCGACCAAAACAATGTTTTTGATAGAAATGGCAGACAAGCCATCCAGTTGTTCTCCAGGAATCTCAGCGGCCAATACCACGTTGGTTGAATGGGGCTCATGGTTTCAATGCTCTCCCGCTTTGAACGGCTATGCACCAAAACTTAAATCGTCTCCCAGTATACCCGGATCGGACTTCGAAGGCACTCGCAATGGCATGCGCCGTTTCACTCCGTCCCGAAAAAGGTCGGTTAACGCAACGGTTAACTGACAATCGAGCTCAACCCTGGCGATCCTTCGTGGGCCGACTAACGCGAGACCCCGGAAGCGAACGTTCGATTTACCGAATAACCGCGGAGTGCATTGTAGACGGCATATTTTGAGTTGTTGACCTCGATCGTCATCGCTGTTGTCGGACCATCAACGAATGATTTTATGCAGGACGCGGCACTCGCCATCGATCTGGGTCAATCGCTGTTCGAGGCCTTGGAAATAGAACGTCAACCGAGAGTGGTCGATCCCCAGGAGATGTAAAATCGTTGCATGCAAATCGCGGACTTGGACGCGATCTTCGACGGCACGGAATCCAAATTCATCAGTTGCACCGTAGACCGTCCCACCACGGATTCCACCACCTGCCATCCAAACGGTATACCCGTAAGGATTGTGATCGCGACCGGCCGAGCCCTCCGAGGTTGGTGTGCGTCCGAATTCGCCACCCCAAATCACAAGGGTGGAATCGAGCAATCCCCTCGCTTTTAGATCAGTGATCAGCCCGGTGATCGGCTTATCGATCTGCTTGCCATTCCGAACATGCTTGGCATCGTTCTCACCATGCGTATCCCAACCATCCCCGCCACCACCGTGGTATAGCTGGACAAAGCGGACGCCGCGTTCGACAAGTCGTCGCGCGTTGAGGCATTGCGTGCCGAAGGATCGAGATTCCTCTTGATCAAGACCATACATCATCTTCGTCCGTTCGGTCTCTCCGCTCAGATCAACCGCCTCAGGTGCGGTCGATTGCATCCTATACGCCAGTTCATAGGCTGCGATGCGTGATTCCAAAGACTCATCGTGACTGTACGCCTGTTGGAACCTGCGATTGAGGGATTGGGAAAAATCCAAGACTCTTCGCTGATCGGAATCGCGAAGCGTATCCGGCGGATCCAAGTACAGTATGGGTGCCCCTACGTTACGGAGTTCCGTCGCCGAATGGACTGCGGGAAGGAAGCCATTGCCATACGTGACCGGTCCGCCCTTCAGCGGCCCATCGCGCATGACGACATATCCAGGTAACTCCTCCGACTCGGAACCAAGCCCATACGTGGTCCACGCCCCTAGACTAGGTCGACCCATTTGGCTGGAACCGGTATGGGTCAAATACAGTGCGGGCGCGTGGTTGAACTCGGTGTGGTAACAACTACGAATGACAGCCAATTCGTCGGCGACGCCCGGTAGATGCTCGAAGAGATCCGACATCACAAGTCCCGATTCACCGCATCGACGAAACCGTCGCTGGCTCGGAAGCAACTTCGCTTCGCTGGCCTTGGTAAACTCAAGATTCAAATTCCCAAAACTAGCTGGAAGCGGTTTGCCAGCTTGCTGCAGCAACAAGGGCTTGGGATCGAATGTATCGACTTGACTAGGCCCTCCGTGCATGAACAGAGAGATTACGGCTTTTGCTTTGGCAGGATGATGCGTACCCCGACGAGTACGAGAGCTCTCGCATCCCGTGCAACGCTGAGTCAAATCGAGCAACGCCAAGGCGCCCATCCCCATCCCCGCATGCGCGAGCAAGGACCTCCGATTCCAGTTGTTCTGATCAAGTTTCTGTGTTTCGTTTTGCATCTAATTCGCGCTAATAAACTCAGAAGAGTTAAAAAGTGCCAAACATAGATCGGCCAAGGCACGCTCCGAACCGCGAGCGATTCCGCGTGTTTGGTAACTCGATCGCGATTGGGCAAGAAACTCTTGGGCCATCTGACGCTCCTCGTCCGAGACTATGCGACTGTATGCCAATCGCCAAGCAAGTTCAATTTGGGATGTTTCTTGTTCCCCGGCCTCTCGAACCAATCGCTCACTCATTGCAATCGATTGCAGTGCGACCGTCGCATTATTGAGCATCGTGAGTGCCTGCGCTGGTACCGTCGTCGTCTGGCGTGTTGGGCAGCTAACACTGTTGTTTGGCGGATCAAAGGCCTCAAACAGAGGAAAGCGAAACGAGCGACGATTCAAAATATAGATCGCACGACGGTGTTGCTGTTGGGTCACAGGCCATTTCTTACCGGGCTTCTGCTCGATATCGTAAATCCCCAGCAATTCTTCATCGGTTAAGGCCGGAACGAGGGGCGGCCCATAGCTGGTTCGCTCTAACGTTCCAGCAGTTGCATGCAAGTGATCCCATACTTCCTCTGCCGTTAACCTTCGCGAGGGGAAGCTCGACAGCAATCTGTTTTCTGGATCCGTTCGTATGGCAATCGGGGAGCGATGCACCGATTGTTGGTACGTCGCCGACAAAAGGATACGGCGGTGCAGATGCTTCAGATCCCATCCACTTTCGCGAAAATCAAATGCCAACCAATCGAGCAATTCCGGGTGGCTCGGTGGGGACCCCTTAAGCCCCAGGTCATTTGGGGTGGCAGCGATTGCCCGTCCGAAATGCCCTTGCCAAATGCGATTGACGAAACTTCTCGCGGTCAATGGATTCGATGGCGAAACCATCCATTTCGCAAGCTCAGCGCGGCGATGAAGATTCTCACCATTCCCGCTCGGAAGCTCTCCACCCTCGGGAAAGAACGTGGGGATCGACGGTGGAATCAATCCTCGGGGCTTGGACAACTCCCCACGCCCAAGTAGTCGTATTGGCGTCGGGCTCGATGCATGCCTCAGGATCCGGTGGTGATTCCTTTCCCCGGAACTCCAGTGCTTTTTGTTGGTGTTGCGATCCCAAGTCTCGCTCGCAGCAAAAATTGCCTCGAGTCCAAAATAGTCCCGTTGGCTGATCGGATCGTACTTGTGATTGTGGCAATTGGCGCAGCCAACGGTTAACCCGAGCATCGCCTCCCCAAACGTGGATACTTGGTCGGTACGTCGCACATACTCGAGCATCTCAGGATACTGGTCGAGGGCGTTAGGCCACGGCCCCAAAGTCCACAAAGCAACCGCATCCGCCATTGCTTCGGCATCTTCTGGCCATAGTTCATCGCCAGCGAGCTGCTCCATGAGAAACTGATCGATCGGTTTGTTATTGGCAATGCTGCGAATGACATAGTCTCGATAATGCCACGCCTGCTCAAAAAGAATGTCGGTTTCAAACCCACCCGAATCGGCATAGCGCACAACGTCAAGCCAATGCCTTGCCCAACGCTCGGCATATGCACTCGATGAGAGCAACTCCTCCACAAGGTGCGAATACGCATCGGGACGCATATCCGACATGTATGCTTGTAGTTTCTCGGGAGATGGGGGAAGCCCGGTTACGTCAAAATAAACACGTCTCAGCAATTCGTATCGCGAGGCAGCCGGAGCAGGCTCGAGTTTCAAACTGGACAGTTTGTCAGCGATAAATCGATCGACAGGCGTTTGAACCCAATTCGTAAATGGGGATTCGTTGGCTGCAGGCAGGGCGGGTTGCTGCAACGGCAGAAAGGCCCAATGAGCTTTGTAGCTTTCAACACGCGGGTCCGCCAATTCCTCACTAGCGGGCCATTTTGCACCTTGATCGATCCATGCTCGGACCAACCCGATCTGTTCCGGAGTCATTCCGTCGCGATCGGGAGGCATCGTTTGGTCCGGGTCGATTCCGGAGATCCGATGGACTAAGACGCTCGATACGCTCTCGCCGGTCCGGATACTAGGTCCACTCTCACCACCCTCGAGCGATTGTGCTCGCGTTGCCAAAGATAACCCACCTTGATCGAGCCCCGGCCCATGGCAGTCGTAGCAATACGCTGTTAATAGTGGTTTTATATCAGTCGCGAAATCCACCTCTCGATCGGCGGACGGTGCAAGCCGCGGAGCAATTTTGACCGCATCGTAATGAACGCGTACACGCTCCTCACTCATCGCATGCGAGTAGATCGCGATCGCGGTCAAGGCACCCTCGAAATAGCGGCCCCCGCTTTCCCACGCCTCACCACCGATCTGGATCGGGCGTCTATTAGCGATGGAACCCGCGTTATCCCGTGCCCGATCCACAACATTCCCGTCGATATACAGGACGTTTTCACCTGTTTCGTTTCGGGTCCAAACCAGATGATGATAACGACCATCATTAAGCCCTGGCGGTGATGCCAGGACCACATCTCCGCCACCCGATGGACCAATGCCGACCAGAATGCGTCCTTCGTTAACTCCGTCGTTCAAGCTCCCGCCGATGATACCCCAGTCGCTCGAAGCCCATCCGCTGGTGAACTTGCTCACCAATGTTGCGCTCCCCGGCCAATACTTTGCATCCCAAATTTGATCGCTACGAAACCAGCACTCAACCGATACAGTTGGACCACTGAAACCGTTCGAGTCTTCCAACTCGACCAAATTCTTCCCGTCAAAGATTACCAACCTCCCCAAAACCTCGTCCGTGTCATCCTCAAACGAAACGCCCGGAGTAGCCACCCACTTCCATGATTCGACATCGGAGGGGAGTCCACCTTCGGACGCATCCTTCTTCGATGCGTTTTCAGAATGGGGAAGGAAATAGCAAATCGGTTTGTCGGCCAGAATCTCTGAGTTTGCTGGGGGCACGCGCTGGTGCAACCCATGCGTCGCTGGCGCAAAGGTAAAAGCACACCCTAGAAAAAAAGCAAAACGTAGAAAAACGGAGAGAGTTCTCATGAGATCCAGTTGTAGACGCGGTTCCATATTCCACTCATGATAATCGCTGCGAAAACCCCCGCTTTCACAATACCATATCAAATTCGGCCAGCCTCGATTGTCTATACCCGTACACGATTTTTACGCCGGCCCGATACTACTTCGATTCAGGTCTTGGAAGCAATTCCCGGTAATGCCGGATCGCGGCTTGGTACTCGTTCACGGCTTCCTCGGGCAGGAGAGTCTGGCTTCGCGAGAATTCCTGTTCCACACGATTGATCAGAAATTGCTGCTGGTCCACCGTCGGTCGAATGGGTTGATTGGGAACATCGAACCATATCGGTGCGCTATGGGCGAAACGCCATCGGCCATTCGCTGATTTTTGCCACGCTCGGAGCGCTACCCATGTCGTGCTGCGAAACTCGCTCTCGATGGTCGATTCCAACGACACTGTCCCATCCCTGTTGGAAGCATTCTTCGTCAGCGTTGCTGGTTGAGCG
>CAIYZV010000525.1 GCA_903930765.1 uncultured Pirellula sp.
CTTTTTGATCCATCGACGATAGATCGAATGTCTCAGCACTTTGTGACATTGCTGGAAGGCATCGTTTCGGTACCGGATCAGCGAATCCGTGAACTGCCGCTTCTAACTGCGGCGGAACGCCATCAGTTGCTGGTGGAGTGGAACGATACCAATGTTGAATATCCTCGCGACAAATGCGTACATCAACTGTTCGAGGAACAAGTCGAACGTACTCCCGACTCGATCGCCGTCGTCTTCCAAGAGCAGGAACTAACCTATCGCCAACTGAACGAACGGGCCAATCAGCTCGCGCATCAGCTCATCGGGATGGGTGTTGGACCTGAAACTCTGGTAGGACTGTGCCTGGAACGCTCAGCGCAACTTGTCATCGGCATCCTCGGCATCATGAAAGCAGGCGGTGCTTACGTGCCACTGGATGCCGATCTTCCGAAACAAAGACTGGAGTTCATGATGCGAGACTCCAAGGTCAAGTTTCTCGTCACTCAACATCAGTTGAAGGGACGAATTCCTGTAGAGGGTATACCCGTAGTCTGTATAGATCGCGAACTTCCCATTCTGCAGGTGGATAAACGAGAGAATCCATCGATCCATGTTTGTGCCGAAAACCTTGCCTATGTGATGTACACGTCAGGGTCTACTGGACAGCCCAAGGGGGTAGAGATTCGGCATACTTCTATCGCGCGTCTAGTGTTCGGAAATAACTACACGTCCTTTGGCCCAGATCGTGTGTTCCTACAACTGGCGACGCCGTCGTTCGATGCCTCTACCTTCGAGCTTTGGGGCCCTCTGCTGCATGGTGCGAAGCTCGTGGTGGCACAAGTCGGACTTCCAGACTTCCGAAAACTAGCAGATCTAATCCAGCGAAATCGGGTCACCACGCTGTGGCTGACCGCAACGCTCTTCAATCAACTGGTCGACCATACCCCACAAGCTTTGGCTGGCGTCAAGGAAATTCTCTCCGGGGGAGAAGCTCTGTCGGTCCCGCATATTCGTAAGGCACAGGCAGCGCTCGGTCCGGACGTGCAATTCATTAATGGCTATGGACCGACCGAGAGTACAACCTTCGCCACCTGCTATCGAATACCGTCAAATATTGCGTTGGATTGCGACTCCATTCCAATTGGTCGCCCAATTGCGAATACTCAAGTATATGTGTTGGATGCTCAACGCCAGTTAGTACCAATAGGTGTCCCAGGAGAGCTGTATATCGGTGGTGCGGGGCTGGCTCGTGGTTATTGGAACCGTCCCGAGCTGACCACCGAAAAATTTGTCCACAACCCATTCTCCAAAGATGACCAAGAGCGACTCTATCGTACAGGGGATCTGTGTCGCTGGCGCGCCGATGGAAACTTAGAGTTCCTCGGCCGTCTAGACGATCAGATCAAATTGCGTGGCTTCCGAATCGAACCGGGAGAGATTGAGTCCGTGCTCAACGAGCACTCGGATATCACACAAGCTACCGTCATCCTCCGAAAGGATCGTCCCGGTGATGAACGTCTTGTGGCCTATTATGTTCCCAAAGAAGGAAAATCACCGGATAGCTTCGTACTGAGGATCCACCTGCGTGACAAACTTCCAGACTACATGATACCCGCCGTATTCGTAGAACTGGAGGCGATCCCGCTGACACCAAGCGGCAAGATCGATCGACAAGCGTTGCCAACCCCAGATGATTCTCGACCTCAACTGGAAACAAAATACGTCGCTCCTGGCACTCCCATCGAAAAACAACTGGCTAGCATATGGGCGGATGTACTAGGAATCGAAAACATCGGTATACACGATAACTTCTTTGCGCTCGGTGGACATTCTCTCATGGC
>CAIYZV010000526.1 GCA_903930765.1 uncultured Pirellula sp.
CCAAGGAAGTCAAAACAAGGGAACCTGAATCACCGAGCCCAAGTATTGGTCTTGATGCATTGCCCATTCGGTTTTCGGATCGAGCCGCCGAATTGGGGTTCATCACGAGTTACAACAATGGAGCGGAACAGGGTCGTGGATGGTACACGCTCGAGGGTATCGGTGGTGGTGTTTCTGCGATCGATTACGATCGAGATGGTTGGCCTGATCTGTTTCATTCCCAAGCTGGGGATTCTGTGCTCAAGGAAAAGCCTGCCTTTGCTGCAAAGGAACTCCATCGCTCGTTCGCCGGTAAGCGATTTCAGAATATGGCTTCAGTTGCCTATCTCGCCGATCGCGGCTACGGCCAAGGGACGGGGGTTGCGGATATCGATCAAGATGGTTTTTCGGACGTACTGATCGCGGATATCGGCGAAATCAAATGGTACCGCAACCAAGGTGACGGGACCTTTGAGAAGATGCACCTACCGCAAGCTTCATCGGGGTCGCTTTGGAATAGTTCCATTCAAGCAGCCGACATCAACGGGGATACTCTGCCAGACATCATCCAAGGAGCCTACATCAACGGCGAGGAGGTATTCAGCCGCAAGTGCCCGACACCGCAGAACCCAATCGCTCTATTCTGCCATCCGAAACGGTTCGAGCCAGGCAAGAGTCGGATATTCCTAAATGATGGGGGCGGTCAGTGGGAACTCGCCGACCCTGCGTTGCTCGAATCCTTGGTCGACGGCTACGCGCTCGGAACACTCGTCACCAACATCGATCAGCAATATGGAAACGATGTGTTCTTTGCAAATGATGTTTCGCCGAATCATTTGCTCCTCAGCCAAAAGAGCGAAGATGGACAACTCGAATTGGTGGAGTCTGCAATGCGGGCTGGAGTTGCCGTCGACTCGCTAGGACGCTCACAAGCCTCCATGGGTGTTGCGTGCGGGGACCAGAATCGAGATGGATTGCTGGACATTGTCGTCACCAATTTTAGGTACGAAGTAAGCACGCTTTACCTGCAGACCTCTCCCGGCGTCTTTGTGGATGGTACTCGCGCTTCGAGGCTAGGAGAACCGACGTTGGAGTGGCTCAGTTTCGGATGCCAATTATCCGACTTGGATAATGATGGCTGGCTAGATTTCATCACGGTCAATGGTCACATCGACTTTTTGACCCCTTGGCAGATGCCTCCACAAGTTCTTCGCAGCAATCGAGGCAAGTTTGATTGGTTGCGAAAACCGAGTCCGGGAACTTATTTCGATGTTGATAATGTCGGACGTTCCTTGACGCAGATCGATTTTAATCGGGATGGGCGACTCGATTTTGCGATCACCCATCTCGATCGACCATCGGCTTTGCTCCAAAACGATTCTCCTGCGACGAAGAATCATCATGTTCAGTTTGAGATCGTGGGGACCATCTCGGAACGGGATGCAATCGGTGCGATGGTCCACGTTCGCAGTGGCGCGGAGGCGTGGGTTGTCCCTGTTTCTGTGGGGGATGGGTTTTATGGGACCAATGAGCGGATCGTGCACGTCGGGTTAGGGGCGATTGAATCGATCGATTCTGTCGAGATCGCTTGGCCGACCGGGAAACGGGAATCGTACTTACAGCTAAAACCCGATCGGCGTTATCGAATCATCGAATCGATTGGGGTGCACGAAGTTACCAATTAGGCGAATGGGATGGGCGGATTTTTTTCATCGATCCCATTGGAGGACCGCAAAGAATGCGATCCCGAGGTAATGACACGCGCTGGCCACGATAACCAGGACATGCCATATCGGGTGGAAGTACCAGTTGCGGTGATCGTTTTGAAGGAACAAGACACCGATGGTGTAAAGAATCCCACCCAACAGCATGGATGCAAAACAGATCGTGGAAACCGACCAGAAAAGGACAATTGCCGGCACCCAACCCAAGAGCACATAGGTCAGTGCCGTCATGTTATCGACCCGATGTTTTGCAAGGACCTTGGAGTAGAATCCCAAGGCGGCAGAAAACCATACGAGGAGTAGCATCGCTATCCTCGGCCAGCCTTGCATCTCCCCCCAGATGAACGGCGTAAAGGTTCCTGCGATAAGGGTGTAGATGATTCCTTGATCGAGCGACCTCACCAAATGTCGACGTTCGGGGTCGCGGACGGCGTGGGAAAGGGTTGAGAAAAGGTACATCGCGGACAAGCTCACGCCGTAGACAGCGCAGGCGATGATCATGGATGGACGGTATTCTTTGGCGAGGTACGCGAGCGCAAATCCGGCGGGAATGCTCAGGAGGAATCCGATGCCGTGAATCCAAGCGTTCACCAGTTCTTGGGATGCGTTTTCGTCGGTCCAGTGTTTTGACATGCGTAGTCAGGACGAAGGGCGTTGGGAGGAGGATTTATCGGGCGGCGGCCGCTAGTTTACCCGAAAGCATTTTTGCGGTATTCCCAAAAAATGGTATTCGCAAAAACCATGGGTTTTCCTCCCTTATGGATGATATGGCGGGATGAGGGGAGTCCGAGTAGAATCGGAGGCCTGAGGGGGTAGGGCGCCAATGCGATCCCATCTTCCCTTCGCTCAACGCTCAAGGAGATTTCCTTGAGCGACCAACAAAATCGTTGGTGTTTTAAAAATGGATGGGTGGCAGAGCGGTTTAATGCACCGGTCTTGAAAACCGGAGTAGGGTTTCCCTACCGTGGGTTCGAATCCCTCCCCATCCGCTTTTTTCTTCCTGTTCCCCCTGGGTTAGCGTTGTTTACCAGGGTTTCTTCGAGCGTTCCAGTCTGTTCAAGCCGAATGAAGATTGGGGAAGGAACCACGGATGACACAGATGGCACG
>CAIYZV010000527.1 GCA_903930765.1 uncultured Pirellula sp.
CGAGAATCATTCGAGCTCGCGTACCCATTCGAGGCAAACCAAATCGATCCCAAGTCCTCAATCGAAAGGGACTGTGGTATCCGCATCCTACCGGGATCAAAGGCATCTGCAGCAACGAAGATAGTTGGATGCAGCCGGGCGACATCTGACGTCGAGGGCCTCGCGGACCGTCGGGTGTCAGTACCAAACTCGTATCTTTGTGTCCTTTTCGGTATTGAAGAATGGCCTTGATTCCACCGTGCGAGGTGGACCCGCGAACCGTCTGGAACCCAAAGTTCTCGACGATTTCGCTAAACCAAAACGCATCTCGATGCTGGCTGACCAGAAGCGTCATATCGCTCCCACGGCGGGTCGCGGCCGGGAGCAAAATGTACTCATGCCAAAGGATATAAAGTGCGGGGCGATCGAAGCCTTGGAGCGCGACATCGCTCTTGGGCTCGTAGTCGGCGATGCGAGTATCCACCGTCCGCATCCACGCCTTGAGGGTCATGCCTAAAAACGTGGCCAGCATTCGAATCGAGTACGATTGAATCCTTCGTTTGTTCAACCCCATGGCTACACCCATCCGACTCCGTTCAACTTGGCCAATGGTTACAGATAGTTGTAAGTACCAGTGAATACTTCGACGGCGGGTCCCGTCATGAAGACATGCCCGTTTGCTTCATCCCAATGAAGCATCAGATCTCCACCGGTCAGATGATTGAGGATCTTGCGATCGGTCCGACCGGTTAAAACGCCAGCCACACACACAGCGCTGGCACCGGTTCCACACGCCCACGTCTCTCCCGACCCACGTTCCCACGTCCGCTGGCGAACTTCGCCGCTGGCCAGCACCTCAACGAACTCGACGTTGGTCCTTTTCGGAAACCGCTCGTCCTTTTCAATGAGTGGGCCTACCCCCAGCACCAACTCATCGGTCGCTTCGGGAACAAAGATGACGCAGTGCGGATTCCCCATGGAAACGCACGTACCGAACAATGTGTGCCCTTTGTATTCCAGTTTGTGATTGACCACTTGCTGGTCCGCGCTCTCCAACGTGGTCGGGATCTCTGCCGCGAGCAATCGTGGTTTACCCATATCCACGGTGACCTGGTCAACTTTCCCGTTTCGCACCTGCAATTCGAGTTTGAGCACACCCGCACCCGTTTCGATCGTCAAGGAAGGCTTGCGAGAGATCCCTGAATCGTGAACATATTTCGCAACGCAGCGGATTCCGTTCCCGCACATTTCCGACTCACTGCCATCGGCATTGAACATCCTCATCCGAGCATCTGCGTGATCGGATGGCAGAATCGCGATGATTCCATCTCCCCCGACACCAAACCGCCGGTGGGACATAGCGACGGCGAGTTGCTCTAAGTCAATAGGGAGTTTCTGAGTGAAGCCGTCCACGTAGACGTAGTCGTTTCCGGCACCATGCATCTTCGTAAACTTGATCTCGGTCACATCGTCCTCCGCAACGGGATCGTTTTCATAGCGCGTCATCGACATCGATGACGCAGGGATTAAGAATTGAAAGCGTTATCGAATCATCGGCCGGCTATTTGACGCCCGCTCGCCAATCGCTTGAATCGCAATTCGAGGCTCATCGCATGGGTAGCCAACTGAGGTTGCAGTGCTTACTTTGGGAGCAGCCCGAGCGCCGCGGCCGATGGGCGAGCGATCACGTGGCATGCGATCAACTTACCAAGCCCTTCAACTTTGGGTTTGGCTGCTTCGACGGCGGCGGTCACAGCAGCGACATCCCCGCGCACCACGACGGTAACGTAGCCTCCGCCGAGCTTCTCTTTGCCAACGACCTCCACCGATGCAGCTTTGCAGGCAGTATCGATTGCCTCAAAGACAGCCGTAAATCCTTGGGTTTCAATAAATCCTAGCGCTTGGCTGGCGTTGCTGGCATTCGACATGACTTCTTCTTCCGATCGAGGTATTTTGACGACGTTCTGTTCGATAAGGACATTGTATTCCGAGGGGCTCACGATCGCTCGCAGGGCATCTCGATCCGGACTGTGGATCCAATGCGCCGCTCGATCCTGCCCCATCCCCTTGGCAACCTTGGAACCAACCTCCACTGCAGACTGAACGTCGCTGGGCGAACCGGTGATCTTGATCACGGCCCCGAGCATGTCGTTCCACTCCGCTTGAAGGATTGTGACATTCGCGGCTTTGCACATCGCGTCGCACACAACCATCCCCGCCGTCCAACCGTTGGTCTCAACGATTCCGATCGAGATCAGACCACCGGCGTGGCCATCTCCCCAGTCGTTGGCGTTCGTCAAGCTGCTTGCGGCCATAAAACGAGTTTCCCGTTGAAGCTACGAATCCATGTCTCGAAGGTGCTTTTTCAGCGATTGAACCCACTTTGGAATCGCTTCCAGCGGAGGCTCGGCGGCTTCGTATTCCAAAGCTACCCAGCCACTATAGCTTGATTCCGACAATAGTCGAAGGACCCTCGGCAAATCCGCCGATTCTTGCTTGCCATTCGGGAACATTTCAACCTTCAATTGCGCATTTACCGCATAGGGGGCGATTCGAGCCAATTCGGCGTAAGGATCGGCACTGGATCTGAAATTCCCCGAATCCAGATTGATTCCAATGCCCCTGGATTTTACCCGCTCAATGATCTCCAAAAGCCCCTCCGCTTTGGCGGTCACCCCACCGTGATTTTCGACGCCCAAGTACATTCCTCGAGTTGCCGCATAATCGCCGACTTCATCGACCGCGGCAACGCACCTCGTGATGGTGCTCTCCCACGAATCCCCTTGGGGCTGACTCCCTGCAAAAATCCTGATCACATTCGCACCCAGAATCGCATAGCGATCGATCCAAAGTTTGGTAGCCTCGATATCCTTGCGAATCTTGGCAGGATCCGATTGGCAAAAATCGTTCGCAATGGCACCTCCGGTGACGGTCACTCCCCGGCGATGACAATGCGATTTGAGTTGATTCAAGTACTCCGTCGTTACATCGGCTGGGAAATAGTAACTGGTAAGTTCCGCGCCGGGGACACCGAGTTCATGGCAGTAGTCGACAAAGCGAAACATGTCCCAACCATCACGATTCCCTTTCAAGAGATCTCGAAGCGAATAGGCCGCGAGACTTAATCGCAATCTCCCAGGCTTCGGCCGATCAAAGGGGTCGATAGCGAACACCATTTTGGAATGATTCGCGGTCTCACCCGCCGCGATCGCCATCGCTATTCCAAACGCGCCCCCTCGAGAAACAAAATTTCGTCGATTGATCGATCGTCGAATCATGGTA